>JBBAJN010000051.1:0-19000 GCA_040404045.1 Chitinophagaceae bacterium
GAGGTTGACGCGGAGCTGCCGGAAGGCATATCGCTGGCTTACGACGGACTCACCATTGATATCTGATCCTCCGTTTATATTGGCTAACACTGGGTATGGGCCAACGTTCTTTCTGCGATCCGCCCAATGGTCCATGTTGTTAAAACAGTTTTTATTTGTGTTCCTTCCCTTGCTTCACCAGTTGCTGGTGTGGACCTTTACATAAAAATGACTGAGTGGATAAAGGGATACCTGGTTTTCTCCAGGAAGGAGCGGACGGGGGTGATGGCACTGCTTGTGTTGATCTTATTGGTTTGGCTGCTGCCAGGTTTTTTCGGCAAGCCGAAACGGCTAAGCGAAGAATTGCTGATCCATGCGGATTCTGCACATCGGGTCATGAGGCAAACTGCTCGTGAGGAGGGCGTAGTGGTAAAAACATTCCGGCTTTTTCCGTTCGATCCTAACCTGGCTTCGGAAGCCGACTGGGAGTTGATGGGAGTAAGGCCGAAAACGATAGCGACGATTCGGAACTACCTCAATAAGGGTGGGAAGTTCAGGCGGCCGGAAGACCTGATGAAGATCTATGGCCTGAGGAAAGATGAGGGGGAACGTTTAATGCCCTTTGTGCGCATTGAGCAGCAGGCAGGGGCTGAGTCAAAACAGGGCAGGTATTCAGGCTATGCGGCGCGGTTGCCTTCCCGTGCCCGAAGCGGGACAGATCCAAACTCATATCCGACTGCCGCGGTTTGGAAAAGCGGAACCTATCGTGAGCGTTATGAACGGGGTCCGAGAAAGGCCGTTGACATCAATACAGCAGATTCTTCCCTGTGGGAGTCCCTGCCGGGCATTGGTCCCAGACTTGCTTCACGGATCATTCGTTTCCGGGCTGCCTGTGGCGGGTTCTACAGCATTGAACAGGTCTCTGAAATTTATGGCATATCAGACACGTTGTTTGACGATCTGCGGCCACTATTGATATTGGGCAATGCAGGAGTCAGGAAGATCAATATCAATAGTTGGAATGCCGATTCCCTTGCCCTTCACCCTTATGTCCACAAGCATGAAGCCCACGCAATCGTGAATTACCGGAAGCAGCACGGCCCTTTTCACAGTGTGGCCGATCTGGCGAGGATCTCCATTTTATCGGATGCATGGATAGAAAAGATCGGATTCTACCTGAGTTTTGAGTAACTGGCGAACCATAACTGACCGGAATAGCAGACCATTAAACAAAAGCTAACAGTTGTTAGTATTTTTGTTATTTTGTCGTTCAATCTAGTGTATGGACTTTCAACAACAGGAGATCACGAAGCAGGTAGCGGAAGTAGCCCGGGAATTTGCGCGGCAGCATATCAGGCCTCACGTCATGGAGTGGGACGAAAGCCAGGCTTTCCCCGCACACATTTTTCGGGAAATGGGTAAGTTGGGTTTGATGGGCGTGCTTGTTCCTGAGGAGTATGGTGGATCCGGCCTGTCGTATTTTGAATACGTGGCCGTGATCGAAGAGATCTCGAAAGTCTGCGGGTCAGTGGGTCTTAGTCTTGCTGCGCACAATTCACTGTGCACCGGGCATATTTCGCAGTTTGCCAATGAAGATCAGAAGAGAAAGTACCTGCCGCGCCTTGCATCCGGTGAGTGGCTGGGGGCATGGGGGCTTACTGAACCAAACACAGGCAGCGATGCAGGCAACATGCAAACCACCGCGGTGAAAGAGGGGGATGGATGGATTCTGAATGGGACTAAGAATTGGATCACCCATGGCAGGTCCGGCGAGGTGGCCGTTGTGATCGCCCGTACGGGCGCACCCAGAGAAAGCGGTAACAGTACCGCTTTCATTATTGAAAGGGGAACGCCAGGGTTCTTCGGTGGAAAGAAAGAGAACAAACTGGGTATGCGAGCCAGCGAAACGGCAGAGATGGTATTTGACCAATGCAGAATTGCGGACACTCAAAGAGTGGGTGAAGTGGGAGACGGTTTCAGGCAGGCACTGAAAGTACTTGATGGTGGACGGATTTCTATCGCTGCCCTGAGTATCGGTATTGCCAGGGGAGCCTATGAAGCGGCACTCCAATACTCAAAGGAAAGAAAGCAATTCGATCAACCGATATCAAGTTTCCAGGGTATCTCGTTCAAACTGGCCGACATGGCCACTGAGATTGAAGCAGCGGAAATGCTTACCCTGCAGGCAGCAGACCTGAAGAACAGGAAGTTGCCTATGACCAAAGAAGCCGCGATGGCCAAGTATTACGCGAGCGAAGTTGCAGTGAAAGTTGCTACCGATGCGGTGCAGATCTTCGGCGGATACGGTTACACGAAGGATTTTCCCGTAGAGAAGTTTTACAGGGACAGCAAGTTATGCACTATTGGCGAAGGAACATCAGAAATACAGAAGACCGTTATTGCAAGGCAGATCATTCGATGATCGCATTAGCCCGAATAATAATGTTTAAACATTATCTTCCTTGGGTTACCTTTCCCTCTTTTCTGGATTAATCGATATCCCACTCGATTGATTTGTCATATACTGATTCGTCACCAAATACCAAGTATATGAATGTGAAAGTTGTAAGAAGCCTCCTGGTGCCAGTTCTGTTCACTGTTGTTTTTTCTTTTATTGCGGTTTCAGCTTCAGCTGAATTACCTGTAGTGAAAACTGAAAAGTCGGTCAGTGTAGAGATCAGGTATACAGGTTCAAGCCCTGATTTTTTGAATTTTGCTGTAGCTGTTCGTTCAGCAGGAAGCCAGAAAATGGTCCTGAGGATCAAGGATGAGAGCGGCCATGAATTGTACCGCGAGACCATTGGAAAACGTGAATTCACGAAGTTCATCAAGGTTTTCCGCAATGATTATTCCCGCCTGTATTTTGTAGTTGACGCCGAGGATGGTCAATACAAGAAATCCTTCAAAATCCAGTCTGAGATACTGGAAACCATTAAAGTGACTGAGGACAACTGATCCTCCTATTCAAGAAAGTCATCATCACTCCTGACCTGGTACTTGTCAAACAGCTTGTCGATAGCTCCGCCAAAAATCGGGAACTTCTCTTTTGCGAAATTCTTGATGATGGTGATGGCCTGGACCGCCTGTTTCTCTGTTAAACCGGCCGCAGTGAGCCTGTTGATGAGTTCATTCATGCTTCAAAAGTCACTCATTTCCTGTTAATAAGCAGCAAAAAAAAGTAAGAAGTAAAAATCAATATGCCCCGGGCAAACATTGAATTTTTACTTCTTACTTTCTTATGGATGCAGGACTGCTTGCAGTTAAGCGACTTTCAGCAGACTCATCTTGGATTTGTCGAATTTATGCTGTGCATAGTCGAGCGTGAGTTCAAACTTTTTCTGGTTGGATGAAGGAAGTTCAAACATGGCATCTGTAAGTATGCTTTCGCAGATGGACCGGAGTCCACGTGCACCCAGTTTGTATTCCATAGCTTTCGCAACCATGAAATCATATACGGGCGGCTCTATGGTAAGTTCAATTCCTTCGAGTTCAAATAACTTTGTGTACTGCTTGATCAGCGAATTTTTAGGCTCAGTCAGGATCGCCCTCAGGGTTTCTGCATCGAGTGGGCTGAGATAAGTGACCACGGGAAGACGTCCAAGTAATTCAGGGATCAGTCCAAAGCCTTTCAGGTCTTGCGCATTTACATACTGCAACAGGTTCTTTTTCATCTCCTCCTGTTCCTCCTTATTGACATTAAAGCCGATCGCATTGGTATTTACCCTGCGGGCAATGATCTTGTCTATCCCATCAAAAGCGCCACCGCAAATAAAGAGGATGTTCTGGGTGTTCACCTTGATCA
Organism: Chitinophagaceae bacterium; assembly: GCA_040404045.1. Classification (GTDB taxonomy): domain Bacteria; phylum Bacteroidota; class Bacteroidia; order Chitinophagales; family Chitinophagaceae; genus Pollutibacter. Next base: position 3,782 of record JBBAJN010000051.1, read on the forward strand.
GTTTTTGCTCAGGATGTTTACGTCCACCCTGCGGCGGTACCAGTACTTCCGTGCCTTCCAGCAATTTGAGCAGGCCCTGTTGTACGCCTTCGCCGCTTACATCACGGGTGATGGATGGGTTGTCTCCTTTTCTCGCGATCTTGTCGATCTCGTCTATGTACACGATGCCTTTTTCAGCAGCGGTCACATCATAGTTACAGACCTGTAACAACCTGGTCAGGATGGATTCAACGTCTTCGCCAACATAACCTGCCTCGGTGAAAACGGTTGCATCCACGATGGCGAACGGAACATTTAGCAGTTTGGCGATGGTTTTGGCCAGCAGGGTTTTTCCCGTACCAGTTTCACCAACCATGACGATATTGCTCTTGTCGATCTCCACTTCACCTTCGGCCTGTTTGAACTGAAGCCTCTTGTAATGGTTATAGACCGCAACGGATAATACCTTCTTCGCATCGTCCTGGCCGATCACATATTCATCAAGGAACCGTTTGATCTCAACGGGCTTCCTTACCGTCAGTTTATAATTAGAGCTGGTTGGATCATTTCTGACCATAAGTTCCTGCTCAATGATCTCCCGCGCGTGTTCAACACAATTTTCACATATGTGCCCGTCTTGCCCTGCTATCAGGATCTTTACTTCATCCCGGCTCCTGCCGCAAAACGAACAATGTAGGGTCGATTTGGCCATTTTATCTATTTGATCCGTGCAAAGTTAGAATAAAAAAATTGGCTCATTGGCTAATTTGCTAATTGGCTAATTATGAGCTTCTTACATGGTAAAAAAAATGGCTGATCCGTACTAAAACGAATCAGCCAATGAGTTAATCAGCCAATCAGTCAATGGTATTGAGAGCGGCATCCACGATACCATATTTGACGGATTCTTCCGCTCCCATCCAGTAATCGCGGTCAAAATCCTTCATCACTTTCTCAAAAGGCTGGCCGCAATTGTCGGCCAGGATCTTGGCACCGAGTTCCTTGATCTTCCTGATCTGCTCGGCCATGATCTCCAGATCGGCAGAAGTTCCCTGACCGCCACCGCTCGGTTGGTGGATCATGACTTCTCCGTGGGGGAAAATGAACCTCCTGCCTTTTGCGCCGCCGCTGAGGAGGATGGAGCCCATGGAGGCCGCCATACCCATGCATATCGTGGATACGGGCGAAGAGATCATTTGCATGGTATCGTAGATCACCATGCCACTGGTGACCACGCCACCAGGACTGTTGATATAGAAACTGATTTCTTTCCCGGGGTCAATAGCTTCCAGGTAAAGTAAACGGGATGTAATGTCCTTTGCCGACCGGTCGTCTACCGGTCCCCAAAGGAACACTTTACGCTGCTCAATGAATTTTTTATCGAACTGCGCAGCGCTGAACATTTTCTCCATCGGGTTATCAGGCAGCTTGGGCTCCTCTTCATCTTCCAGTCTGAATGGATTCTTATTTTTCATGTATTGCATAGTAAGATGCTTATTTCTGTTTTTTAGGATTTAGGGTTAGCACTTCGTCCACCAGTCCGTATTCCTTGGCTTCCAAGGCGGTCATCCAGAAATCGCGGTCAAAATCAGCCGCAATTTTTTCTACATCCTGCCCACTGTGATAAGAAACCACTTCGTATAGTTCGCGTTTCAGTTTTTTCACCTGGTTGACCGTGATCTCGATATCTGAAGCCTGGCCGCCTGCGCCTGCGCTGGGCTGGTGCATCATGATCCTGGAATGTTTCAATGCCGTTCTTTTCCCTGCAGCACCCGCGCACATCAGAACAGCAGCCATACTGGCAGCTACCCCAATGGTGATGGTTGATACGTCAGGTGTAACATATTGCATGGTATCATAAACACCCATTCCGGAATAGACCGAACCTCCCGGACTGTTGATATACATCTGAATGTCGCGCTGCCTGTCTGTGCTGTCCAGGAACAGCAGCTGGGCCGTGATGATATTGGCTACTTCGTCTGAAATGGGGTAGCCCAGGAAGATGATCCTGTCCATCATCAAACGGCTGTAAACGTCCATCACAGCTACATTCATTGGCCTTTCCTCGATAATATTTGGAGTCAGGTTAGTGACCATATGGTTAGTATAACCATGCAGGAGACTACTGGAAATACCCCGATGCTTTACCGCATATTTTTCAAATTCTTTTCCAAGATCCATAGTAGGTATTTTGATTATTGGGCAATTTAAAGCATTTGATTGTCCAAAACCGTGCAAATCCGCAAAATCAGACAAAACGACGGGGTGAGGTTCCGGGTTTTACTGACCTGCGCTATTGCTTAAACTCAGCCCCATGAAGACCGTATCGGATCCCGCCATATGACCACACAGGCCGGGGGCATAATTTCTAAAATCGAAAGGGCACCTGATGAAGGTGCCCTTTCGATTTTAGAAAATCATTAGTCATGTGCCACTATCAGGCTTCCTCGTGTTCGTGGTGCTTATGATTGTGCTTTTCCTGCATCTTCATGAACTCTTCTGTAGTGGTGGGCTTTTCGTTGGTTTTTACCTTTGTAGCTGCCCAGGTGAATATTTTTTCAGTGATCAGCCTGCGGTATGAACTGTCGAGCTGTTGCTCGTCCTGCATCATCCGGTCCACATAGCTGTCCAGCCATTCTACGTTGCCATCCAGGCTCATTCCGCCGAAATACCCCATGATCTGTTGCCTCATGTAGTCTTTCATCTCTTCCGGGCTAACGTCCAGGTTGTTTTCCCTCACAATCTTATCGCTGATGAGGGTCCATCGCAACTGGTCCCTGAACCCGGGGAATTCCGCTTCTACCTGCTGCGCCGATTTCGACTGCTCGCCGCCGGTCTGCATCCAGCGCTTAAGGAAGGTCTCTGGAAAATCCATCTGCACCTTATCCAGCAACTTATGGTACAGTTCGTGGTGAAGGTAATTCACCGTTTGCTTGTCCAGCTGCTCAGCGATCTCTTCGCTGACGGTATTCCGGAGCTCTTCTTCTGTCTTGATATCTTTCTTTGGGAATGCTTCCTTGAAGAACTCTTCGTTCAGTTCTCTTTTTTCTACCAGACCAACTTTGGCGATGGTCATCCGGAAATACTTTCCGAGCTGGGCTGCATCATTGGCATCAACTCCCAGATCCTTGATCAGCCATTCCCTTTCTTTTTCGTCAAATGCGGTAGTGAGCTGGATCACCACGTGGTCATCTTTCTTGAGTCCCATCAGCTTAGTCCTGGTCTCGGGTGTAAAATATTTGACCAGCAGGGAGTTTTCTTTCCTGGCACCGCCTTCTGTCGCATTGCCTTCGGCATCTGATTCTTCAAACACCACATTCAACACATTGTCCTCGGTGGATACCGCTTCAGGTTCCTCCATTTTACCCAGCCTTTGCCTTAGCCTGTCCACTTCCTCATCGATCATTTCCTGGGTAACGGCGATCTTGTATTTATCCATTGAGAATGACTCAAGATCAATATTAAAGGCTGGCTTCAGGCCAATTTCAAATGAAAAACTGTAGTCGCCCGGATCATTCAGGTTCAGCTGGTCCGCATTGTTTTCAGGACTAGGCAGTGGCTGCCCGAAAATGTCCAGTTTCTCTTCCTGCAGGTAGTCTATCAACCCTTTCTCGATGCTGCGGAGTACTTCATCGGCAAACAGGGCGGGGCCATGCATTTTCCGGATGACACCCGTTGGAACCATGCCCTTGCGGAATCCGGGGATATTAGCCGTCTTCGAAAAATGTTTCAGCGCCTTTTCAAAGGCCGGGAAATAATCCTCGCGGTTCACGGTCACGGTTAACTTATCATTCAGCAGGCTGATGTTCTCTCTGGAAACTGTAGGCATAAAATTAGATTGTCGAATTGACGGATTTTCGAATTGACGGATTGGTCCCGGAAATCCGTCAATCCGGACTCCGTCAATGCCATTCCGGCAATATGCCGGAACAATGTTGTGCGCATGGAGGGACTCGAACCCCCACGTCGTGAAACACCAGATCCTAAGTCTGGCGCGGCTACCAATTACGCCACATGCGCATGAAGGGGTGCAAAGGTAGGATTTTTTTGAAATTGGCGGCCAAAGGATTGTCGAATTGGCGGATTACCGAATTGTCCGATTTAGGGATGTGGGCGTATTTATGAACGAATTCGCCAATCCGCTAATTCGTTAATCCTTAAATTTGATCATGGAGATGCTGGACCAACAACAGTCCGTGCCAAAGTATAACCTCACCGACGAGCAGGAGAAAAAAGAGATCGTGCGGCAGTACAGGGCCTTATTGCGCGTGCTTAAGCCAAAGCTAAAGCCGGGTGACAAGGAATTGCTCCGCCGCGCCTTCGAGATCGCCGTTGATGCCCACAAGACCATGCGGCGTAAAAGTGGCGAGCCCTATATCCTGCACCCCCTGGCGGTATCCCGTATTTGCGTGGAAGAGATCGGACTGGGCGTTCGTTCCACCATCTGTGCCTTGCTGCATGATACAGTAGAGGACACTGATGTGACCCTGGACGATATTGAACGGGAATTTGGCAGCGAGATCGCCAGGATCATTGACGGGCTCACCAAGATCTCCAACGTGGTGGATGCCAACACCAGCCAGCAGGCCGAGAACTTTAAGAAGATCCTCCTCACCCTGACGGACGACCCCCGGGTGATCCTCATCAAGCTGGCGGACAGGCTGCACAACATGCGGACCCTTGACAGCATGAAGGCCGAAAAACAATTGAAGGTCTCCTCTGAAACCGTGTATGTGTACGCCCCACTCGCCCACAGGATGGGTCTGTACAATGTCAAGACCGAGCTGGAAGACCTTTCCATGAAATACCTCGAGCCTGACACATACAGGGAGATCGCCAGGAAACTCTCCGAAACCAGGAGAGAAAGGACCCGGTATATCAACGAGTTCATCAAACCGATCAAGGAGAAGCTTGATCGGGGGGAATTCAACTACGAGATCCAGGGTCGCCCAAAATCCATACATTCCATCTGGAACAAGATGAAGAAGAAAGGGGTGGGCTTTGAAGAGGTGTACGACCTGTTTGCGATCCGCATCATCCTGACTTCTCCACAGGAACGTGAGAAAGAAGACTGCTGGAAAGTGTATTCACTGATTACAGACATGTATACGCCTTCTCCGGAACGCCTGCGCGACTGGCTCAGCAATCCCAAGTCCAACGGGTATGAAGCCCTCCATACCACCGTAATGGGCCCCCAGGGTCGATGGGTGGAAGTGCAGATCCGCTCGAAACGGATGAATGAAATTGCGGAGAAAGGATTGGCTGCACACTGGAAGTATAAGGAGGGCGGACAGGATGAAGACCGGTTCGACCAGTGGTTCTCGCAGATCCGGGAAGCCCTGATGCACCAGGAGATTGGCAGCATTGATTTCCTCCACGATTTCAAAACCTCTTTTCTTACAGAGGAGATTTACGTATACACACCCAAGGGCGATGTGAAAATGATGCCCATCAACTCCACAGCCCTCGATTTTGCCTTTGCCATCCACAGTGCCATTGGCACAAAATGTATCGGTGCCAAGGTGAATCACAAACTGGTTCCCATTTCGCATAAACTCAGGAGCGGGGACCAGATCGAGATCATTACCTCCAACAAACAGAAGCCCAGTGAAGACTGGCTCAATTTCGTAGTCACGGCCAAGGCCCGTAATAAGATCAAGGACGCGCTGAAAGAAGAGAAACGAAAAGTTGCGGAGGACGGGAAGTACACCCTGCAGCGTAAACTCGAAGGCCTTGGCGTAGGATACAATCCACACAATATCGAGGTGGTGACCAACTTCTATAAACTGCAATCATCCCTCGACCTGTTCTACAGGATCGCTACCAAAGCCCTGGACCTGAAAGAGTTGAAGGATTTCCAGGTCATGGGCGACAAACTCGAGCCGCCGAAACCCGCGAAAACCGAGGAGTTAAAGCAGGAGCACGACTATACGCGTGTGATCCCCAAAAAGGATACGGAGCTGATCATTTTCGGGGAAAGCAGCGACAGGATCGTGTACAATTTGGCCAATTGCTGTAAACCCATCCCGGGGGATGATGTTTTCGGGTTTGTTTCCACTGGCAAAGGCCTGATCATTCACCGCACCAATTGCCCCAATGCCACCAGGCTTCTTTCCCAGTTCGGCCACCGGGTGGTGAAAACCAAATGGGCCAAGAACAAGGAAATATCCTTCCTTACCGGTATCAATATTATTGGGTTGGACGATGTGGGTGTGATCAACAAAATCACCAACCTGATCTCCGGGGAACTCAAGATCAATATCGCAGCGCTCACGATCGAGGCCAATGAGGGAGTGTTCCGTGGGAATATCAAACTTTTTGTGCACGATAAAGACGAACTAGAAAAACTGTTTGACAGGCTCAAGCAATTGCCCGGGATACATTCTGTTGAGCGATTTGATACGGAATCCGTTTAGTTCATTTTATCCCACTATCTTTGCTCCCTTCAAAAACGGTACATGGTTGATGTAATTTTAGGCCTTCAATGGGGTGATGAAGGGAAAGGAAAGATCGTAGATTATTTTGCCCCCTCGTATGATATCATTGCACGTTTCCAGGGTGGACCGAATGCCGGTCACACACTCTATGTGAACGGAACCAAAGTGGTGTTGCACCAGATCCCTTCCGGGGTCTTCCACGAGGGAACGATCAACCTCATCGGCAACGGCGTAGTACTTGATCCGGTGACCCTGAAAAAGGAAGCCCGGAAAGTAGCCGATATGGGAGTGGACTGCAGGAAGAACCTGTTCATCTCAGAAAGGACCCACCTGATCCTGCCAACACACCGTGCGCTCGACAAAGCATCCGAGATCTCTAAAGGAAATGAAAAGATCGGTTCTACCCTGAAAGGCATAGGCCCGGCTTACATGGACAAAACAGGCAGGAACGGATTAAGGGTAGGCGACCTGCTGGACAAGAATTTCACCACGCAATATATCAAGCTCAGGCTTAAACACCAGCGCTTGCTCGATTCGAATAATTTCACCGAAGACATCAATGCCTGGGAAGAGGAGTTTTTCGAGGCACTTGAGTTCATGCGCGAACTTAAGATCGTGAATGGAGAATATTTCATCAACGACAGGATCAGCAAGGGCGCCAAAGTTCTGGCGGAAGGTGCACAGGGAAGTATGCTGGATGTGGATTTTGGAACCTTCCCGTTTGTGACGTCTTCCAGCACCACTACATCGGGCGTTTGTTCCGGGCTGGGAGTAGCGCCACAGAAGATCCGCGACGTAATGGGGGTCTCGAAGGCGTACTGCACCAGGGTAGGAAGCGGACCGTTCCCCACGGAGTTGCATGAAGAGACCGGTGAAGAATTGAGGCGGCTGGGAAGCGAGTTTGGAGCCACTACCGGCAGGCCAAGGCGTTGCGGCTGGATAGACCTCGTGGCATTGAAATTTGCCTGCATGATCAATGGTGTCACCAAGGTCATAATGACCAAGGCAGACGTGCTCGATAGTTTTGACAACCTGTCTCTCTGTGAAAGCTATCTGATCAATGGCGAACGCAGGACAGAAGTACCTTACCAGATGATGAAGGCTGATATTGAACCGGTATATACCACACTGCCAGGCTGGAAAACGGACATCACAAAAATATCTTCAGCAGAAGATATTCCGGAACTGATGAAGAACTATATTCAACATGTGAACGGGTATCTGGGAGTGGATGTTTCCCATGTTTCCAATGGCCCCGGGAGGGAGCAGATCATTAAGCTGAAATAACCGGATAAAAATATTCGGGAAAAATTTGGCCAATTAAAAATTAGGTGGAAATTTTACGTCGATAATCCTGCTCGATATGGCGAAGTCTGACAAACCGAAAAAAGTAACTGCAAAGAAAGAGGAAGATCCTGAATCATCCTCCAAGCCTGCACCCCGTTCAAAAAAGAAAGTTGACGAGGATGATGATGACGAATTGGATGATGCCGAAGAGGTGACATCTAAGAAAGGTCGTAAGGCATCCTCCAAATCAGATGATGAAGATGATGACGATGATGTAGAAGAAGTTGATGACTGGGAGAAAGTGGAAGAAGAGGAAGAGTGGGACCCTGATTTCAATGAATTTGATATTCCTAAGTCAAAAGGGAAAAAAGCATCAACGGGTTCAAAGAAGGCTGAAGATGATGACTTCGCTATCGATGATGAATTCAAGGACCTTGGCTTCATGGATGACTCCGGTGGATTTGATGACGATGAAGATGATTTCTGATCTTGAGAACGTTCCGTTCTTTTCCTGTAGAGGATAAACCATATTTTAAGTCGCAAATGTTGAATTGGCTCAGCCGGTTCAACATTTGTTGTTTTTTGGATAACCACCAGTATTCCATTGCGCCCCAAACGCTGGAATGCATAGCAGCAGCAGGGTCAATCGCGATCATTCAACCCGGGCAGGCAGATCGTCTCGATGCCATTGACCAGTTTACTTTGGGGCAGCAGGACTGGATCTTCGGGCATTTGGGATACGATCTGAAAAATGAGATCGAGGGTCTTCGGTCCAACCATGAAGATCATATCGGCTTTCCTGCAGCTTTTCTTTTTGTACCCGAATTTGTTATACTCCTTAAAGACGATGTGGTGGAGGTGGGTTCATGTGGAAATGACCATGATGTGGTGTTTGAGGATATCTCCAGGATGCAGCCCCGGCAAGCCAGCCATCATGTCATCGAAATCAAACAGCGTTTTTCGCGTGATGAGTATGTGCAGGTGATCAGGGATCTCAAGCAGCACATTCATCGTGGTGATTGCTATGAGATCAATTTCTGCCAGGAGTTTTATGCCGATAAAGCCGTTATAGACCCGGTGAATACTTACCAGGCCCTTTCCGCGATCTCCCCCAATCCCTTTTCAGTTTTTTATCGCCTCAACCATCAGTACCTAATGTGTGCCAGCCCGGAAAGGTTTTTGTCCAGGATCGGAAGACGTCTGATCTCGCAGCCCATCAAGGGCACGATATCCCGTGACCCGGGTAATGAGGATCACGATGATGCACTGAAAGAACAGTTGCGTCAAAGCGTGAAAGATAAAACGGAGAATGTGATGATCGTGGACCTGGTCAGGAATGATCTCTCAAAAGTCTGCCTGGAAGGTTCGGTAACCGTTGATGAATTGTTCGGCATCTATGCTTTCCCCCAGGTTTATCAGATGATCTCAACAGTCAGCGGGGAGTTGCGCAAAGGAGTATCATTTGCGGAGATCGTCAGATCCTGTTTCCCCATGGGCAGTATGACCGGTGCTCCGAAACGCAGGGTAATGGAGCTGATAGAGAAATACGAGAGAACTGCACGTGGAATATTTTCCGGATCAGTGGGGTATCTCACGCCGGAGAAGAATTTCGATATGAATGTGGTGATCCGTAGCATTATGTACAATGCAGGTACGGGCTACTTATCTTTCATGGCGGGATCGGGGATTACAGCCTCCAGCGATCCTGAAAAAGAGTATGATGAGTGCCTGCTCAAAGCAGCGGCTATCCGAAAAGTCCTGGGGGGGTGAACTATTTTTTCTTTGCGGTCTTTTTCTCCGGGATCCGGATCTCTTTCGGATAAATGGTTTCAGCCTGGGCGGCTGTTCCATTTAGCAGTTGTGCTACCGAAGCTTCCAGGATCTCCAATTTCTTTTCGTTGAACAGTTCCATTTTATCTTCCGGCAACCTCATACCATAGGCTTCGGTACTTACTTTCTGGTCAAAAGCCGGGTTCAGCTGATTGAAGATCACCGGATCCATATCGATTGATTTGGCGAGGATCACTGAATTGTACCTGCCTGTCAGGGTTTGCAACAGGGTGTTCTCCAACACCTCTTTCGAAGGCGGTAGCATGCCGAGCCTGACGGCATCGCTGGCACCTGTAGTGGTGATGCCGCCCTGCCCCTCCATGATGTAATGGGTGGCAATAAACTTTTTGACATGGGTCCGTGATTCTGCCGGGAGGAAATACTGTAGATCCCAGAAGTTCCTGCTGCCACTTTTCCTGATGGCAGATTCTACCCGGGCAGGTCCCCCATTGTATGCCGCTATGACCAGCAGCCAGTCGTTCAACTGTGCATACAGGCCCTTAAGGTATTTTGCCGCAGCGTAGGAGCTTTTGTAAAGGTCCCTTCTCTCGTCAACATATTTTCCAACTTTCAGACCCATGAGCTTTCCGGTTTCCGGCATAAACTGCCAGGGGCCAACGGCGCCGGCCCAGGAAACAGCTGATGAGCTGAGATCTGATTCTATGACCGCAAGGTATTTCAGTTCGGTGGGCAGGTCCTTCTCCGCGAAGACCTTATCGATCATTTTAAAATAGGGCATTGCGGTAGACTTCATCCGAACCAGCCTTTCTTCGTGGACCTCGAGGTAGTCCTTCACAAAGGGTATCGCCCTGGGGTGAAGGGTTAACAGGCTGGCTGCGCCGCTTATTTCGGCTTTTTTTTCTACTGTGAAGGCTGAGGTCCTGACGGACGGGTCCCTTTTCTCAGTAACGACGGACGGCAAGTTCTCTTTGGAGATGTCAAGTGTATCTGAATCAGGGCTATACTGTGCTACACCCGGGGAGATGATCCCCAGGAATAAACCTACTATGGCAAACTTCTTCAAAATGGACTGCATTCGAGTAGCGTTTATACCCCGTTTAAAATAAGATTCCGTGGTTTTTCAGGACTGGATGGTTGGGGTGTTATGGTTTCCCAGGTTCGTAGATCAGGGAGGAAGCCCGGAGCAAAGTTAGCTCTTTGAACCGGTCCGTCATAACCTGTACACCAAAAGGCATGCCATTACTGTGCCGGGAGAGGGGTATTGAAATGGCCGGAATGCCTGCCAGATTGGCAAAAACCGTGAAAAGATCGGCCAGGAACATCTCGATCGGGTCCTTGCTTTTCTCCCCAAACCTAAAAGCGGGATAGGGAACGGTGGGCATTATAAGCAGGTCATATTGATTGAAAACTTCTTCTGTCTTATTGATTATCAACCTTCTGACTTTTTGTGCCTGGGTAAAATAGGCATCGTAATAGCCCGAACTCAGCACAAAATTGCCGAGCATGATCCTTCTTTTCACCTCTTTACCAAATCCGGCAGACCTGTTCTGCTCGTAAAAGGCTGTTAAATCTTCGGCACTGCCTTTCCTTGGGCCATATTTGACGCCATCGAACCTGGAGAGGTTGGACGATGCCTCGGCAGTAGTGAGCACGTAATAGGTTGGGACAATATAATCGAGGTAATCAAATTTGACCGGGTGAACGGTATGTCCCTGTTCCTGGAGGGAGGTGAACAGCTCGTGCACGGATTTCCTGATCTCCGGATCCAGGGAAGGGTGCTCAAGGCTTTCGGGGAAATAGGCGATCCTGTAGGTCTGATTTCCGGCCTCCATTTCCCGGCTGTAAGCGGGAACGGGTTCGGTACTCACCGTGCTGTCGAGTTCATCCGCACCGGCCATGACCTCCAAAAGCAGGGCGGCATCATCTACCGAAGTGGAAAATATCCCGATCTGGTCGAACGAGGAGGCGTAAGCGATCAGGCCATAACGGGAGATCCGCCCATAAGTGGGCTTAAGGCCCACAATGCCGCAGAAATCCGCAGGTTGGCGAACAGAGCCACCCGTGTCACTTCCAAGGCTTACCATACAAAGCCCGGCCTGAACGGCCACTGCAGAGCCTCCAGATGATCCTCCGGGCACCCTGTTCTCGTCGAGTGCATTCAGCACTTTCCCGTAGCAGGAATGCTCGTTGGATGAGCCCATGGCAAACTCGTCGCAGTTCAATGACCCAATGATGATGGCATCCTCTGCCAGGAGTCTTTCTACCGCAGTGGCTGAATAAAGTGAATGGAAACCTTCCAGGATCCTGGAGGCGGCCGTAACCTGGTGACCTTTATAGCAGATCACGTCTTTGATTCCGATCACTACCCCAAACAATTTGCCAATGGGGGCGCCGCTTTTCTTTTTTTGATCGAGCTCTGACGCCCGTTCAAGGGCTTCCGATTCAAAAACTTCTACAAAGGCATTGAGCCTCGAGGCGGAGGCGATCCTGGAGAGATAATGTTTGACTACTTCGGTGCACTCAATAGTGCCTTCCTCAATTTCCTGGTGAAATTGCTGTATTGACAGGTGTTGATACAAGCTGAGATAGGAATTTAGAACATTCAGGATGAAACCTGCTGTTTGTCTTTTTCACTGATGCCTTCCTCTATCTCTTTCTTCACGTTGGACTTTGCGTCATTGAATTCGCGGATACCACGGCCGATACCCCTCATGAATTCAGGGATCTTTCTGCCGCCAAAAAGAACGAGTATGGCTATAACAATGATGATCCATTCAGTTCCACCGGGCATGCTTAAAAGTAATACGCTGGATAACATGTTTATCAGTTTATCTGTGTGAATACCAAAGTTAGAATTATGAACCCATACGGTCAAAACAAAAACGGGAGCCATAGGCTCCCGTCTGTTAAAATATCTGACAATGATTTATTTAACTCTTTTTTCCTTAATCCTTGCGCTTTTACCGCTTCTACTACGGAGGAAGTACAGTTTAGCACGACGAACTTTACCGGTTTTATTGAGTACGATGGACTCAATATTGGGGGAATTGACCGGGAAAGTCCTTTCCACGCCAACGGCATCAGAAACCTTACGCACGGTAAAGGTAGCTGTAGCACCCTGACCCTGACGCTTGATCACATCGCCCTTAAAGCTCTGGATACGTTCTTTATTACCCTCAATGATCTTGTAGTTAACGGTAATATTGTCCCCTGCCTTGAATTTGGGAACCTCTTTGGTGACGGTCAGCTGTGCGTGTACAAAATCTATTGCAGGGTTCATATCCTTAAAATTTGGACGGCAAAGGTAGGGGGGAAATTCGGCTGCGCCAAATTTTAATGTGGGAAATGTGGCGGAATATGGGGAATGAATGTGGCGAATGCACTGGAATGTGGTTAAAAATTGCCGGGCAGAGGAGAGGACGGGACGTGGTGGCCCGCTAAATGATCTGGCGGGGCAGGTTTGCGGGAGAAGTCGGGCTTGGAAGAAAGCGGGATATCCGGTTTAAGACAGGCGGATTCAAAAGAAAGTGGGGAATCTGGTTAAGGTTGCAGGTCGGCGTTTGGCCCCTTCCTGCATGCATTAACCACATTCCCCACATGAATCACATTGATCACATTGCAGATAAAATTTACCTGGCAACGTTTACCGTCCGTTTTTCACGTATGACGGTAACTTTTATCTGCCCCGGGTAGGTCATTTCGTTCTGGATCTTCTGGGCCATGTCGAAACTGATCTTCTCTGAATCATTGTCAGATACTTTGTCAGCTTCTACGATCACCCTGAGTTCACGACCGGCCTGGATCGCATATGCTTTTTCCACACCCTGATAGGTCAGGGCAAGGGTTTCCAGGTCCTTGATCCGCTGTATATACTGCTGCATGATCTCCCTCCTGGCACCTGGTCTGGCGCCGCTGATGGCATCACAGGCCTGAATGATCGGAGATATCACATACTGCATTTCGGTCTCGTCGTGGTGAGCCGCAATGGCGTTCACAACCGCGGGGTTTTCACCGTATTTTTCAGCCAGCTTACCTCCCAGGAGGGCGTGGCTCAGTTCCGTTTCTTCATCCGGCACCTTTCCGATATCGTGGAGAAGGCCGGCCCTTTTGGCCAACTTGGCGTTCATGCCCAGTTCTGCCGCCATGATTCCGCATAGGTTGGCTACTTCACGACTGTGCATCAGCAGGTTCTGGCCATATGAGGAGCGGAAACGCATCTTTCCAACTACCCTCACCAGCTCCTTGTGAAGGCCGTGAATGCCCAGCTCGATAACGGCTCGTTCACCAATGTCCATGACCTGCTCCTCGATCTGTTTACGGGTTTTTTCCACCACTTCTTCAATTCGGGCGGGGTGGATACGGCCATCGGCCACCAGTCGCTGTAAAGACAAACGGGCGATCTCACGGCGGAGTGGGTCAAATGACGAAAGCACGATGGCTTCCGGGGTATCGTCTACGATCAGGTCAACACCGGTGGCGGCTTCTATGGCGCGGATATTACGACCTTCCCGGCCGATGATCTGGCCCTTGATCTCGTCACTTTCCAGGTTAAATACGGTTACCGTATTTTCTATGGTCTGCTCGGCGGCAGTTCGCTGGATGGATTGGATGATGATCTTGCGGGCCTCTTTATTGGCCTTTTGCTTGGCATCTTCAATGATCTCCTGCTGGATGGTAATCGCCTGGGAATGAGCCTCCTGCCTAAGGCTTTCGACCAGTTGCGCCTTGGCTTCTTCTGCAGTTAGACCTGCGATCTTCTCAAGCCTGCGGATATGCTCTTCCTGGTGCTTTTCCAGTTCGTTCCGCTTTTGGTTGATCACCTCGATCTGGCGATTCAGGTTCTCTTTAATGGTCTCGTTCTCTTTGGTCTGCCTGTCCAGGTTTTCCAATTTCGAGTTGATCGACTGCTCTTTCTGCTTGATCCGGATCTCGGTGTCGTTGATCTTTTTGTTTCTTTCCAGTACCTCTTTTTCGTGTTCAGAGCGGAGTTGGACGAATTTCTCCTTGGCCTCGAGCATCTTCTCCTTCTTCAGCGTCTCCGTCTGCAATTTGGCATCTGCGATGATCTTTTCTGCCTGTTGTGCTGCTTCCTCTATCTGTTTGCGCGTGTCCTTGGCGAACAGGAACTTACCCGCTCCGACGCCAATGGCTAATGCAATTACACCAATTATAATGGGTAAAATCTGAGTGAAATCCATGAATGTTGGGTTTTTTCAATGTCACGTTATAAATCTTACTAGCCTTTTCAGGGCTGTAACCTACGAAGTTAAGCAATAAATCTATTAGGGCGGAGGCAAACGGCGTTGCCGGGCTCCATTCTTCAGGATTTCAAATTCTTAGTTCGCCTTACCCAACAGCTCTTCCAGGTTGTTGAGGGCTTCGTGGATCCCGGACGCAGAGATATTGCCTTGCTGCTGTTCCGTGACAAACCACAGGAGAACCATGGAAATATAGTCCTGCATGTCTTTTCCAGCGAAACTGGATTTGAATTCTACAATCTTATCGTTGATCAGTTTTGCAATTTTGCGAACCGATTCTTCGTCTGCCGCATCTATCCTTACCCTGTAGTTGCGATCCCCGATGACGATATTTACTGAAATAAGATTTTGCATATTCAAAAACTTTAGAATATATTTATGAACAAGTTTTTCACTTCCTGCCCTAATTGTAGATTGTAACCTTGAAGATACACAAATCCCGGACGTTGGGTGGTATGTATCTATTT
>JBBAJN010000052.1:0-12295 GCA_040404045.1 Chitinophagaceae bacterium
AGTTAAGCCCCTCATGGCCAATGGTACTAGGCTGCGGCCTGGGAGAGTAGGTAGGCGCCATATTTATTAAAGCCCCGACGTTTATACGTTGGGGCTTTTTTTTTGTCTAATAGGGCTTCTTGTCTTGGTTTCACTGAATTAGGACAGACGCAGTACGATTTTCTTTGTCTTCGCAGCCATTGAGTGTATTTTCATTTCTGAGACAGTTTTTTTCTGATCACCAATCACTCTTTATCAAAGTTAATCGTATGATCAAGTTACTATGGGTGGTGTTATTACCTCTCGTTATTCTGGTAGGCTGGCAGCAGCCAAATGGGAAGCCTAACGCCGCACTGACTATGTCATCCGGCCTGAATGATACTTCCGGCCTGGACCGTACCCTCCTTCCTATCCGGGAACCCCAAGTGGTTTCCATAGCCGAATTGGACGCACGGAACGCTAAAGCACCTGCCCGATTCCGGGTAACAGCTCCGGAAAAGGCACCCAATGTGGTGGTGGTGCTTCTCGACGATATCGGTTTTGGACACTCCAGCGCTTTTGGTGGCCCCATCCATATGCCCAACCTGGAGAAACTGGCTGCTAATGGCCTGAAGTATAACCGTTTTCATACCACCTCACTTTGTTCTCCTACAAGAACAGCCCTGCTTACCGGTTACAATCATCATTCGAATAATGCCGGAACCATTATGGAGGTGTCCACTGCATTCCCCGGCAATACGGGCGTAAGGCCCCAAAGTATTACCCCCGTTGCCCAGGTACTCCGAATGAATGGGTACAGCACAGCTGCCTTCGGCAAATACCATGAAACACCACCATGGGAAGGTTCCGTATCTGGTCCCTTCGACCGCTGGCCAACGGGATCCGGATTTGATAAGTTCTATGGCTTTATTGGCGGTGAAACCAACCAGTGGCACCCTATGGTCTACGATGGTGTATCCAGGGTTTATCCAAAAGTGGATGATCCAAATTATCATTTCACTACGGATATGACCAGCCAGGCGATCTCATGGATGAATATGCAACAATCCCTCACTCCCGAGAAGCCTTTTTACATGTACTTCGCGACGGGTGCGACCCATGCACCCCATCACGCGCCCAAAAGCTATATCTCGAAGTACAAGGGCAAGTTTTCACAGGGATGGGACAAACTCAGGGAGCAGACATTGGAGCGCCAAAAGAAATTAGGCATCGTTCCAAAGAATACCGTACTCGCACCTAAACCCAAAGTCATCAAAGACTGGGCAACGCTGAGTGCAGATGAAAAGCGTTTGTTTGAAAAACAAATGGAGGTATTTGCAGGATTTGCGGAGCATACGGATGCTGAAGTAGGCCGGCTCATGGCTGCGCTTGAAGCCAGGGGAGAACTGGAGAATACGCTGTTCTTTTATATCGTGGGGGACAATGGCGCCAGTGCCGAGGGTGGCATGATCGGTACGTTCAATGGAGGTACTTACTACAACGGCGTTGCAGAACCAATGGAAGTTCAAATGAAAGTGATCGACAAGCTCGGTAGTGAGGAAACATACAATCATTTTGCGGCTGGTTGGGCCGTTGCTGGCAATACGCCCTTTACCTGGACAAAACAGGTAGCCTCCAATTTTGGTGGTACCAGGAATGGTATGGTGGTCTCCTGGCCCGCAGGGATAAAGGCGAAAAATGAGGTTCGCTCCCAGTTCCACCATGTCATCGATATTGCACCTACCATTTATGAATGTGCAGGAGTACCCGCCCCGAAATCGGTGAACGGAATAGAACAGAAGCCATTGGAAGGTGTGAGTATGAAGAAAACCTTTAATGATGCGAAGGCCCCGGAGATGCACAAAACCCAGTATTTCGAAATTACCGGCAATAGAGGCATCTACCACGACGGCTGGTTTGCAGGTACCGTGCATAAAGCACCATGGGAAATGCAGCCAAGGCGCCCACTTGCTGAAGACGATTGGGAACTCTATAATGTAAATGAAGATTTCAGCCAGGCGAATAACTTGGCTGCAAAGGAGCCGGCAAAATTAGAGGAACTCAAGAAACTGTTCATGGAGGAAGCCTTGAAGTACCAGGTTTTACCGATCGACGACAGGACACTTGAACGATTTGATGCACGCATCGCCGGAAGACCCGACCTCATGAATGGGAGAACAAAAATGGAATTGTACGGGGGTATGAGTGGCATACCTGAAGTGGCATTTATCAATATCAAGAATGCTTCATTCTCCATCAATGCTGATGTAGAGGTTGGGGCAAACGCCAATGGCGTGATTATTTGCCAGGGTGGCGATTTTGGCGGCTGGAGCTTTTATACAGTGGGCGGCAAGCCGGTGTTTACCTATAATTTCGTTGGCCTTAAATTGTTTACCATCGCCGCTACAGAGAAAATCCCTGCCGGCAAGCACAAGCTTAGCTTTGACCTGGCATATGATGGGGGAAGAGGTGCCGGAGGTCAAGGCACGATTCTCCTGGACGGCAAGAAGATCGGCGAGGGGCGGATAGAGAAAACCAACGCCAGTACATTTGGGATCGACGAAACCGCTGATGTGGGCGAAGACCAGAATACACCGGTATTTCATGGTTATAAAGGGAAGGATAAGTTTAATGGCAGCATATCTAAAGTGACTGTTGAAGCTTTCAGAAAGAAATAAACCTCCGTTACCTGCTTCGCCAGGCTTGTAGCCCGGTAGAGCAGACGGCGGCATAATGATTAGAGCCCTGACGTTTATTCGTTGGGGCTTTTTTATGCAGGAATTTTTGGCCTGAGCCAGCCATTTCCATCAAATCTGTTTCGATTTTAAGATATGCTACAGTAATGAAGCATATATGCTTGGAATGGAACCAACATACACCCATATTTGAGAAAACTATTAACAACATGAAAAAGATCGTTTTCTTCCTTTTCGTTTCTATTCTCGCGGTTTCGTCAACACAGGCGCAGAAATGGGCTGACCTTTCCGCTGAGCAGAAGCTTTCCAAAGCCAAGGGTTTCCGCGAAGACAACCAGAAGTTCCTCAAGGAAAAGCTGGGCATGAGTGAAGACCAGTTGATTGATATCGATAACACGAATGTTTGTTTTTTAGCTGCGCTGGAAAGGATCAACGCTTACGGTAAGGACAGTGCTACCAAAGAGAAATGGGCCAAATCTGCCGTTCAGGCCAGGCAGGCACAGCTCGACATGATCATGGGACCAGAGAAGCGCAAGCAATTTCAGGAATTCATGACGGCAAAAGTAAATAAGGCTAAAGCGGCAGCAGGGAAATAAGGGCAACCCAATAAATAAAAAAACGGCAGTGTTACCACACTGCCGTTTTTTTATTGAGGTATGACTCCAGAGAGAGTCGGGAATGTCAGAATTTGAAACAGTTACTTCATTCCTTTCTTTATATCAGCATAAGTGAAACTAACTGCGATCCTGAACATATTTGAAGTGGCATCGGTTGGACCTCCAGAGAAGATCGTGCCATAATCCGCATATGCGCCGAGGTAAGGCAGAAACTGGTATCCGGCACCGAGTCCGCCACCAATCATATTTTGCTTATTATCATTCTTGGTACCGTCGGTAGTGGTTGCACCGCCCAGCCTGTACAGGACATTACCGAATACCCAGAATTTCTTCGTGAAATTGTGGGAGAGGTGAGATTCCAGACTCAGGACAGGAGCCTGCTCAATTTTTTTGGCAAATGTTCCTCTCGGCGGCTCATTATTGTCTCCAAACAGCATGACTGCCGGAGAGATCTCCAGCCAGGTGGGCTTTTCTATGTTCTTGTTCAGAGGTATTGACATGGGAAGGCCGAGTTGGTAAGTAGGTCGGTTGGTACCGAGATTGATGGCCTTAGATGCATCGTAAGAGCCGGAGTACCAATATCGGACATCCCCGAACAGGGAAAAGCGCATAGGGGCCTTCATAAATTCTGACAAGCTTAGCGCCGGAGCACCTGCCAGACCCATCTTGAATTCGACAAAGCCATCTGAGAAACCACTGGCTGATACGCTGGTCGTTGGAAGCGGAAACACCGGGGGTACCTTCTTCGCTGATGCGGTAACGTTCCCCGGGTTCACCATCAGGTATACCTGGGCAAATCTACCCGCCAGGGAGAAGGTATGAAATGCTGTGATCGGAAAAACATTGATCTTGATTTCAGATTCGGGAATTAATATCGTTCCCGTGGGATTCAGGTTCTGGTTCATCCCCAGCCATCTTACATTCACACCGGTAACCCCTTTGGGCAAGAGCATGAATGAGCGGGGGCCGTCTCCCTGCGCTATGACAGACTGGAAGCTGGCGAATAAACTTACAAAGAGCAGTACGTGGAATACGATTGACTTTTTCATTGATTGTAATGTGGGATTAAAATTGACGACTTGATTGATTCTTATTTATTTTACTACAGTTACCGGGGGAACTTTCCAGCTGCCATCCAGGAATTGTTCTTTGGGCCAATATAAGCGCATGGTTAAACTAAAAGCATCCTTACCCGCAGGCAGCCAGTTGGATTCTTTATCTTTTCCCGGGCTATCCCGCTGGATATAGATGTCCAGGGATCCATCATTGTTGTACTTCAGTTTATCGCGGTCCCCAATGGCGAACCTGTTGATAGGGTTTGCTACCAGCAGGTCATCCGGACCGTACATGGTGATGGACCAAAAAGCATTCACAGGGGGTGTTTCTCCCTTATTAAAATGGATAACGTACTTCCGTGAGCCGTTCAATTTTTCACCCTGGGCGTCAACCAGGCAATTGGGATAGCAGGCATCAATGTTGAGATTGGCTCCCAGTCCAACTAAAGCAATAAGAGCCCGTTTGGTATAATTGGTGCCGTAAGTACCCATCCCCGTTCTTGTTACGTTCCATCCATTTTCCAATTGGCCTAAATTCCCTGCTGCCACTTTCAGTTGTTGAAGGACGGCCGAAGGAATCGCTTTCAGTTTTTCCTGGGTCGTTGCGTCAAAGGCGGATATGCTGAATTTTTTTCCGGCACCCACGCCAACGGAAGAAAGTTTCGCTATTAATGCTGAATCCTCTGCTGAAGGCGGGTTAGCTGAAATCAGTTCATTCAGGCGATTGATGAAAGCTTCAATATCCATTTGTTCCAAGGCCTGTGGAGGTGGGATCTTGGCAATACTGGTATCCACTTTATTTATTGCAGGGATAAAACTGGAGCCCCATTTACTCTGAGGCGTTAAGCGATAGCCATCTTGTATCGATTTCACAACGGTGGCGCCATCCTTCTGGCTATTGGTTTGCGTTCTGCCCAAGATCCAGACTAAATTGGTAGGCGCCTTGATTTCGGTCATTCCTGGAGGAACAGTACCGCTGAAACCAGGGCCTGTGAGCAGGAAGTTTCCTGCTTCCGTTCCGGTAGTACGCTTGCCGGGGGATGCAAAAACGTTTGTATATGCATCCAGCATGGGCAACAAATAATATCGGCCATTGGTATTGGGTACAGAAAGTACCAGGGGTTCTGTGGAGAGATCCAGCCAGGCCAATGAGTAATAGGTGTCGCAGTTGGGTCTGACCACGTCCTTAAAGTTGGCATCAGGAAATGTTCTAAAATGCCCGAACTGATTGACGGGTGCTATGGGCTTATTGGGAATTGGAGCAGGTACATTCGTGGAAACCTTTTTTGTTGCATCCATCAGCACCAGGGGATAACCAAAAATGTAAGCCTGTTTAACCAGGGATACAATGGAGTCGGATGGTAGTCCGAGATCGGCTACAGCGCCCTGCTTTACCGGGGACTGGCAACTGAACAGGCAAATGACCAAGAGTATTGGCAGAAGCAGTGTTTTCATTAATTTGTTGATCATGACTTCGAGGTTGAATATAAAGATGGGTTAATGGTCACTGAAAGCTTAACTGGGTGACATTAGCCATTGAATTCCAATCATTACGTTTGTATAGTTTGCCGATGAGTGCAAAACCTCCAATAGATTTATGAGCCGCTTGTTCAGCAGGTGATTTCCTGTTATCAAAAACGGGCACTTCGCGGGTGCTGCTGGTAAAGGTTGGAGAAGGAAGCATATGGCGAAGGATAAGCACGATCCGCTCCTTGTACAGAAGAGGCATGAAATTGATGCCCATGGATCTTGCTTTTGACTTTACATCCTCATCTTCTTTCGCCACCACCACATAAACAAACCCATCTGGGCTTACCCGCAGCTGATCATCATGCATCGTCAACGATGTATTTGTGTATTCATTTCCCTGGCTCAGGGAATAGTACCTCACTTCTTTGGAAACATCTCCCAACACCGTGGCATGTGTCGGAGCCTTAAATCTGACGACGAGCAGTTTTTTACTATCAAGATTCACTGGCATCACGATGTAATGATTATCCTTGTTGGGATAATTACCACTTGAGTTATAGTTGAACGCGCCCAACAGGTTTGGGTCAGCAGCCTGTCTAAAAATGGGTACCGTCATCAGTTTGGCGATAATACGCTCTTTCTCATCCTTTGACGCAGTAGGAGATGTCAGGACCTGCCGCTCTTTCTTGGTTATGCGTTTGGGGTCAGCCCTGATGATCTTTTCAAGGGCCTGGGCCTCGTTACTGTTTTTGGCCGGTATCGGCAGGCTTGGGGAGACCGGTTGAAGTAGGTCACCTTGTTTCCAGTTGAGGACAGGCAGGGGAACATCAGCCAGTATTCCGTTCTCAGGAAGGTAGTAACGCAGAAAAACAGAGGTAAAAACCACCGAATCCGGTACAATGATTTGATTAGGGTATTGCCCCTTTAATTTTTCGGGCACTACATAGATCGTGTAGCTGTCGCCCTGAGGGTGATCCGGCTTAATTTCAAAATCAGCGATCGCAGCTATCGTCCCCTTAGTTCGGTCGTTGTATAAGTTATAACTGTAATATCTTGCTTTGGGAAGCTTACCCTTGATGACCAGGATGTCCGTGTTTCTATTTTCCCATCCATAGCGGATATAGACCGCATTCTGGTCAGGATAATATAGGACGGCCGAGTCGCTGCCATCGTAAGGCGGTTCCCAGGATTGAGCCCCGGCATTATTGGCTGTAAAGGTTAAAATGATGACCAGAGCAGCTATGAAGCAGAGCCGGTGCAGGGGAATATGATGATATGTCATGAGGGCGATCTGTACGAAGCACTAAGCTAGTCAATCCGGAAAAAAGGTTACTGAAGCGGGCTTTGATTTTTGTAGGATTTTAGCGATTCCCGTCAATCAGGATACTTTCTGGAATAATTCGGATGGCGTAAGGCCTGTTTTGCGCTTCACGGCGTCGGCAAAAGCTGATCTGGAGTTAAATCCGCCTAATTGACCAATAGCTTCCAGGGTGTATTCGAGATGCCGGGGGTCTTTCTTAACCAGTTCTGTCAGGAATTCTACTCTTTGGTCATTCACAAATTCATTAAAGTTCTTTCCATATTCCTGGTTGATGAAAGACGACAGCAGGTAAGATGGGATATCCAGCTCCGCGGAAAGATCCTTAACAGAGTATCGGGGTTTTGTAAAGGGGCGTTTTTCCTGGAAGTGATTTTCAATCAGGACTTTATATGTGGATCCCTGGTCCAGGCTGATGATATTCTTTTTAGACTGCTCAGAGAGCTCATTTGAGGCAGAAAGTTTCGGGTTGGGTTTTATCACAGGGTTAGGAGCCGCTACCCAACCCCTTAGGCCATAAAGTAGTTCCGGACGGATATACAAATAAATACAAATAAAGCAGATGGTCATTGTTGTTGTAATGGTGGAGAAACGGACCTTGTCGAGGCTATGGGATACCAAATGCGTAAAGGATCCTATAATCAGGCTGCCAAAGCATAGCAACAGCATGGTGGTCAGATATTGCAGCCATGCGTAAATCCGCTTGTTTTCCTCTATCTCCAGCAGTTTACCCCTTTCGCTTTGCCTCCATTTTCGAAGAATGAAAAAAGTGTAGCCGACTATACCAAAATTGTATGTCATCCGGAAAAAGAAAGCAACACCCGGAGGTAGAAGGCCTTCTGTTTCACGAATGCCGAATGCCTTGCTGTTTATAGCTCCCTGGATATACACCAGCTTTTCATCCGCTGTCAGCATGTAAAATGGAATGAGTTGAGCGGTATAAAGTGCTGCAGGCAGTATCAACAAGAAATCATACTTCCGCAACCGGTATGCCTGTTCCAGGACCGACCTGACATAAATATAGGCGAGTGGCGCAATGCACAGGCTGAAGAAAGCAGGAGTTCTCCATAGATGGGGATAGTTCAGGAACTCTTTCGATATGTATAATCCGTAACCAAACAAACCGAAGGAGATACAGAAAATCACCAGTGCGAGAATTCTTGGCGCAATGGCTTGGTTTCGATTCATGAAAAACAGAATCGCTGCTGTAAGAAATCCAAGCAATGAAAAAAAACTGACGACAATAAACATCCAGTTGGTATGTTCGGTCATCGGCAACTAAAGTGTTTATTCATGGACTAATTCTTGAAGTAAATTTACAAATTTAATGACAGAAAATAACGCATGGTTATGAAAAGAGCTGCCATTCCATGTTTTGCAAGGAATGGCAGCTGTATGTTCAAGATCATTTATTCCTAAGGCAGGGCCTTCTTTATATATGCTTCCTGAGTGGGTAAACCGGCAGCTTGCTTTTTAACCGCCAGCCCCGAGAGTAAGCCGTTGATGAACGGACTGGTTTGTGACTGGTATTCAGCAGGGACCTTATCCCTGAAGGCAACGATCATGTCCACACCTTTTTTCACTTTGTCTTCATCCTTGATCTTGCCCAGCATTTCCGTCATTTGCGGGATCAATCCAAATGCTTCATTCGATAGTCCCATTTTTGAAAACCTGGCCGCCATCCTGTCGTACACCTCTTCATTGCCCGAAGCCACCAGGATCTTGTTGATGCTTTCATCCAGTTTACCCTTTGCAGGTTTTTTACCCAACTCAAGGGCTTTTTGCAAAGCACCAATAGAATCTACTTTTGAAAGCGCGTCGAGCGCAAAGCCTGAAACGGTATATGAAGAGTCTGAAACAGACTTCTCATAGATCGATTTATAGGCCGGGTTTTTGTAATTGCCGAGTACGCCTATTGCCGTGCCCCTTACCCTTGGATGTTTATCGTTCCTCGCCAGATCTTCTATCACTGCTTCCATTTCTTTTTTGATCGCATCTTTCCGGATATCCACTTTCGATAATGCGAAGTTCCTGAGTCCAAAATGGGGATCCTTCACAGCTTTTTTGATCAGTGCCACAGCCTTGGGATCGTCCAGCTTTTTGCCTGCATAGTCGATGGCTTCCCTGCGGTCAAGATATTTGCCGGCGTAATTGTACTGGTGGATATACTCATCCAATGTTTTGCTATTGTCTGTTTTCTCCATCAACATCACCTTGTCACCATCGAAGTTCACCAGGTCCGGCTTGGTAGCTGAGGCGAAGTAGAACGTATCAACCGGTTTATTCACCCAGATCTGGTTCCTCAGTTTTTTAGCGCCATGGTAAATGTCAACTGCAACCGGCAACCTGAAGATCTGGCCTGACTGGGTTTGTTTTACCACCATCATCACTCGTTTCCGGGCTTCATCAAAGCTGTAATTGAGCGAGATCTTGGGATGGCCGCTGTTATAGTACCACTGGTTAAAGAACCACGTGAGATCGCGGCCGGTGATGGCTTCAAAAGACAGGCGCAGCTGATGTGCTTCCGCAGCGCCGAACTTATTAGTGGTGAGATAATGGTTCAGTGATTTGAAAAATGCACTGTCGCCTACGTAGTTCCGCAGCATATGGAGGATCCGGCCACCTTTTTGATAACTGACAGCATCAAACATTTCCTCAGGGGAGTCGTAATCAAAACGCACCAGGTGTTTCTTATCACTCCTGCTTCCCAGATAACCCTGCATGCCCCTCAGGTTTTCGGCATCACCTTCATCCTGGCCATACTTGTATTCTGACCACAAGGTCTGGCTGTAATCGGCAAATGACTCATTCAACGTCAGGTTGCTCCATTGCTCTGCAGTGACATAGTCGCCGAACCACTGGTGGAACAATTCATGGGCGATCGTTCCTTCCCAGCTATTCCCGTCCACAAGTTCACGTGCATCCTGCTGGGCGGCATCCTGGTGAATGGTTGCGGTTGTGTTTTCCATCGCACCGGAAACGTATTCACGACCGGTGATCTGGGAGTATTTTACCCATGGGTAATCCACGCCTGTGATCTTGGAAAAATAGGTCATCATCTCGGGTGTGTTCCCAAAGATTCTTTTCGCCACGGGACCGTACTCCTTCTCTACATAGTAATTTACTTCCTTGCCCCTCCAGCTGTCTTTCACCACGGCATAGTCACCCACGCCCATAAAGAAAAGGTATGGCGCATGCGGCAGGTCCATCTTCCAGTAGTCGGTGCGCGTACCGTTGCTGTTCTGTTTTTGGCTGATGAGTTTACCATTGCTTAGGGTGACGTATTTTGACGGTACTGTCATATACATCTCCTGGGTGGTCTTCTGATTTGTTTTATCGATCGTAGGGAACCAGGCAGAACTTGATTCAGTTTCACCCTGTGTCCAGATTTGAGTCGGCTTTTCTTTATCCTCACCCTTTGGATTGATAAAATACAGGCCCTTGACGCCTAACATCTTATTGCCCATTTTAGCTTCAAACTCATCAGGCTTTGCCGTATAGTCAATATAGATGGTATACTTCTCACCTTTTTTGTAGGTCTTATCCAATTTGATATTCATAGACAATCCGTCGTACACATAAGTCAACGGAACCATGCCGCCGTTGCCTTTCATCACCGCTACCTTGTTAAATTCCATTCCTTTGGCGTCCAGATTCAGGGAATCGGTGGGGTAGAAATGGGGGCTCAGGGTGATCCAGGCTTTTCCGTAGAGATAGCTTTTGTCGTAGTCAAACTTCACGTCCAGTTTGGTATGGGAGAGATCATTGATCCGCTCAGCGGTATACCGGTAATTCTTCTTCCATGATGAGTCCGTGCTTTGAGACATCACTACCAAGCCCTGGGCCATCATCAAAAACAAAAACAATTGTTTCTTCATATATAATTTTTGCGTTCGCAAATGTATTAAGGTTATCGGTTTCATCAGTCGATTATCCATAAACGGACATTCCCGAGGATGTAAAACATATATACTTTATTTAGCATACATTGACACTATTTGAATTATGACGTTCAATAATTAGAAATCAATACAAGCTTATTGCGTTGCAATCTTGAATTTAGGGGCTTCCAGTCTACTTTTGGGCAAGTCAATTCACAGTTATGTCGAAGTCTTTTGCTATTGCATTTCTCCTTATCGCCGTTGGTTTGACGGTTCCCCAGCTGGTGTCTGGTCAGGTAGACAGCTTGTTGAACACCTTAAACGACACCGCCACCATCAGGCGGGAGGAGTCCACCACGCAGGCTCCGGCGATCATGGACAAGAAATGGAACCAAATCACCACCAAGTATTTCACGCTGAACATCGGTGCAGCCATTCTCTTGGATCATAATATTTTGTCGCAGGATGACGATAACATCACCCAGGTGGGAAAAGTAGACCCCGGGACAGAGTTCAGGGGAGACCGGTTCATGTTTTCAGGAAGCCTGCTATTTTTCCCCAGGAATCCCTGGCGCTATATGATCAGCTTGAATTTCAACGGTCTGGACGCCCCCCAGGGTAAGAAATCCTTTGATTTCATCGACTGGAACATAGAAATTCCGATCAGCAAAACGGCTGGTTGGATCACGGTGGGCAAGCAGAAAGAGGGGGTAGGACTGGAGTATATTTCCCCGGGTACCCAGGGCATGTTCATGGAAAGGGGCAGTGGCGCGCCCATGTTTGTGCGTCAGCGGAACGTGGGTATCCGATACTCAAACTCCGTTATGCATCAGAAGCTCACGTATACCATAGGCGTGTTCAACAACTATTGGGAAACGGGGAAGTCTTTTTCTGATAATGGTACCCAGTTCACGGCTCGGGTTTCAGGCTTGCCGGTATATAAGTCAGATCGGGAACTGATGCATGTGGGCGTAGCCTACCGCTATTCGGGTGCTACCGACGGGAAGTTAAGCTATAAGGCACGGCCCGAAGCAAATACTGCCCCATCGTTCATCAATACTGGCTCTTTCGATGCTTCCGGGGCAGGCACTTTCATGCTGGAATGGATCGGGGTGAGAGGCCCCGTTGCCCTGGTGGCAGAATACATGAATGCTGCCGTGAACAGCAGCGTAAAAGGCAATCCCAATTTCTCCTATTTTCAGGCGGGCGGCAGCTGGTTCATTACCGGGGAGAACCGTCGTTATAACAAAACCACCGGAAACCTGGGAAAACTCGTCCCCAACAAGAATTTTAAGTTCCG
>JBBAJN010000052.1:12395-18877 GCA_040404045.1 Chitinophagaceae bacterium
ATAGGAAGCCAGTCATGCTTTAATGAGTCCAAATGATGACGCGATCGGACGGGCGGCCGGCTATGCAGCTTTTTTCAGTAATTTTAGGAAGACACCCGGATTATGATTATCCTTGTCTGTCTAACCGCCTATGGAACATTTATCCGATTGGTATTTCTCGATCGTCTTCTTCGCGGGTGTGCTGGGATTTCTCGTAGCGGCCATTCTGGTCTTTGTAAATAAAACGGATACTTTCCCTTCCCGGATACTTGCCGGATTCCTGGTCTGTTTTTCCCTGCTGGCGTTGAATTATGCTTTGATGACCACCCGGTTTTACCTGCGGTTCCCCCATTTTTGGCGGGTGTTCGGGTGGGCTTCCTTTAGTTTCGGACCACTTGCATATTTGTATGTCAGGTCGGTTCTGCACCAGTCTTTCGCGTTCAGGAAGACCGATGTACTGATGTTCATTCCCGCCCTGTTGCACCCATTGGGCATGATCCCCTTTTTTATCCTGCCGGCAAATCAGAAAATCGAGTTTTTGCAGACTGTTTATAACAACACCAAGCTGATCACGCTCGAACCTGAGTCTTTACTTCCGGAAGGCTCCGGAACAGTCCTTCGGCTCTTTGTTGGCGTAGTCGCCGCCATTGCGCAGCTTCGTCTGTTATATGCCTGGAAACGAAAACACAGCCATGCTTTTCTGAAAGAAGTTCAGAACATGAATACCTTTCGGTGGCTTCATAGATTCTCCTGGATGATGGCTTTTTTCTGGTTGATCGTGGTCATCGAAATGACTTTTCACCTTACGTCAGATAATAACCTGAGTTACCTTATCATCTTTACCATATCCGCCACCATCGCCTTTATCAGCCTTTATTTACTGCTTCAACCATCCATTTTGTATGGCATCAAAGGTTGGCTCAAGAGTGCCAGGGTAAAGGAGGCGTCAGGGGGTAAGGGTGTGGAAACGCAGGGAGCCGTACAGATGGAAACCAGGAAAACCGGTTTGTCGGCCGAACAGGGACGGGTCTTCAAAGAGAAGATGGAAAGCTATTTTATGCAGAGTCGTCCTTTCAGGAAAACAGGGTATACCATCACCGATCTTTCAAAAGAGCTGGATATCCCTTCTTACCAGTTGTCCTCCTTTATCAACCAGGAATACGGGAAAAATTTCAATGAGCTCATCAATGAGTACCGGGTTGATTACCTCATCCAACAGTATGAGCAGGCGGTTGATTTTTCAAATTATACCCTCGAGGCATTTGGTAAAGAAGCGGGATTCAATTCGAGGGCGGCATTCATCTCTGCTGTAAAGAGGAGAACCGGGAAAACCCCTTCCGAGCTCTTCGGGAGGCGCAGTGAAAAAGTGTAGCCGCAGCCTGTGTAAAATTCGAATTTTTTAACATCACCCCGGGTATAAAAAAGCGGGCCGCTTCCGCTGCTAGATGCATTCTGCGGTGCTGGGAATGTAACCCGCCTTAAAATCTGTTTAATTATCGGAACTTTCGACAAACTGCGTCGAAAAAACTAACACTATACAAAGGATGTATCTGACATTGCGCTCTCAAAACTCTTACTATGCTTATGTCACATTTGAGGATGAGAAGACTGCTCCCGCTTCTTTCCCTCCTTTTATTGTCAGTGTCCATT
Organism: Chitinophagaceae bacterium; assembly: GCA_040404045.1. GTDB lineage: Bacteria > Bacteroidota > Bacteroidia > Chitinophagales > Chitinophagaceae > Pollutibacter. The sequence goes on from JBBAJN010000052.1 coordinate 14,025, forward strand.
CGCTCGTATGCCCAGGTTGATCCACGGGATGTGAGAAAAGAAGTTTTTAAAGGCGAGATCAAACTGGACGTGAGGGACTCAAAGGCTGATTGGGGTCCTTATACACCGAAGAAAGCGCCCAAAGACGCCCCAAACATCCTTTTTGTTTTATACGATGACACGGGTCTGGCCTCCTGGTCTCCATACGGTGGCGCGATCAATATGCCCACGCTGGAGAAACTGGCTAAGAACGGCCTTACCTATACACAGTGGCATACAACTGCCCTTTGTTCTCCAACGAGGTCAACCCTGCTGACAGGAAGGAACCATCACCTGACAGGGAACGCTGCCATTACCGAGGGCGCCAACGGCTTCCCCGGTGCCCATGGTCGTATCCCTGAACAAACAGCTACCATCGGCCAGATCCTGCAGGACAATGGTTGGAGCACGTTCTGGATCGGCAAAAATCACAATGTACCCGAGCAGGACGTTTCCTCAGGCGGTAGCCGCAAACAATGGCCCCTTCAAATGGGCTTCGACAGGTTCTATGGTTTTATCGGTGGTGAAACGAACCAGTGGTATCCAGACCTGATCGAAGATAACGGCTTCATCGAGGCTCCCTACGGCCCTGAAAAAGGATATCATTTGTCCAAAGACCTGGCTGATAAAAGCATCAAGTATATACAGGACCAGAAGGCCACCAACCCTTCAAAACCCTGGTTCATGTGGTTTTGCCCTGGCGCAAACCATGCCCCTCACCATGCCCCCGCTGATTATATCGCCAAGTATAAAGGCAAATTCGATGAAGGGTATGACGCCTATCGCAAATGGGTTCTGCCCCGTATGATCGCAAAGGGCATTATCCCTGCTGGCACAGAGAATACGGCTTTCAATCCCATGCCGCCAAATATTGCCGCTCCCGGCGACTATGTGAGGCCATGGAACGAACTGAATCCGGACGAAAAGAAACTGTTCTCCAAGATGGCAGAGGTCTATGCTGCCTTCTCTGAGTACACCGATGTGCAGGTGGGGCGTATCATTGATTACCTGGAGAAATCCGGCCAACTTGAAAACACCATCGTGATGTATGCTGCTGATAACGGCGCTTCCGGAGAAGGTTCGCCCAATGGCTCTGTGAATGAAAATAAATTCTTTAACGGTTACCCTGACGAGTTGTCTGAGAATATGAAGTACCTCAGCAGACTGGGCGGTCCTGATACTTATGAGCACTTCCCAACAGGATGGGCTGCTGCATTTTCTGCTCCGTTCAAGATGTTTAAGCGTTATTCTGAGTATTCAGGCGGCACATGCGATCCGCTGGTGATCTCATGGCCCAAGGGGATAAAGGCACGTGGTGAGATCCGCAATCAATACCACCATTCGACGGACATCGTTCCAACCCTCCTGGATATCCTCGGCATTGAAATGCCAAAAGTGTATAAAGGCGTTCCCCAGTATCCAATGACAGGAACATCCATGAAATACACGTTCACTGCAACTCCTAATGCACCCACCCAAAAGCATCGCCAATATTATGCCATGCTTGGAACCCGCGGTATTTGGGAAGATGGCTGGAAAGCCGTTGCCATGCACGTTCCCATCACTGGTCAGGGCAGCTTTGATAAGGACGTTTGGGAATTGTACAATGTAAATGAAGACAGGGCAGAATCTAAGAATCTGGCTGCGCAGTATCCCGATAAGCTAAAGCAATTGATCGATGCCTGGTTTGATGAAGCCGATAAGAACCTTGTTCTTCCTTTAGATGATCGTACTGCTGTTGAGCAGCTCGGTATTGCACGTCCTTCAGAAGAAGAACCCCGCGAACGATACATTTATTATCCGCATACTGCGCCGGTTCCTGAAGGGGTAGCGGTGAACGTTCGTGGCCGTTCATTTAAGATCATTGCTGATGTGGATGTTAAAGATCCTGCAACGGCGACAGGAGTGATCTTTGCACATGGCTCCCGTTTTGGTGGCCACAGCTTGTTCATCAAAGGCAAGAAACTCTATTATGTTTACAACTTTCTCGGAATTTCACCTGAGCAAAAGTTTGTTTCTTCAGTTGAGTTGAAACCCGGCAAGCAAACCCTCGGTATGGAGTTCAACAGGGAAAAGAGCGGTAAGAATGGTGAGCAGATCGGCACAATGAAGCTTTATGTCAATGATAAAGTTGTTGCTACGGGACCAATGAGAACACAGCCAGGTAAGTTTACACTTTCCGGTGATGGTCTTTGTGTTGGTTACGACAGCGGCGATGCTGTAAGCAAAGAGTATAAAACTCCTGGTGAATTCAAGGGTGGAAAGATCCTTGGCGTGGGTGTTACTGTTGAAAAAACACAGTACCTCGATCTTGAGAAAGAGGCAAAAAGAGCTTTCAGAGATTAGGCGCTGACAGTATAGAACAAAAAAGGCAGTAGTCCCACGACTACTGCCTTTTTTGTTTCTGGTGCGAAAATAATATGCCAATTGCTCCCAAATATTTAGATTCATAGAAACAACATGTATTGAAGCCACTTGCCCTCATATGTAATGCAAGGGCCGGTAAAGGCAGGGCGCGTCAAATCGCTGTTGCTGCAGCGGCAATACTCGATGGGAAAGGCATGCCCTATCAATTGTTCGATGATCATTGGCCGGGTGATTATACTTCCTATTCTTCCGTTTGGATCTTTGGAGGCGATGGCACACTCAATTATTTCATCAATCACGCTCAGGGCGAACTTCCGCCGCTGGCAATTTTTAAGGGGGGTACGGGCAATGATTTTGCATCTGCTTTATATGGCAGCGCAGGACTGGGTGAGATGTTGGAGAGGGTGCTTAGTGCCAGCCCCAGAAAAATCGATGCCGGCATTTGTAATGGCAAGTATTTTCTCAATATGACAGGACTTGGGTTCGATGGCGAAACGCTCAGGAATATGTCCACTATCCGGTGGATGGGGTCCAGGATAGGTTACCATTTTGCTGTAGTGAAAACGATCTTTTCTTATCGGGAGAGGGAGTATATGATCTCTGTTAACGGCAAATCTCCCGAGCGCAGGCCCTTGTTACTGGTGTTTGTGAACAATGCCCCGGCTGCAGGCGGTGGTTTCAGGGTTTCTCCATTGTCCGACCCCACAGATGGACATCTTAATTTGTTGCTTTGTGAACCGCTGGGCATTTTAAAACGACTGATGAAGCTGTCCCTGATCAAGATGGGCAGGCATCTTGATGAACCGTTTATTTCGCACCAATTCATAAACCATGTACACATTGAAACATCCTCTCCCGTTGCCGTGCAGATGGATGGCGAACTGATTTTTGGGTGTAGTTTCAACTTGCAGGTAAGTCCGGCTAAATTCAGCTTCCTGTACTAGGACAGTATGGGAATGCTACAAAGCCCGCAGGCGTTGACCCTTAAAGTATATTTAGGCAGATTTATTGCAAAAAGCGGGTTTGGGTATTCGATTTTTTAAAGAGACTAACCATGGTGGCATTTGAAAATTGGCATATACATATTGTGTTTTTTACGGGTATCCTTGGGTTTCTGGTTGCCGGGATTCTCACATTTGTTAACAAGACCGATAGTTTCGCCTCCCGGCTTTTAGCCGGTTTCCTTGTCTGTCTGTCTCTGGTTGCGATCAATTACAGCCTCATGACCACCAATTTTTTTCTTAGTTTTCCACATCTGTGGAGGTCAGTTGGCTGGGCATCATTTAGTTTCTCTCCTCTTGCCTTTCTTTATACGAGGTCTATTCTTGAGCAGTCTTATCGTTTCCGAAAATGGGACTTCCTGTATTTTCTTCCCGTGCTGATCCAGTTCATTGGTCTGCTGCCGTTCCATGTTTTGCCGGCCCATGAGAAACGGGTTTTCCTGGAGCATGTGATCACAGACAGAAAGCTGATTACCGCTGAAATTGAATCTCTGTTGCCCATGGGAACGTCAATGGCCATGAGGATTCTGGTAGGATTAGGTGTTACCATCGGTCAGTTTGTACTGCTGAGAAACTGGAAAAAGCGGCATTCGGGAGGCTTTCTGAATGACAGGCAGAATCTGGTTATGTTTCGGTGGCTGTTTATGTTTATGCTCGTGATGGCTGTATTCTGGAGCGTCGTTACCATAGGCGTGGTTTTGGAATTCACGCTGGAAAATGATTTTAATTTTATGCTCATCTATACCGTCAGTGGTACTATCCTTTTCGTCAGCCTGTATCTGTTGGTACAACCAGCTATTCTTTATGGTATCCGGGGTTGGGATCACAGGGAGGAGAGGGGTAATTCTGCTATTGAAGATGGCCAAATTGAAAAGTCGGGCAAAGCCCACATTAGCATTACCCCCGAGCAGGGGATAGCATATAAGGAACGGCTCGAAGCTCACTTACATGACAATAAGCCCTTCCGGAAGCGGGGGTATACCATGGCGGACCTGTCAAAGGAACTTGGTATTCCGGCATACCTTATATCGGCATTTATCAATCAGGAGTACGGAAAGAACTTTAATGAGCTGATCAATGAATATCGGGTAAACCACCTGATCGGAGAAATGAAGAACTCAGTGGATTACTCAAAATATACCCTCGAGGCATTGGGCCAACTTGCAGGCTTCAATTCCCGGGCGGCGTTCATAACTGCCGTGAAGAAGTACACCGGCAAAAGTCCATCCTCTATTTTTGGCCGACGAACCTGATTTTCGGGTGCATTATATGTTTGTATTTTAAAGTTGATACATCCCAATGGCCGGAAAAGTTTGAGAACGTGGAATTATTGGGTAGTTATTTGTTTTCAAAATCGGAAAACATCTATTTATGAGAAAACAACCTTTTTCGCTTTTTCTGCTGGCAGAGCTCGTCATTTTCTCAGCCCTTGCCGTGAATGCCCAGGCAAAGAAACCCTCAGCAAAG
>JBBAJN010000053.1:0-18139 GCA_040404045.1 Chitinophagaceae bacterium
GGAGTGCCGATGAGCGTGATCTCGGGTTTTGTTTCAGCGATCAGTTTCCGGTAATCGCCAAACATGGGGATTTTTTTATTCGGCTGGACCCTGCCCCGGATCAGGGCCTCCGCCTCTGTAAGCATGTTGCGGTCAACATCACATAAGCCTACCACTTCGATAGGAATTACCTGGGCCAGCCTGAGGAGATCACTTTTTCCATACCAGCCCGAACCGATCAACGCCACCCTGCGTGGCGGAGCCGATGCCCACTGTTTCAGAGGGCTTGAATTGAGGGCCGAAAAGGCCAGCAGGGAAGAAGAATACTTGATAAAATTCCTGCGGGAAGGAGAATGGCTCATATGTTAAAACGATTAGGCAATTAATCTACTGAAAATTTGTATCAAATTCCCTTCAAATCCAATCAGGGCGTAATTCTTACCGATTATAGAAGATAACTATTATTTAATACTTGTAGCTCTAAACGCAACAAAATTGAATTTTTTCTTGTCTTAACATTCACAAGATTAAACATCTTGCGGGTGATTTTTTTAAACCAAAAAGTAAAACATGAGAAAACTGTTTTTGACTGTTGCTGCAGGGCTATTTTTTGCCCTGCAAGTGTTTGCTCAGGACAGGACCGTCACGGGAAAGGTGACAGATGAGCGTGAGCGCGGTCCTATTGGTGGAGTCTCAGTGTTAGTCTCCGGTACCAGCGTTGGTACCACTACCGCAGCCGACGGTACATTTAGCATCAGGGTTCCAAATGGTACAAAGAACCTTGTATTTTCTTCAGTAAACTTCGTTTCCCAGGTCGTGAACATTGCCGGTGTGAATCTGGTCAATGTCAGACTGACTTCCCAGGAGGGCGCCATGAATGAAGTAGTGGTGGTGGGTTACGGTACACAACGTAAAAGGGCCGTGACCGGAGCCATCGGAAAGATCGATGCTGCACCCATCGCTGACCTGGTAACCCCCAGTATCGACCGCCAGTTGGCAGGTAGAACAGCCGGTATCCAGGTAACTGCGGCAAACGGCGGTTTAGTGAATCAGGCACCCCGGATCAGGATCAGGGGTGTAAACTCCATCAACGGCGCCCGCGGGCCATTGATCGTATTGGATGGTATTCCCATTGTGGACGGAGGTTTCTCCGGCGTTGCCAATACCAATGCTTTGGCAGATATCAACCCAGCTGACGTAGAATCAGTAGAGGTGTTGAAAGACGGTTCTGCTACCGCGATCTACGGATCACGCGCATCCAATGGTGTACTGTTGATCACCACCAAGAAAGGAAAAACGGGCCGTTCCAACGTAAACTACAGTGCGGTATTCGGCTTTTCGAACCCATACAACAAGTTTGACATGTTGAACGCCGAGGAGTTTGTAACCATCGCCAACGAGAAGTTTGCATCTGCTGGCGTTGCCCCCCAGGCCTTCCTGAACAGTGAAAGAACCAGCACGGACTGGCAGGATTTTGTATTCAGGAGAAACGCAAAATCCCAGATCCATAACCTGAGTGTAGATGGTGGTAACGACAGGACCAATTACTTCTTCTCCATCAACTACACGGACCAGGAAGGTATGGTCATCACCAATGATGTGAAGCGTTATTCACTGCGGGCCAACATCTCCCACAAGGTGAACAACTGGCTGACCATCAACAATAATATCACCCTCTCCCGCACGCAGGACAATGACCAGAACAATGGTGGTAACGCGCTTTCCGGCGCTGTAGCTGGTTCGCTCCGCGCATTGCCAAACGTAAGGATCTACGACCCCAATCTCCCCCAGTTCAGCGGATTCAATATCCTGCCTGACGGGTCTGCCTTGGGCCGTGACGCAAACCTCCGCCCTATTGAGAACAATTATTCCAATATCGGATTTGCGCTCACCCAAAACAGGTATAACTCAACCAAGCATCGCATACTGAACAATTTTGGCGTTGATATCAAGCCCTGGAGCTTCCTCACCGTAACATCTAAATTAGGTGTAGACTACCAGAACGGTGTTGACTTCCAGGCACTGGATCCCCGCCATGGTGATGGTCGTGGTACCAATGGATTCATCTTCAACCAGAGCCTGAACAATTTCCGCTGGGTATGGCAGAACTATGCCAACTTCACCAAAACCTTTGGCGGCCATAGTATAAACGCTACGGTGGGTAACGAGTTGCAGAACGAAACATTTAGTGCCTTCAACGCATCTGGCCAGGGTTTGGCCGATTTGTTCTTCCTCCAGCAGAACGTGATCTCAGGATCCTATCAAACCCAGCTCAGCGGTGGTAGCTATAGTGAAGGTCCCGGCTTTGTTTCTTACTTCGCCAGGGTAGGTTATGATTACCAGAACAAATACTTCATCCAGGGTTCTCTGCGTCGTGATGGTCTCTCCCGTTTTGCATCAGATTTCCGCTTCGGTACATTCCCCGGCGTATCTGCCGGCTGGAGGGTATCTGAAGAGAATTTCTGGAAGAATGGCAAGCTGGGCAACGTGATCAATGAATTTAAGATCCGCGGATCATGGGCCCGTGTGGGTAATGACCAGATCGCTGGTGGTCTGTTCCCCTTCCTGTCTCAATATGCCAACGCCCAGTATGGTGGCCAGAGTGGTATCGCCATCTCGGTAGTAGGTAACAGCGGCCTGACCTGGGAGACCAATGACAAGCTGAACTTCGGTGCAGACCTGTCGTTCTTCAAGAACAGGATGAACCTGACCGTAGACTGGTTCTCCAACAGGAACAACGGCCTCGTACTGGCTGCTCCGCTTCCCGTTTCATTTGGTGTACCGGGCAACTCCATCTTCCGTAACATCGGTAACATGGTTAACAAGGGTCTTGAGATCACCCTGGGTGGTAGCATCGTTCAGAAAAAAGACTTCTCCTGGGATGCGAGCGTGAACTTCACCAAAGTTGACAACGAAGTATTAGGACTTTACCTGGACCAGGATGTGATCGGCAACTACAACATCCTCCGTGTGGGCCAGCCTATCAACGCGCTGTTTGGCTACCGTTGGGCAGGTGTTAACAGTGGAAATGGTAACCCCATGTACTTTAAGGCCGATGGAACCCTGATCCAGGGTAACATAGCCAATACCAGCTATTTCACAGCCACACCGGGCAGCGCAACACTGGGTAACCCCACTACCCTGGCTGCTACAGACAGGACCGTACTGGGTACTGTACTTCCCACCTACTTCGGTGGTTTCTCCAATACCATCCGCTACAAAGGTTTCACCTTTGACATGTTGTGGAGGTTCTCAGGCGGCAACAAGATCTTCAACCTGACCAAACAGGAAGCACTGCTCAACCAGTCTTTCCAGAACAACGGTCGTGAGATCCTGAGCCGCTGGCAGAAAGCTGGTGATGTTACCAATGTTCCCCGTGTCTGGCATGGTCGTGACAACTTCACTAACCTCCAGCAGAATGCTGTGGACAGGTTCGTGGAGAACGGGGATTTCATCCGTTTGGAAAACATCCAGCTCGCCTATAACGTAAACCTCAGGAACGCCAAAACGGCTACCAGAATTGGTATGAAGAGTTTCAGGGTATTTGTTCAGGGGCAGAATCTGCTGCTGATCACCAAATACTCGGGCATCGATCCTGAAAACATCACCGAAGGCGGTATTGATAACAACACCATCCCAAGGCCAGTTATCATGAGCTTTGGTTTCAATGTTGGCTTATAATCATTTAAAAAGGAATTAGTATGAGCATAAATAATAAACTTAAGAGCATAGCAGCCGGTCTGGCTACACTGTTGGTGCTTGGCAGTTGTGAGAAAAAGGTTCTTGACTTGCAGCCATACAACTCGTTTTCAGACGTGTCTGCATTTTCTGATCCCAACAAAGTAAACCTCGCTGTAAACGGCGTGTATGATGGCGCCCAGACTGGCTTCTACGCTGGTGGCCAGCGCGGATATCCTTTCGGGGCTGCCGCTGTTCAACAGGGTGATATGAGGGGCGAAGACATGAGGAACACCGCCCTGTTCTTCCAGATCACCCACGAAGCGGCCTATAACCCGGTAACAGCGAACAACGACTTCATGTTCCAGACGCTGTATTCCATGGTCAACAGGGCCAACCTGGTGATCGATGGTGTGACGGATGCAGTATCCAAGAACATCATTTCTGCAGATGCCGGGAATATCTTCCTCGGCGAATGTCGTTTCCTCCGTGCGATGGCCCATCATGAACTGGTGTTGAACTGGGCACGCCCATTTGCTGACGGTAACGGCAGCCAGGTGGGTATCATCTACCGAGAAACCGGTATCAACAGCGAAGACAAGGCAAACGTAGCCAGGGAACTGAAGAGGGCCGATTTCCCGGTTTCATTGGTGTACACCAAGATCCTGGCAGACCTCGACTTTGCAGAAGCAAACCTGCCTGCAACAAATGTTACCGTCCCTGGTACCTCCATCGCCCTTCCCCGCACTTACCGCGCTACCCGAGCTGCAGCCATCGCGCTGAAGATGAGGGTGCGGATGCACATGGGAGACTGGGCAGCTGTGGTTACTGAAGGCAATAAATTGGTTTCGGCTGCAGCTCCTTTTACCAGCCCTATTGGTGGTTGGGCACTGAATGCCGCCCCTGATGGCGCATTTTCCAACAATACCAGTTCGGAAAATATCTTCTCGATCAGGAATGACGCCACCGATAACCCCGGTCCAAACGGCGCATTGGCCAACATGCTGGGTAACCCCGCATTGGGTGCGCGCGGTCTGGTGGAGATCAGCCCGGTGATCTGGAGCAACCCCCAGTGGCTTTGCTCTGACCTCAGGCGTGGTACTTCCCTGGTCAATGCTTCACCTTCCGGTAACGCAAGGTTCACCAACAAATACCGTGATATTGTCAACCGCTCTGATGCGGCTCCCATGATCCGGTATGCAGAAGTGTTGCTGATGCTGGCCGAAGCCGAAGCAAGAAGAGCTACTGGCGTATCCTCACGCGCAGTGGCCCTGCTGAATGCCGTCAGGAATCGTGCCGTAACTACCCCTGCTGACCAGTTCACTGACGCCAGTTTCGCCGACAGGAATGCACTGGTTAGCGCGATCCTGTTTGAAAGGAGGATCGAGTTCCTGGCAGAAGGCAAGCGTTGGGGCGACCTGCACAGGCTGGCACGTGACCCGAACTTTGCACCGATCGCAGGCGGAGGTATTCCTTCGAAAGTGCAGAGCGGCGCCGCCCAGGTTGCATGGTTCAACTGCGCTGGAGCCACTTTCCCAAGGACCGTTGTTGCCGTTCCTTACAGCGACCACAGGTTCCTCTGGCCAGTGTCCCTGCTCGAGATCCAGCAGAACCCGAACTTTACCCAGAATCCTGGTTACTAATCTAACCGGTTCAAATAAGAAAAAGAGCTGCCCAATGGGCAGCTCTTTTTTTTGTCGTTTTTTTATCCACCTGCACATCCTTCGCAAACGAAAATGCTAATATTGGGTGGCACCTTTAAAGCCTGCTACCTATGACCAAATTAGATTTCCTCATACAATCCATTTCCAACCTCGACATTGATTCCATTGACCTGTTGCTTGATGACCATCGAACGTACCAGGACCAGCCAAAACAACAGTTTGTTTGGCGGCTCAAAGATGCCTTGCAGCATTTTTCCGCCTCCGGAGACGACGAACTCATTCCTTACTCAGGCGTCTGCGGCAGTTGTGTAAAAGGCTGCAAGGGTTATGCTTTTGTAGGGCCGATTTCCATGCAACACCTCGATTTAATCATCCAGTACGATGGAGAACATGTTACGGATATCTTTTCTTGCGCACTTTTGAAATTGGACCATGAAATGGAACTGGGCGAGTATGTGTCGATCAAGCCGGACCTCAAACTATCCGATCTTGATATTGATCGTTAAATAAAATTTTAATTTTATAAATTTTATTTCATTTTTAGAAATTTTGTCGAACTTTAACCAGTAAACTCAACCGTGGTAATCATAAGTTATAGGACATTAAGGGAATATACTGACCATCATAAGGATGTAGAAGACCAACTGAACAACTGGTATACGGTAGTCGACAAATCAGATTGGGCAAACTTTAATGAAATGAGGCAGATATTTAATTCGGTAGATTCAGTTGGTAATGACCTTTATGTGTTCAACATTAAAGGGAATGACTACAGGTTGATTGTTAGAATCATTTTTCGTGTAAGAACAGTTTATATAAAATTCATTGGCTCACACCAAGAGTATAACAAAGTTGACCTAAGTAAATTATAGCCTGTTCGAATAATTTTCAACGACAATTTAAAATCATGGTATATGGCAAAACAGAAAGCAAAGATCAATAATGAACGAGAGTATAAAACGGCGATGAAGAAGATTGATACAATGATGAAAAAAGGCGAGCATAAATTAAACGACGAGGAAAGCAATGAACTCAGGATACTGGCATTAGCAGCCCAAGCTTATGAGAAAAGCATCTACACTATTCCAGCTCCCAAGACACTCGAGGGATTGATTGAGTTGAAAATGTATGAAAGGAAACTAAAGCAGAAGGAATTAGCAACTCTATTAGGGGTTGGCGAGCCGAAATTGTCCCAAATCATGACTAAAAAAAGAAAGCCTGACGTAGCCTTTCTAAAAGCTGCACATGAGCAGTTAGGTATCGATGGCAATATTTTACTTGAATATGCCTGATACTCGCTCTTAATGTTTCCAATGAAACTTTTCAGCCGACGGAAACAAATTACTGCTCCTACGGCACCAACCACTGCGCATCAAATCCACCTTCGTGGTAAACGAACTTCGCCCTTCGGTGCCCGGCATGATTCAACCATAACCAGTCTATGGACTGTACCTGCACGATCACAACGGCAAAATGATCACGACCCGGTAACGTTTCCTCATGAGAGGGAAAGCGGTGACGAAATGCATCAGGAAATCCCACGGATGGTACATCACTCGTACTACTTGGCGCAGCTGTGGAGAGATAACATCTCCGGCTGGAAGCGGGTGTAGCATCCCAGGCCATCGATACGGCATCACTTGTATGGTCAACCGTTGCCCTGCCCTGCACCCTGAGCTGCAGACGATGTTCCTTGTGGTAAAACAGCACGGCAATGGAAGGGTTCGCCAGGAGTTCTGACACCTTAGGACTGCGGAGATCCGTATGGAAACGAAGCTTCCTGTCAGTTGGCGACGCTCGCCTCAACACTACCGTACGTAATGAAGGCATATCCCCGGAAACGGTTGCTACCACAGGGAGATGAAAATCGTTCCTGGCAGACGCGGCCGCATTTTCCAACCTCGCCCAAATATCTGTTTCTATGGAACCAAGGGAGCTGTATATAGTCTCCCACTTTGCTGTTATTTCATTGTATTCGCCCGACCTGCCCATCAAGCAAAAATAAACAAATCTTTGTACTGAGATTTCCCTGGGTGAGGTACCCCAGAAGGCGCATATAGCATTACGAAAAGTATTCACTGAGCATTCACTTTCAAAACCATGGTAAGGTTATCACCCAGCGAAATACTGCTGCCGCCAACACCAAAATCACGACGGTTGATCTGAAAACTGCCTTTAAAAACATACCCGGTTCCCTGTGGCTCTACGCGGAAAGGAAAACTGATCTCTTTACTCACCCCTTTTATGGTGAGTATTCCAGTTATGGCATAAGAACCTGCTGAAGAACCTGCCTTAACGGAGGTAGAACGAAAACGGATCTCAGGATATGCCGCAGCATTGAGATAATCTTTCTTGATCAGGTGATCATCACGTAAACGATTACCGGTACGTATCGATGCAGACTTCACAAACACATCGAAACGCGCCGTAGCCGGCGACTGGGGATCAAAAATAATCTCGCCACCCAAACCGGAAAGACTCCCCTCCACTTGTAAACCAAAGTTTCGAATGGTAAAAGATACCCGGGATCCCTGATCTGTAGGTTTCAAAACAGGCGGGCTGCCCAGCAGGCAAGACATAGCAACGGCAAAAAGATCGACTCGGAAAAACGCTACAAGCGCCCAGTTGGCGATATTTGCTACAACCATCACTGTAAGTGATAGACAACTCCCAGTCCTATATTGTTTGCTTTATTTCGAAAACGGTCCACCTCTGTTCCATCAGGAGCAACCTGAACCACATTACTGGTTTTATACTCGGCAAAAATAAATTGGTAAAGGGCCTTGATGCTCCAGTTTTCTCCCAGTTTGTAGCGAAGAAAAAATTCGGAATTGAGTGATCCGCGGTCGTGGTCGCCGGTAAGCAAAACATTGAAAGGAGTTGGTTTGGCATCGGGCTCTGTGAAGTTTTGGCCATTAGATGTCAGTACCGCACTGCTCTTTCTGCCAAAACTGAATCCGATCACGTCAATATTTATCCCACCATATAACCTTTTGCTGAAATGATAGCCCATGTTATAGCTAAGATTCAGCGCATTGATCAACGGTCTTTGCACATTGAGGGTATCCAAATTCTCTTCTTTAATATCCGAGAATACACCTAAAAAAGGAATGGCGGATGTTCTGGTCAGGGATGCCGGACCTGCGGTAACAAAATCTTTCTTTGTGCCGGAATAGGTGGTCAGTCTGCCTCCTATCCCAAGTTCAAACTTCTTCTTCTTGCCTGTCCTCCAATTGTGCACATAGGAAAAGGATCCCGTACCCTGATCTTCCCCGATGGTTCCACTCAAGTCAATAAACCTACTGACCGGGGCCTTTGTCTGCGCCATGGAAACGCCGGCAAACAAGCAAACTGCAAATACGAGAACGGTAGTTTTTTTGAATAGCATCATGCCAAATTATTTAAGCGGTGCAGATCCAAATAAAGCACCGAACTGCTTGCACCAGATCAGTGCAAATGGGTATTGGGACAGATCCGGATTACCAGTGATGTCGTAATTCTGGTTGCCGGATATAGACTTCAGCCTTCCCAGGTCAATGAAGCGTGAGGCAGCGGCGTCAGACGCAAGGTAAACCTTGAGGTCTGGCCCATTGGAGCTAGACAGGTTTTCAAGGCGCAATACCTTCTTACCGGCTTGATCCAGCAATTTAGCCGAGCCACTCACCCTGTAACTCCCGCTTCCGGTAAATGTTCCCATCGAGAGCACCGTACCTGTTACTGTTGGATCATTCACCACCATTTCGGAAGTTTCACCGTCGTCCTTGCTACAGGCCGTGAGGAGGAGTAATAATGTTCCAGAGAAAAAAAGAGTCAGGGAGGCTAAGTTTTTAATGCCCATGGGTAGTTCGTTTTGGCCTAAAACTACTTCCATCGGCAGGGAAAGAATGTCAGCTAGACGACATCCATGGCTTTTTGCAGCTTTTTAACGTCCGGTATTCGGATGAAGGACCTATCCCAGACCAGAAGGCCATCAGCTTCCAATTGACCAACCATGGACGTCACCGTCTGCCGGGAAGACGCGATCATCCTGGCTATGTCCTCGTGGGTGAGGAAATTCTCGATCTCTACCGGTTGGGCTGATCCATCCGCGGGCTCGGCAGATGCCAATTGCATGAAAAACCCAATCAGTCGGGCTCTGACATCTTTATGAAGCAGATTCATTAATCTGTTTTCTGCCTGCCGCAAGCGCTGGCCCACGTGCCGGCTGTATCCTATGGCGAGTTGAGGTTTATTTGACAATATCTTTTCGAAATCCGAGATATTGAAAGCGCAAAGGCTGACGTCTGCCTTATGCGCCTGTGCAAATTCACCCCGCATATCCTGGCATTGGAGGGTGAACTGCCCGAAGATCTCTCCTTCCCGGATGATCTCCCGAACAACCTCCTCACCTTTATCGTTCCGGTAACCGAGACGGATATAGCCTTCTTTGATAAAAAACAGTTTAGTCAGGTGCTCGGGTTCAAAATAAATAAACTCGCCCTTCCTGGCTTCCATATACCGGTGAACCAAGTTCAGCTCCTCACATTCTTCATCACTCAGGTGGCTCCAGAGATTATAATTACGGATCAAGAACAACTTATCTTCGAAACCCAAGAGCTTTGATTTTAGTAAATCAAGATAAGCAAAAACGCTCTTGCACCTTTCTTTTGTTAAACCTCCTATGTATGCAGTTATTCGATAGATTGTATTAAACTTACAAACACCACGGTTATGTTTATCCACTATACAAAATCACATGTACAAGGCATCAAGGGCACTGGAATCGATATCACCCGAAGAACTGGATCACTACCTGTCCATGGGCTGGTTTCGTATGGAGCAAACCATTTTCACCACCCAGTTTTTACAGGAAGATGATTGTGTTTACAGGGATGCCATCTGGCTTCGTTACCGGCTGAGGGATTTCCGATTCCCCGCCTGGTTCCTGAAGATGCGGCAGCAAGCAAAATTCCGGGTGGAAATTTCCAACGAACCGCATGGCCCCGTACATGAACTGCTTTATCAGAAATACCGCGAAACCATGCCTGCGGACTGGCCGAAGTCGTTAGAAAACGTGCTCTATGGGGCCAGCAGCCGAAACATCTACCGAACCACCACCATAAACCTGTTTGACGGAGATCAACTTATCGCTGCAGGCTTTATGGACCTTGGTGCCACCAGCGCAGCAGGTATCGTCAATTACTATGATCCCGCTTACGCCAAATACAGCCTGGGCAAATATTTATTCGTACTGGAAACAGAGCATGCCATGAAGCTGGGCATGGAATTTTTCTACCCGGGTTATTTTGCGCCGGGCAATCCCCGCTTCGATTATAAGCTGGTCTTCCATCCGCCCTCGCTGGAGTTCTATCATGCGGCGTATACGTCGTGGTTGCACTACCGTCCCCTCACCACGGACGATCTTCCACTGGAACAGATCGAGGCCAGGCTCTGCCATGCGCAGGCGGAGTTGCTGAACGAAGGCAATACCTGCTGGTTCGTCCACAATGCAAGCTTTGCCATCGTGGATAATTCACGGCACGATTCACCCTATATCATCTTTATCCCGGCAACTGAAACATGTCCCTGGCAGTATGCGATCACCTATGATACCAACATCAAAAGATATCTCATCTTCAACTGCACAGAGCTCGACCATGAAGAATTTTTTATAGAGACCGAAGACAAGATCATTTGCCTGCAGTTCCTGAGTATGCGCAAGCCTCTGGCAGAAGAATTCAGTGCAGGCAGAGTGAGTAGTAAGATCAGGGAGCTGAATCAGTATTTCAATGAGATGAAGTAAGGGGTAGTGAATACCCACTGATCAGTTTTTCTATTCTCCCCTTAAGCTGGTTCTTAATGGCCTGATAAGCAGAATCCTTGGCAAGATTTGTTTTCTCTGAAGGATCCATTTCCAGATCATACAGCTCTTCGTGAGCGGGATCATTGATATACCGGAAGTACTTCCATCTTTCTGTGCGGATGGCCTCGCTGGGCGGGATGATGGGTGTTTGCCAGAGATGCTCGGCCAGGAATTCTTTTCTGTCCGCCAACCGGCGCGAAAGCAGCGATACACCCTGCCAGGTTTTTGGAAGATCAATGCCTGCAAGGTCCAATACGGTGGCCGGCACATCAATATTCAACGCGAGGTCCTTCGACCTTTTGTTCCCGGGTTTTCGGGGATCCATAACGATCAAGGGCACCCTCAATGAATTATCGTACATCAGCCATTTATCAGCCAACTGCCTTTCACCGAGAAAGTAACCGTTATCGCCCATGAGGATGATCACGGTATTGTCTGCCTGGCCCGATTGTGCCAACGCCTTTCGGATCTTGCCGATCTCCGCATCGATTTCCGAGATCATGCGGTAATAGCCTTTTACGCTTCGCTGGTATTTTTCGGGCGTATCGAAGCGCCAATACCAACGTCTGCGGTTCTCCCCGTTTCTGACATAGCTGGGCAAGGCCTGGAAGTACGCATCTTCCTTCAAAGGCGGATCAGGTATGGTGATTCCCTGGTACATCGTATCAAACTGAGGCGACCAGAAATACTGTTGTTCAGATGGATCATGACCATGTGGAGCGCTGAAACTGAGGGAGAGCATGAAGGGTTTGTTCTTCGGCGCATGTTGGATAAAATCGATCGCCTTCCGGCCCGTATAGCGGGTCAGGTGAACACTATCCTTTCCCACCGTTCTGTAATAGCCCCGGGCATCTTTGAACTTGTCGTTCCGGTCATAGCTTTCGCCCTCATCAAAAAGCCCTTTGAATTCCGGATAGTTCACCCCGAATTTTCCGAAAAACCCCGTATAATATCCGGCCTTTCTCAATTCCACCGGGTAGGAATGATCCATAAAAACCTGGCGTATCGCCCCCTGGCCAAAGGTATAGCGATGGGTGCGCTCATATAGGCCGGTGAGAAAGCTGGCCCTGCTGGCTGCGCAGATGGGGGTGGTGACAAAAGCCTTTTCGAAATAGACCCCTTCCCGTGCAAGCTTGTCCATCTCCGGCGTTTGAATGATCGTATTGCCCGCCACACCCAGTGCATCCCAACGATGGTCGTCCGTCAGGATGAAAATGATGTTCGGTTTATTCTGCCCGAAAATGAGAACCGGCAGAAACAGGAAGATGAATAACCCTTTACGCATCGTACTAAATATATTTAAAAGGATCGGACTATTCAATACCTTCTTCCTCTCGCTGATCTGCCGGTCAGCCATTAGTTACTGGCAGATATGTTGAGGTACGATAGTTTAAGTAACTTTAGAACAGAAACAATTGCCATGAATAAATCCATCATCGTACTCATATCTTCATTCATCCTCACTGCAGGAAGTTTTTGTACTCAAGCGCAACCGGGTAGCACAGCCGTTGAAACAAAACAGGCGAACACCAAGTATAAACCCGCGTTTGGGGGTCAAACGCGTATCGGGGCCGTTGTCACCAAAACACCTTACGAAGGCAGAGTGCTGACTTCTTCACTCATACGCCCCTGGGGTATTGCGGCCCTCCCTGATGGTCGATTCTTAATCACCGAGATCGAAGGGAACATGCGTATCGTCACTGGTGCCGGAAACATTGGCGAACCCATCACCGGTATTCCAAAAGTATATGCCTCGGGCCAGGGCGGATTGCTGGGGCTTTGTCTCGATCCTGCTTTTGCTGCAAATAGAATGGTCTACTGGGCTTTTTCGGAATCCCTTGATGGCGAAAGCCTCACTTCCGTTGCCAAAGGCATGCTCTCAGCGGATGAAAAAAGTTTCCAAAATGTCAGCGTCATTTACCGGGCGAAGCCGGCCTACAAGGGCGGCCTTCATTTCGGTGGCCGGGTGTTGATCGGGAAAGATGGCAACTTATATCTAAGCACGGGTGAGCGTTCGGACAAGGCAACGCGTCCGCAGGCACAGGACCTGAACTCTGGCTTGGGCAAGATCATTCGCATCACCAAAGATGGCCAACCGGCAGAGGGAAATCCCTTCGCGGGAACTGCCAATGCCAGGCCGGAGATCTACTCTTATGGTCATCGGAATGTGCAGGGCATTTCTTTTCATCCTGAAACCGGAGATCTCTGGGAAGTTGAATTTGGTCCCAGGGGCGGTGATGAACTCAACCGCATCGTTGCCGGCAAGAACTATGGCTGGCCTACGATCACTTATGGGATTGAATACAGTGGCGCGAAAATCGGCGATGCCATTCAGCAGAAAGACGGACTTGAGCAGCCCGTTTACTACTGGGATCCAGTGATCTCGCCCAGTGGCATCACCTTCTACTCCGGCAAGCAGATCCCGGAATGGAAAAACAACCTGTTCATCAGCTCATTGAGTGGCATGCATGTTTGTCGCCTCGTCTTCCAGGACAATAAAGTGGTTGGCGAAGAAAGGCTTTTGAGCGACGAGAACCAGCGCTTCAGGGATGTTACCGAAGGACCCGATGGCGCGCTGTATGCCGTGACTGATGGGGGAAGGCTTTATCGCATCAGTAAGAAATAATGAAGGCCCTGCCTTCTCCCCCGATATCCTAAGCGTGCAAATATGGGGTGGCCAGGTATGAAGCGGCCAGTAATTGCGTATATTGAAGTATCATCATACTTCCGGGAATGAAATCATTCAACTTCTTTATCGCAATCGCAATTGTCTTTTCAACCATCGGCTGTAACAATCCCTCATCACCATCCGCCGATACCGTACTACTCAACGGCAAGGTATGGACGGGTGAATCTGATACCAGCTTCGTTGAAGCCATAGCCATCGAAGGCAACAAGATCATCGCCATCGGCGCCGATGCAGATATTAAAAAGCTGATCGGCGACAGCACACGCGTGATCGATCTGAAAGACAGACTGGTCACCCCAGGGTTCAACGATGCCCATATCCATTTTCTTTCCGGGTCGATGATCCTTTCTTCGGCAGACCTGCTGTCCACCACCAGTTTGGCGGAAATGAAGAAAGTGCTTCTTGAATACGCCCAAAAGAATCCGGGAAAACCCTGGATCACGGGCCGCGGCTGGCAATACGGTTTTTTCGCCGGCGGCATGCCCAATAAGAAGCACCTCGACAGCCTGGTACCGGACCGGCCAGTGTTCATCAGGGCGTACGACGGACACACGGGCCTTGCCAATTCCAAGGCACTTGAGCTCGCCGGGATCAACCGCAATACCAAATACACCGGATTCGGGGAAATTGTAAAAGATGCCAACGGCGAACCCACGGGCGCTTTCCTGGAAGGCGCGCAATCGCTGATGTCAAAAGTGGTTCCGGAAGCCACCCAACAGGAGCAACTGAACGCCCTGCGCCAGGGCATGAAGTACGCCGCATCCCTCGGCATCACCAGTATGCAAAACGCCAATGGCGATGTGGAGGAATATGATCTGTACAGGACACTGCACAAGAATAAAGAACTCACCATGCGATTCTCCATGGGCTTCAGTGTGCGTGACAACACCACGGAAAAAGACATCGCCGATTTCATCAGCATCAAGAACGAAAAAGGCGATCCCAACTGGCTGAAAGGCCACGCCATCAAATTCATGGTAGACGGTGTGATCGAATCACATACGGCCGTGATGCTGGATCCCTATAGTGATATCCCGGTGGATGACAGGATGCAGGCGAAGCATTGGGGCATCCCGTTGGACAGGTACCAGCAACTCGTTGCGCAGCTGGATAAAGAAGGCTTCCAGTTGTACACCCATGCGATCGGTGATCTCGGTGTCAGGGAAACCCTGAATGCCTACGAAGAAGCAGCGAAACAAAACGGCGCACGTGAACGTCGCCACCGCGTGGAACATATCGAACAGGTACAGGCTGATGACATACCCCGTTTTGCAAAACTCGGTGTACTGCCGTCCATGCAACCCATACACGCGGATCCCGGAACAGTAGACGTATGGAGCAAGGCCGTTGGGGAAGAAAGGCTGCCACGTTCTTTTGCCTGGAAATCCCTGTTGAATGCAGGAGCCACCCTGGTGTACGGGGCCGACTGGCCGGCGTGCATTTCGCTGAACCCCATTCGCGGCCTGCACAGCGCAGTGAATAGAAGAACCACAGATGGACGACCGCCAAATGGCTGGATTCCCGAACAACGGATCAGCATCGCAGATGCCCTCAAAGCATATACAGTCAATAGTGCCTACGGCTCTTTTGATGAAAACACCAAAGGCAAACTGATCCCCGGGTTCTTCGCCGACCTGGTCATCCATTCACAGGATCTGTTCACCATTTCCATGATGGACATCCATAAAACCAAAGTGCTGCTCACGATGGTGGACGGGAAAGAAGTATTCATTGATCCTTCGTTTAAAGAGTAGGACAAGGACTGCCTGATGTTAAGTGATGCATCCTTCAGGTACAGTTTGTAATCTATTTACAATCTATATTTTTTTGAATTTCCTTTACTTTGTAATTCAATTACAAACTACCATTCTATGTTTACATCACAACAACAGATGGTATGTACAAAGCACTAAGATCATTAAGCAGCATCAGCCCGCAAGAATTGGACCAGTACCTCGCCAGGGGTTGGTACAGAATGGACCAGCACATATTCACAACGCCTTTCCTCCAGGAAGAGGGCTTCGTATTCAGGGACACTATCTGGCTCCGCCATCGATTATCAGCCTTCCAATTTCCCAAATGGTTCCGTAAGATGAAAAAGGATCTGCAATTCTCCGTAGAGATCGCAGATGCCCGGCCAACAGCGGGCCATGAATTCCTCTACCAGTTGTACCGCGACAGCAAACCGGAGGATTGGGCGGAATCCCTGGAAGATATCCTGTATGGGGAAGCGCCGGACACGGTGTTCAATACCAAAATGATCAACATCCATTGCGGGGAAGAGCTGGTGGCAGCGGGATTCTTTGACATAGGCGGAAACAGCGCAGCGGGCATTGTGAATTTCTACCACCCCCAATACAGCCGCTACAGCCTGGGCAAATACCTCTATTACCTCTCCGTTGAATTTGCGATGTCCCAAGGCCTGGAATTTTTCTATCCCGGCTATTTCGCGCCCGGGAATCCGCATTTCGATTATAAGCTGACCATGGACAAAGGTTCCCTTGAATTCTACCAATCCATCTACAAGGCCTGGTATCCCATCCGCCTCTTCAAGGACGAGCACCTTTCCCTGCCCCTGATCGAACAGAAACTGGGAGACCTCTACCTGTCGCTCGAAGACATGGGCATGCAGACCTATTTCATCTACAATACCCATTACGAACGCCAGTATAACTCCAAATGGGAGAGCCCCTACGCCGTTTATATTGTACCCAATGATCCGGACGACGCGCATTATGCCGTTATCTACGATCCGGCCAACCGCAGGTACTACCTGTTCGATTGCAGCGATAAGCCCTGGATAGACAACCTGCGCGTGGTAGAAAACAAACTGGTCTGTTTGGAAAGGCTGAAGCTCTCCAAACCCATCTGCGAGGATTACCACTATTCCACCATCATCAAAAAGCTGCAGGAACTCATCGAATTCTAATGCCTCTGGATTTCCCTATTTTTATGAAAACAAAGGGAATGCCGCGGATCAAGAGCTCGGAGGACAGACTGAAGATCATCGACCAGCTGGTTGCCGGCAAGGCCCTGATCGCAGATCGGCAGAAACTGCTTGACCTCGTAAACGACAGGATCGATGATCCCATCGGACTGGAGATGCTCGACAAAGACCTGAAAGAACTGAAGGAACTGGCAAGCACCGAAGACGTTGACTTACGATGGACCAAAACCCATGGCTACCGATACTCGAGGCCCGATTATCGATATTACCAGAAAGCGTTGACGAATGATGATAAAGTGATGCTGGTGCTCGCGCAGAACCTCTTCCAGACCTTCAAACAAACCTCGTTGCGCGACAAATTCCGCGAGCTGGTGGAAAAACTGATCGCGAACGACGGCTCCGTCAAATTCTGGAACGACGCCAAATCCCAAAAGTTCATCCAGCCCGAATGGGACAATGAAAGCGTGGGCAATAAATGGCTACCCGAACTGATCGATGCCATCCACGAGAAAAAACAAATCGGCGTCACGTACAACAAAGAGAAAAAACAACTCAGCCCCTATGTCCTCAAACAGAACAAAGGACTCTGGTACCTCGTAGCATTTGACCATGATAAAAAAGGCGAAGAAGCCATCAAGATCTATTCACTGAACCGCATACAGCAGATCCTGCCTGGCAAATCGGACTACTACAAAGACCCCGCCTTCCGCCCGGAAGACTATTTCAAATACAGTCTGGGCATCTGGCACCGTTACGATGCAAAGCCGATCAAAGTAGAACTGGAGTTCCGCCATCCCCGGCTCATCGAAACCATCCAGCAGAACAAGATCCATCCTACCCAACAGATCATCAAACAAACCAGCAAAAGCCTGCGCATCGAGATCACCGCCTACGACACCCTCGAGCTCGACGGCCTGATCCTCGGCTATGGGGAAAACGTCAAACTCATCTCGCCCAAACACCTGAAAGAAAGGCTGCGGGAGAAACTTGCGTTATTGAGAGAACTGTATAATTAGTAAGGCAGTCGGCTGAAGTTACTACACCTTCCCCGGCGTTTTCAACAAGGCTTGCAGATCAGCGAGGTGCTTAGTGTAAACTTCACGCGGAGTAGCATTGTTCTTAATGCAAACCGCTGCTGCCTTTCCAACCACTTCGCCCATCATCCCGCAGGTCTTCATCACCCGCACAGGACCGAGGCCGGTTTTGGTAACGCTGATGCATCGGCCCGCCATGAAGAGATTTTTAATATTGCGACTGTACAACGTCCGATAGGGCGCCCAGTATTCACCACCATATTGGTACTCCTTGCCCCGCGTATAATCAGATACGAACTCCATGTC
>JBBAJN010000054.1:0-4939 GCA_040404045.1 Chitinophagaceae bacterium
ATGCTCACGTCCCTCAACTTCACATAAGACAGGCTGTGAACGTATGGTTCAGCGATCTGATCGAAGTAGAAGTTGTGGAAGTAAGTCTGGGCGTCAACATACATATCAACCGGAGTCTTCTGGTCAACAGAGCTTACACCTGTTACTTTCACACCACCGCCATCAGCTACCGGAGTCCTTACATTCACCCCTTTGTCGTTCAAAGCTGCAGTCCTGGCCATCAGACCAGAGAAGTGACCCCACATTTCAGACAGGGAAAAGAACTTACCGCCCACTTGGTAGTCAAGTGAGAAGCCGAATGTCAGTTGCTTGTAAGCGATGTTGCTCAAGAAACCACCATTCACTTTTGGTACAATAGATCCCCAGTTCTTGAATTCATCCCTTATATATTGTCCGGTTGCAGGATTAACCAAAGGAATACCATCGGCATTGCGCGTCATACCGCCGCCGATCAGTTGACCCCAGTCTTTGCCTTTCACCTGGAATGCACGTGCCATCCTTGTACCAAATGCACCACCTTCGAGGAGGATCTGGTCCTGGCCGTCTACGATTTCGCTAACCGGATTCTTGATCAGGTAAGAGAAGTTCGTGCTCATATCCCAGGTCCAGTTCTTGTTTGAAAGAACACGTCCGTTCAGCACGATCTCAATACCCTGCCTTTCCACTTTCGCAGCGTTGATAGAAGTTGAAGAGAATCCGCTCACGCCGCTCAAAGCAACGTTAACTGGGATCTTATCAGCAACCTCATCATAGAACACGATGTTCAGACCGAGTCTGTTCTTCAGGAATTTGAAGTCCAAACCAGCTTCGATGGTCTGGATCAAAGCACCCTGGAGCCTTGGATCGGGGAAGTTGTTTGGCGTGCTCATCAGGAAGTTAGATCCCCAAGTGAAAGGATTCACGCTATATGCAAAGTTTGTTGCAAAAAGTCCCAGGCTCTCAGGCTTCTTACCCCAGCTACCGAATACTTTAGCAAAAGAGAACCAGGATGGCCTGTTCGGGAACAATTGAGAAACGATGAAGCTTGCACCGGCTGATGGGTAGAACAGGCTGGGCTTGCTGGGAGAGAGGGTTGAACCCCAATCCTGCCTTCCGGCAAAAGTCAGGTTAACGAATTTCTTATACTCGAGATCAAATGATCCGAATATCGAATTCACCTGCTGTTGCTGGCGCGAGTTACCAACGTTCGGATTTGCCTTTGAGTTGGAGATGGCATACAAGCCGGGTACATTCAGACCCTGGTTGGTACTTGCAGAAACATCGCTATACTTAAAGGTAAAGATGTTACCACCGAACTGAGCAGCTACGGAGAAATCTCCGAATGTGTTGTTGTAGAAACCGATCAACTCATAGTCCATCCTCTGCAGGTTGGAAGATGAAGTACCGTAACCACCAAGGACACCAGTCTGGAGCGCACTCTCTTCAAGGATACTTGGCGTGATGCCTTCATTGTAGTTCATCAGCTGGTTCCTGCGGAGAGTACCCCTGATCTTGAAGTGTTGATCGAGCTTATACGTAAGACCGATATCACCAAACATCCTGTTACGGTCCTGCCTGTTGATGATCTCATTGAAATATGAGTAGAAGTTATACCAGTAGTTGGCTTTGTAGAAATTCTGGGGAGCTGCCGGATTGAATCCATCGGGATTGAACCTCATATTCCAGGTGCCATAAGTGCCATAGGGCGACTTAACGCTTGCCAATGACTTCAGTTTATCCATGTCCGTGTCGCGGTGGAACCACTGGTTGAATGAACCCTGAGAATTGTTTGCGTAACCGTCATCGAATACGCCTTTAATGATGTTGCTGGAAAAAGTAATATTTGAAGCAACTGTGAAATGAGAACTCAGGTCAAAGCTACCGCTTACGTTTACCGTGTTCCTCAGTGAAGAAGAATTTGGCAATGCCCCTTTGATGTACTGGTTAGTATATGAAGCACGGAAAGCGTAATTACTTCCGCTTTTACCAAAACTCAGGTTATTGGTAGAAGTGACACCAGTCTGCCAGAAATCCCTGGCATTATCAGGCTGGGGATTCAGCGGGGCTGTTTTATATGAATCAGCATGTCCGGGGAACCAGGCATACCAGGGAATATGCTCCTGGCCTACCATCCTTGGACCCCAGCTGGCATCATCTGTATAATCGTGGAAGTATTTACCATCCAGCGCCTTCCATTCGTCAGGCATACCGGCTTCCCAGTTGAACTGCATGAGGTCAGCTACACCACCACCTGCGTACTCGTTCTGGTACTGGGGCAGGATGTACGCCTTGTCAATGGTGACACCGGTATTCACTTCAATACCAACACCGGTACCACGGCCAACCTTCTTCTTTGTAGTAATAATGATGGCACCGCCTGTCGCCTGGCTACCCAGGAGGGCAGTTGCGTTTGCACCTTTCAGTACAGTGATGTCTTCAATATCATCCGGGTTAATGTCGAAAGAACCTGTAATGGTACCGTCAACTACATAAATAGCTGAACGCTCACCCAGTCCAAGACCACCACGAATACGCAGGAAAGCTTCTTCGTCAAGCTTTGCCGCAGACTGGCTCCTTGTTTGAACACCAGCCACTTTACCGGCTAGTGCACTGTTGACGTTCGTCTGGCGAACGATGTTCAGGTCTTCAGATTTGATTACCTGCGAACTGAACGCCGTGTTACGCTGTGACTTCTTAATACCGAAGGCACCGGTTACCACTACTTCCTCAAGTTCGCCCCTTGCCTGTGTCATTGTCGTGACAACCATGTTGCTGGAACTAACGGACTCTTCCACCAGTTTCTCACCAGTAGCGGTGATGACCAGGATATCCCCCGTTTTTGCGGTGATCTGGTAATTACCTTCAGCGTCAGCTATTGCGCTGGTCTTAGTTCCCTTAACTACGATAGAGGCAAATGGAACGTTTTCACCTTTGTCGTTCCTTACCTTACCCGTTATTTGTCTGTTTTGGCCGAAAGCCAATCCACATGATAGCACGAACACTGTCAACAGTGTCATCAATTTTCTCATGTTGCGTTGTTTTGGTTTGGTTTTAAAATTCAAGGTCCAAATATAAGAATGTTGAAGTTTCTGTTAAATTTTTGTTTAATCTAACATAAAAGGAATGACAAAAACATGGGATAAAATGCTGCTTTTCAAGAAAACAAGACCCCCTATTCACCGAAATGGTGACCTAAAACCGACTAAAGAATGCGCGAGAAATATGAAGATTATCGAAATAAATGGGCCTAATCTGTTAAAATACTATTAATACCTTAGGAATTCAATGAAATTCTACTCATTTTAGGCCGCCCGGTTGGCAGTTAAACATATTCAAATATTTTAAATGTGACAAACAAACTGGAAACGAGTGGTCCATCGGGCGGGCATTCCGTTAAAACTTTTGGATATTTTCAAATATAGATGCCAGTTGTGAGAAATCTTATAATGGGCATTTAGGTAGGACCTGGCACCCCACCCGTAAAAAGCTGGGACGATATTATAGTACAACACATCGTTTTCAAAGCTGTAAATCCTTGAATCATAGCTTTTTGTATCGAAAACCATGATGCGGCCGTTAAGACTGAACGGTTTGTCGATCGGTGACCAAAACAAATCACACGATGTTAAAAATCCATGCTCCCTCTCCGATCCGCTGCTTAAGATAGATGTAAACTCTACGCGGATCCTCCACTCCCATTCCAGGGTAGGCCGGAATTCCACATGCAGCCTGCCGCCTGTTTTCTGGTATTCCGTGATCGTTTTCATCCTTTCCAATACCGCTGCCCCAGATTTCCGCTCAGCACGATAGCGGATATACACCAGCGTCTTTTTGTCTGGCCTGTAACTTAGCTGAACAAGATGATCCCTGCCCCAGCCGGGTCCATCAACCCGATACCGCAGCCAGGGGAACCTGTAATGGTCGGCGTAAGCGTCCAAAGTCAACATAGGTCGAATCCTGTAACTGAACCCCATGTAAACACCCTCCTCGTTCGAAGGATCACTGGATTCAGTAAACGCATTTCCTTGAAAGGACCGATAGCCCCGCGACATCTTCCGGGCTACCAACGAAAAGTCCACCCGGGGATCCGCTGATACCATTACCCCCTGTAGCCCAGCGAAGTCACCCTGCCCGTCAACCGCACCCTCGCCGAACAGATGAACATTCCTCCATGTGTTATGATATTGAATACCATAATTAGTGATCTCACGCCCCTTAGCGGCATACACATTATAAAGTTCTCCGGCCCTCACCACGGGAAGGGAGAACCGATGATGTATCACGTTGGCCGCTACTCGAAAAGAGCCGCTCCTATAACCCAGCAGCCCACCTGAAGCAATGTGCCCCAGAACATTCTTGTCAGCCAATTCATCCCCAGTACGGTGATAACCCGTATTCAGAAAGGAACTTACAAAGGCAGCACCTGTGGCAGTATCAACTTTTCGATTTGCGTCCAGTCGGTTTGCCGAAAGGAAAAAACCAAGATCCAGACGCTTTCTGGCCAGGTGTATACCCACACCCCGCATAAACCTGTTCTCATCATTTGATTTATAAGGAAGCAAAAATGGCAGCTGCCTCTTGATCGCCATGGGCATGGCCGTTTTCCTCACCGCCCGGCCCTGCCACAACATCAACCCCTGGCCCATGTTCACAATGAAATCGCCCACCACCAGTTGCCTGATAGCACCCATATTCCGAAGACCGGCATGCCCCGAGACAAATGCTAAACCCTTCCCTACTTGCAGATACTTCTCCCCTGCATCTTTCTCTGTATTCAAGCCCCACTGCAGCTTTGGCGAAGTAAAATGATAACGCGCGAGAAAACCTGCTTGCGATGACAACGAAGAGCGGAACAACAACAAATGGCTACCCTTCCTGATGTTATCCTGTACCGTAACACTTAAGGTCAATTCGGGTTGCACAGTAACATAGGGAACTAACTTCCTGACCAAGCCCGGAT
>JBBAJN010000054.1:4949-18071 GCA_040404045.1 Chitinophagaceae bacterium
TGGCCTGCATCTCCAACACGTGCACCAGATCCCCAGCCAGTTTCCGGTACCGGATCAACTGCTCAATATGGAACGGCGTGAGAAAAGGAAAGACCGCCAGATCTTCCTGATCGGCCCTGTTCAAATTCAACGGCCTCAACAGAAAACCCTGCAATTGTATCAGGTCCTCTTCCACTTCCTTCACATCCTCCACATCGGCCTGATCCTCCATCAGCCTGACCTGATCCGATTGCTGTGCATATCCGTTCCCATATATCAATGCCAGGATCCACAAAAACTTTCTCATTCCATGGCCTTGAAACGGTAAACCAAAGAGACGCCTGCACTTAATCCCAACGAAAGATGATATGTGGTAAACAGCTCTGTTTCCATACCCTTGTAAACAAACCCACCACTGCAGACAAAGCTGTTATGTAGCCCGGCATAACCAATGCGGGCCGACGCCTGCTCCAGGAAACGATAGTGAATGCCCAACAATACAGCAAGTGAGGCATCCTGTTCCTTCAATGCTTCAACAGAAAATGAAAACAAAGGCGACAAGGCAAATCCTGCTCCTGCCCTGACCTTATATGCCCCGCCTCCAATCCCCGGGGAAAAGAACCTGTTAACGCCATCGGCCTGGAAACCAATCACTAACATGTCATTGCACCTAAACAAACAACCGATCCCGGCAGATGCCTGCCCAACTGAAGGATAGCCTGTAGCCATCGCCGCATGATAGCCAAGCCTTATTCCGAGATCCAGCCTTTTGTCCACTTTCCGGCCAACTGCAAGGCCTACATGGTTGCGGGAAAGGCTTGCATTCCCTTCTCGCTGAGCCTGCACCAGAAAAGGTAAGGTCCCAAGCTTTCCAGTATATGCAAGATCAAACAACAGCAAATCTGTCAAAAATCGTTTCTCTCCATAAACACCAATGGTGGAACGGGTCAGGCCAGGCAATGAAGCCGGATAGGCCGCACCGCCCCATAGGCCACTTTCCCTACTACCCAGGCCATCGGCACCCGCCAACCATTTCGGCTCGCTCAATTGGGCTTGCACCCATAATCCCATCGTCCACATCAACACCATTATCAACCACTTCATTTCCTACCAAACCTAGCAACGCTCAAAGCGGCTACCATGTGAAAAAAAACAGGAGTTGCTGGTATTTTCCTGCCTAAATTTGCGCCATGAAAATCATGGACGGCAAACTGGTTTCACAGGCAGTGAAAGATGACCTGAAACAAAAAGTATTCGATCAGGTGGCCCATGGAATGAAAAAACCCCATCTGGCAGCGATCCTGGTGGGCAACAATGGAGCCAGTGAAACTTATGTGGCATCTAAAGTAAAGTCTTGCGAAGAAGTTGGATTCACCTCCACCTTGATCCGATTAGATGCAGCCATAACCCAGGAAGAACTGTTGGAAGAGATCAACAAGCTGAACCAAAATAGCGACGTAGACGGCATTCTCGTTCAGCTTCCTCTCCCAAAACATATTTCAGAACAGGTGGTCATTGATACCATTTCGGCCGATAAGGACGTGGATGGCTTCCATCCCGAGTCCGTTGGCAGGATGGTACAGGGCCTGCCCGCATTTTATCCTGCTACGCCTTACGGCATCCTACTTATGATCGCCCATTATGGAATAGAGACTAAAGGCAAACATGCCGTGGTGATCGGGCGCAGCAATATTGTTGGCAGACCGATCAGCATCCTGCTGAACCGTAACGATTATCCCGGCAATTGCACCGTAACCGTTTGCCATTCCCATACCCCAAATCTGAAAGATATTTGCCTGCAGGCCGATATCATCGTTGCCGCCCTCGGCCGCCCGGAATTCCTGAAGGCGGACATGGTCAAAGAGGGCGCTGTGGTGATCGATGTCGGCATCACACGCGTGGCAGATCCTTCCAGGAAATCGGGCTTCGCCATTAAAGGGGATGTGGATTTTGAAGCCGTGGCAGAAAAATGCAGCTATATCACTCCGGTTCCCGGCGGCGTAGGACCTATGACCATCGCAGCGCTTTTAATGAATACTTATAAGGCATGCCAGTTGAGGAGCAAATGAATATGATTTCAAACGAAACTGAAGCCGTGACGTATCCACTGATGGAGCATTTCTATACCCTGCAGGGTGAAGGCTTCCACCAGGGCAGGGCAGCTTATTTTGTACGACTGGCGGGATGCGACGTAGGTTGCGTCTGGTGCGATGTCAAAGAAAGCTGGGACAAGGACAAACATCCAAAAACATCAGTTGGTGAGATCCTTCAATTTATCAAATCCACTCCCACCGAGATCGTGGTGATCACCGGCGGTGAGCCATTTATGTACAACCTGGATGCATTGATCACGGCCCTGCATATCAACAACTATAAGGTACATATCGAAACCTCCGGGGCCTACCCGATCAGCGGGAATCCTGACTGGATCTGCCTGTCCCCAAAAAAATTCAAGTCGCCCCTCGATTCGGTGATCCCCCATGCCCACGAGTTGAAAGTGGTGGTGTATAACAAATCGGACCTCGACTGGGCGGAGAAATATGCCGCCCTGGTCAATCCCCAATGCAAACTTTTCCTGCAGCCCGAATGGGAAAAATCGGCACAGATGACACCCCTGATCATCGAGTACATCAAGCAACATCCACAATGGGAATTTTCGCTGCAAATGCATAAGTATATCCATGTGCCCTAGCGCCGCAACTACGGAAACTGAATTGACTAATTATACGTTAATTGTAGCCCTTTGAATATCCCAAGGGCAATACATGTGCCTGATAATCCGTTAATTTCATCAGGTCATTCAATAGCCTGTCAGCTATTAGCCAACTTAGTATGAAGCAAACTTTACTTTTCACATGCTGCCTCCTGATCACCCTGTTGACACAGGCCCAGAAATACAACCCTGACAAAGTCAACAGACAGGCCAAAACAATATACGACCTTGCTATCCAGAAAGCTGAAGACGGACAATACCTCGATGCCATAAAAATGCTCGACAAAGCCATCGCAACTGATAAAAACTTTGTGGATGCCTATTTGTCAAGAGCAGGGATCAACGGCCAGATTAAAAATCATAAGAATGCCGTCCTTGACTACGAAAAGGCGTTCTCCCTTGACCCTGCATATACACACGATTACAAACTTCCTTATTCCATCAACCTTGCCGGTATCGGGGCATTTGAAAAAGCTCTTGAAGCAGTAGACGATTTTGCCTTGGACCCAGCCCTTGGCGAGAACAGCAGGAAGGCCGCAGCCTACCGTAGAAAAAGTTATGAATTTGCCATTCAACATGCTAAAACCCACCAGGGCCAATATGTATTCGCTCCGAAAAATTTAGGCGACAGCATCAACACAAAATTCCCGGAGTATTTTCCTTCCCTGACGATAGACGGAAACCAGCTGGTATTCACCAGGCAACTGAATTTTTTTAATGAAGATTTCTTTGGCGCTTCAAGATTAACTGACAGCACGTGGTCGACCTCTGCACCCCTCCCCGGAAATGTCAACACGGAAAGGAACGAAGGGGCCCAACATATTTCGCAGGATGGTAAAGTACTGGTGTTCACCAGTTGCGATGCACCCGACGGATTCGGGGGATGCGATCTGTATTATTCGCTGCTTACCAAACAAGGCTGGAGCCAACCGATCAATATCGGCGATGTGATCAATTCAGAATTCTGGGAATCGCAACCCACTATCGCACCCGATAAACGCGCATTGTATTTCGCAGCGAGGGCACCTGGCGGTATGGGCGGATCAGACCTCTACGTGAGCTATATCATGCCGGGTGGAAAATGGGGTCCTGCGATGAACATGGGCCCAGCCATAAACACTACAGGCGATGAAACTTCTCCATTTATCCATGCCGATAATCAAACATTGTATTTTGCATCAAATGGCCTTACAGGTTATGGAAAGATGGACCTCTTCCTGGTCCGAAAAGACTCTGCCGGTCGCTGGGGCAAGCCTGAAAACCTGGGCTATCCTATCAATACGGTGGATGACGAAGCTACCCTGTTTGTGACCTCTGACGGCACCACTGCCTACTATGCCAGCGACCGTTCAGATTCCAAAGGTTCCCTCGACCTATACAGTTTTACCCTACGCGAAGACATTCGCCCTATAAAAACACTTTGGGTAAAGGGCAAAGTTTACGATGTAAAAACAAAACAGGGATTACCCAGCGCCGTTGAACTCAAGGATGTTGCTACGGGACAGCGCTCTTCCAAAGTGCAAACTGATGAAGATGGCGATTACCTCATCACACTCCCTGTTGGGAAAGACTATGCCTTCAATGTGAACAGGAAGGGATACCTGATCTACTCGGAAAACTTTCCCCTAAGCAGTAAACCATCCGACTCGGTATACCAGGTAGACATTCCACTCCAACCCATAGAAGTGAATGCCAATGTAGTATTGCGGAACATATTCTTCGAAACAGGTAAGTTCGACCTGAAAAAAGAATCCGAAGCAGAACTCGACAACCTGGTGGAACTGCTAAAAGAAAACAATACGATGGTGATCCAGATCAATGGGCATACAGATAATGTGGGTAAGCCGGCGGATAACCTGGCATTGTCCAACAACAGGTCTAAATCTGTAGTGGCCTATCTTGTTAAAAAAGGCATAGAACCAGCCCGTTTACTATCGAAGGGATTCGGTGCAACACGCCCCGTTTCTGATAATAACAACGAAGATGGAAGGGCAAAAAACAGGAGAACTGAGTTGCAAGTCATCAGTAAATAGTATCTGTCCCGCCTTAGTTTTATCGGATGAAAGATCCGGATGAAGTTTTTTATTCCATCGCCCTGACACAGGTTTCCCAGATCGGGTCAGTACACAGTAAGATGCTCGTTGAACATTTTAGTTCAGCCAGGGCCATCTTCATGGCAAAACCTTCCGCTTTGGAAAAGATCCCTGGCATTGGCTTCATCAGAGCCAGAAACATCTGCAGTTTTCGAGACTTCAAAAGAGTTGAACAGGAGATCAGTTTTATTGAAAAATTCCGGATCACCCCACTCCTGCTTCACTGCGAATCTTATCCCCAACGGCTGAAACACTGTGAAGATCCTCCGCTGGTGTTATTCTTCAAAGGCGACGCTGATCTCAACGCCCCCAGGACCCTTAGCGTAGTGGGGACGAGAAAGCATACAGCGTACGGACGTGCCATCGTTGAGGACTACCTCCAGGCCCTTTCCTGGCAAGATGTTCTGGTAATCAGCGGACTCGCTTATGGCATAGACCAGATCGCACATAAGGCGGCCCTGAAGAACAATCTGAAAACAGTGGGTGTGCTGGCCAGTGGCATGGACATCATCTACCCCTCATCACACACGGCACTGGCCAGGGACATGACCCGGCATGGCGGACTGCTGACGGAATTCATGAGCGGTACAAAACCCGAAAAGCAAAATTTTCCCCGGCGCAACCGGATCGTTGCAGGCCTTTGCGATGCATTGCTCGTAGCGGAAACTGACGTCAAAGGAGGCAGCATGATCACTGCCGATATCGCCTCCGGATATAACCGGGACATCTTTGCCGTACCCGGGAGGGTGAACGACCGCAAAAGCGCAGGCTGTAACAGCCTCATCCGGGATAACAAAGCCCGGCTCACAGTCCACCCATCGGACCTGGTGGACTTCATGAACTGGGAACCCCTGCCACCTGCCCCGAAACAACAGGAGATCTTTGCTGCGCTTGGAGAAGACGAGACCCGGATTGTTGAGGTCGTGAAGCAGGAAGATCCCATTCACCTTGACCACCTCATCGGGCTGTCCGGATTAAAACGAAGCAGCGCGCACGCCACCTTACTCAACCTTGAACTTGCCGGTATACTTGTCCAACTGCCGGGTGGAAGATGGACGATGGGTTCTGCTTAACCTAATTTGTTTATTTTCCCAACAGCACCCTATCTTTGCACATGGCAACAATAAACGGCTCCTCCAAGGCTAAATTTCCCCCTAAATTTTTTGGTGAAGGTCTAACGTTCGATGATGTTTTGCTGGTACCGGCATTTTCCCAGGTTTTGCCAAGGGAAGTAAACATCTCCACTCAACTTACAAGAAACATAACCATTAACGTACCCTTCCTCTCTGCGGCAATGGATACCGTAACGGAAGCGCAGCTTGCTATAGCGCTGGCCCGGGAAGGCGGCATAGGTATGCTGCATAAAAACATGTCTATTGAAAGGCAGGCCGAACAGGTGAGAAAAGTAAAGAGAAGTGAGAGCGGCCTGATCCTCGATCCGGTCACCCTCCTTGAAAATGCCACCATTGGTGATGCCCTTAGGCTTATGAAGGAGAATAAGATCGGCGGTATTCCCATTGTTGACAACAAGAGTAAACTCGTGGGTATTCTGACTAATCGTGACCTGAGGTTCGAAAGAACGCCGGATAAGAAAGTCAGCGAAGTGATGACCAGCAAGAACCTTATCACTGCTCCCGAAGGCACTGATCTCAAGAAAGCAGAAAAGATTCTTCAGAAATATAAAATTGAAAAGCTCCCCGTGGTCAATCGCTCAGGCAAACTGATCGGCCTGATCACTTACCGTGACATCCTCCAGCTCTCCAGTTATCCCAACGCCGTGAAAGATGCGTACGGCAGGCTGCTGGTTGGCGCTGCGCTGGGTATCACTTCTGATATGCTTGACCGGGCAGCGGCCCTACAGCAGATCGGGGTGGACGTGGTCTGTCTTGATAGTGCGCATGGGCATTCAAAAGGTGTGATAGAAGCGTTGAAGACTGTAAAGAAATCTTTCCCGAAACTGCAGGTGATCGCAGGCAACGTGGGAACCGCCGCAGGTGCCAGGGCCCTCGCGGAAGCAGGCGCCGACGCTGTAAAAGTTGGCATTGGCCCGGGATCTATTTGCACAACGAGGATCGTTGCGGGGGCGGGTATTCCGCAGATCACCGCCATCATAGAGGCGGCTTCTGCATTGAAGAAGATGAATATACCCCTGATCGCTGACGGTGGCATACGATATACCGGTGACGTGGTAAAAGCACTGGCTGCTGGCGCAAGTTCAGTGATGATGGGATCTGTGTTTGCAGGCGTCGAGGAAAGTCCGGGTGAAACCATCATTTATGAAGGAAGAAAGTTCAAACAATACCGCGGCATGGGTTCTATTGGAGCTATGCAGAAAGGAAGCGGCGACAGGTATTTCCAGGACGTGGAAGACGATATCAAAAAACTGGTACCCGAAGGTATTGAAGGACGTGTCGCCTACAAGGGATTCCTCAATGAAGTGATCGCACAATATGTTGGTGGACTCCGAGCCGGGATGGGTTATTGCGGATCCAAGGATGTGACAGTGCTCCAGAATGCAGCACAATTCATCAGGATCACCAATGCCGGCATGAAAGAGTCGCATGCGCACGACGTGCACATCACCAAAGAATCGCCAAATTACAGCCGGTAAATCATGATGCGCATTAAAGGAAGATGGGTTAACATCGTTCTTATCCTGTGCCTGTTGTGCAGTACTGCAGCGAAGACGCAAGACTCCTGCGGGATCAGGGTGAGCCTGCTCACCTGTTCGCCTGGATCTGAACTCTATTCCATTTTCGGTCACAGCGCTTTACGCGTTGTTGATGCAGCTACGGGCACCGATATTGTTTACAATTACGGCACTTTCGATTTTGATGACCCTGATTTTTATTCAAAATTTATCAGGGGTAAGCTGCTCTATTCCCTGTCGCAAACGAGCTTTCCCCATTTCGCCTATGAATACCAGGCAGATAATCGAAGCATAGCAGAACAGATTTTGAACCTGACCTGCGCGCAGAAGGAGGAGATCCGAAAACTCCTCTTCGTCAATATGCAGGAAGAAAACAGGTACTACAAGTATGATTTTCTGTACCAGAACTGCACAACCCGCTTAAGGGATATCATAGAACAATTCCGGAATCCGGCACTGCGGGAAGGTCCTGTAGAAACAGCCGAGGGAATGAGCTTTAGGGAGGGCATACACTACTACCTGAACAGGGGCGGAATGCATTGGAGCAAGTTTGGCATTGACCTGTTGCTGGGTAGCCGGATCGACAAAAAGATGACCAATCGGGAAGCTATGTTCCTGCCAGAATTCCTGGAACAGTCGTTAGACAAAACAGGTAAGCAGAACGAATCGCTGGTAGCTGGAAAACAATACCCGGTGGTTAAGCAGCGGGATAATGAAGACGGGAAAAGCCTGTTCACACCACTGGTGGTTCTTAGCATCATCGCTTTACTGGTTGCTGGCGCGAGCATGTCTGAAAACAAAAAAGCTGCCAACTTCCTCAAAAAGTTTGATGTAGTCTATTTCTTTGTACTCGGACTGCTTGGATGTTTATTCTTATTCATGTGGGTGGGCACTGATCATAAACAAACCGCAGACAACTTCAATCTTCTATGGGCATGGCCAACCCATGTTATTGCCGCCTTCCTGCTAAAAAATAAAAAAACCAACGTTCGCAGGTATTTCTTCATCTATATGATTGTTGCAGGTGTTACATTGCTGGCATGGCCTTTTTTACCCCAGGCATTGAACCCCGCGATCATTCCCGTTCTATTGACTGGAATATTCAGGAGCTGGAAAATTTATAGAGAAGATGGACTTCATCCAAAAAAGAACGCCTGACCAAATCGGATACAGAGTTGCCGGTTCCGGGAATCCCCTGATCCTTTTGCATGGATTTGGGGAAGATGGGAATATTTGGGCGGACCAGATGAAGGCGCTCTCAAAAGACTACCTGGTCATAGTACCGGACCTGCCGGGTACAGGACTCTCAGCATCCGCGCTCAAAACACTTCCTGAACAAACTATTGAGTCCATGGCTGATGCGATCCAAAAAATCGCAGAACAGGAAAATCTGGGAGAATTTGTGCTAATCGGCCATA
This sequence comes from Chitinophagaceae bacterium, assembly GCA_040404045.1. Classification (GTDB taxonomy): domain Bacteria; phylum Bacteroidota; class Bacteroidia; order Chitinophagales; family Chitinophagaceae; genus Pollutibacter. Next base: position 13,803 of record JBBAJN010000054.1, read on the forward strand.
GCATGGGCGGGTACATCACGCTCGCGTTCGCTGAAAAATACCCACACCTGCTGAAGGGATTTGGGCTGATACATTCCACGGCGTATGCAGACAGCGAAGAGAAAATCAATAACCGCAAACGTTCCATCCAATTCATTAAGGATCACGGCCCGGAGGCATTTCTTCAACAAATGATACCCGGCCTATATGGTGATGAGTTTAAGAATAACCATGGGAAAGACATTGAAAGGCATATTGAGTTGTCCAAAGGCATTGATCCTGAAGCACTCATTGCTTATTCCGAGATGATGATGAAAAGACCCGGGCGGGTCCATGTACTTTCGTCCTTTGAAAAACCCGTACTTTTTATTATGGGCACTGAGGATAAAACAGTAAATTTAACGGACAGTCTGGCTCAATCTCATGTGCCTGCAGAAAGTCACGTACACATACTGGAATCTTCGGGTCATATGGGCATGAAAGAAAAATCATCGGATACTACCAATGCCATGAAGAAGTTCCTGTTGCATCTAAATGAAAACTGAGTGAAAAAAATCTTTCTCCTTTTACTTTTCAGTTTCTCATGCTGCCTGGTAGCAGAAGCCCGGCATATAGCAGGCGGGGAAATGTCTTACGAATACCTCGGTGTGGGATCGGGCGGTAACCTGAGATACCGGATCACCCTCAAACTATATCGCGATTGCCTTTCGGGAGGAGCACCTCTTGATTCTCGCGCGGCCATTACCATCTATCCCGTGGGCAACTCTACGCCGATCATGAATCTTTCCGTGGCAAGTAACCGAACGCAAGTGATTTCACTGACCACGCCAGGGCCATGCATTGATAACCCCCCTGTTGTGTGTTATGAAATTGGTTATTATATCGAAGACGTTGAACTTCCGTCAAGCAATTTGGGATTCAGCATTTCTTACCAGCGTTGTTGCCGCATCGAAGGCATAAGCAATGTGAACAACTCTGGCAATGCAGGTGCCACTTATGCTGCCACTATACCAGGTACTTCACTCGGACCAACGGCGCCGGCAAACAGCAGTGCCCAGTTTGGAACCAATGACACCGTGGTGATTTGCGAGAAAACTGCCTTCGCGTACGATTTCAGGGCCTATGACACCGACGGAGATCTGCTCACTTATCAGTTTGATCAGGCTTTTGATGGTGCCAGTACCGGAACTCCACAACCAACTACGGCCTTGCCACCGCCGTTTAACTCGGTAGCATATTCGTTTCCTTTCAGCGCTTTCAGGCCCATGGGGGACCAGGTAATCATCAATCCAAATACCGGACTGGTGAGTGGTACAGCACCCGCCGCAGGCATCTATGTGATCACCGTAGTGGCCATAGAGCGCAGGGGCAATGTGGTCATCAACAGGCACAGAAAAGATCTCCACCTTAAAGTGGCTGCCTGTTCCATTGCTGCGGCAGACCTTCAACCAGAGTATATAACCTGTGATGGATTTGAACTTACTTTTCAAAATAAAAGCCCAAGCAGTCTGATCAAATCTTATTACTGGGACTTCGGATTGCCCGGCAATGCAGACACATCAAATATTGACCGACCCACCTTCACGTTTCCTGATACCGGAAGTTACAGGGTGATGCTAATCACAAACCGGAATCGTGACTGTTCCGATACAGCTTATACCATTGCCAAAGTATACCCGGGATTCTTTCCTAAATTCAGCGTGCTTGACGGCTGCAAGAATGTGCCCATTCAATTCCTGGACGAAACCACTACAAAATATGGTGTGGTGGATTACTGGAAATGGAGCTTTGGTTATCCGAATATCAACCCTGCCACTTCAGACCTGCAGAATCCCACGTATACATACCCCGCAACGGGTACATACGATGCACAGCTCATTGTGGGCAACAGTTTCGGATGCCGGGACACGCTGGACAATCCGGTAAATGTGCTAGATAGGCCAACCATCAGGTTGATGAATGATACCCTGATTTGCAATATAGATACGTTGCGCCTGTCGGCGGTAGGCAATGGAACATTTACGTGGGCGCCCAATTATATGATCAGCAACACTACGGGTGCAACTCCCTTAGTGAGCCCTGATGTGCCAACTAAGTATTACGCAACGCTCACGTCTGCGCCCGGTTGTGTTAATATTGATTCCGTCTTTGTAGATGTTAAGAATTTTGTGACCGTCAATGCCGGAAATGATACTACCATCTGCCTTACGGATTCGATCAGGTTTAATGCCATGGGGGACGGACTTTCTTTCTCCTGGTCGCCGGCAGCTGGTCTTGGAAATCCGAACTCGCGAAATGCAATCGCGAAACCCGTATCCACTACAACCACCTATACTGTTACGTCTAACATCGGCAAATGCCAGTCGTCCGACAACATCGTTGTAACTACTGTGCCTTATCCTGTTGCCGTAGCGAGTAATGATACATCGATCTGTTTTGGTGACAGGGCCCAGCTCTTTGCATCAGGCGGTGTAACATACCGATGGTCCCCGTCGGAGGGCTTATCCAACAACACGATACAGAATCCAACGGCAAGTCCTACACGCTCGATACGTTACCTTGTTTCCGTGTTTGATAACAAGGGCTGCCCGAAGCCGGGGATCGATTCTGTAAGGATAAGGGTGGTACCCCAGGTTCCTGCTTTTGCGGGGAACGATACAGCCATAGTACTAAACCAGCCGCTGCAACTGAACGCTTCGGGTGGAACATCCTATGTCTGGTCGCCGACAACGTCGCTTAATAACCCCAATATCAGCAATCCCATTGCAAACCCGCCGAGCAATATCAGCTATGCTGTGAAGGTGAGCACACCGGAAGGATGTTTCGCGATAGACACCATCAATGTGAAGGTATTCAATACCAATCCTGATATTTTCGTCCCAACAGCATTTACACCAAATGGTGACAAAAAAAATGATCAATTGATACCGATACCGGTGGGTATAACGAAGCTGGAATATTTCAAAGTGTATAGCCGATACGGTGAGTTGGTTTTCAGTACTACCCAGTTTGGAAAAGGTTGGGATGGGCGGTTTAAAGGAAAAGAACAGAATTCAACCACCTTTGTTTGGTATGTTCAAGGGGTTGACTATACGGGAAAAACAATATTTAAGAAAGGCACTTCAACGCTAATCCGATAACATGAACAGGAAGATCTTGATCACCGGGGCCAGCTCTGGTTTCGGTAAAGCCATTGCCACCAGATTTGCCCAGAATGGCGACGACTGCATCATTACCGGCAGGAGGAATGATCGCCTGGAAGAACTTTGCAGTGAGCTTGAAAGCAAATACAATGTTGCCATTTATACGCTTTGTTTCGATGTGCAGGATAAGGATGCTGTGAAAAAAGCGATCGATGGATTACCGGAAGAATGGAAGAACATCGATGTGCTTGTCAACAATGCGGGCCTGGCCCTGGGCAGGGATTATTTCGACGAAGGAAATCTCAGCGATTGGGAAACGATGATCGATACCAACGTTAAAGGACTGCTGTATGTAAGTAAAGCGATCGCTGCGGGTATGGCGATCAGGAAAAAAGGCCACATTATCAACATAGGATCGACCGCTGCCAAAGAAGTATATGAAAAAGGAAATGTATACTGCGCCAGCAAATCCGCGGTGGATGCCCTTTCACAGGCAATGAGGATTGACTTATTACGGCATGGGATCAAAGTGACGGCAATTCATCCCGGTGCCGCAGAAACTGAGTTTTCCCTGGTCAGATTCAAAGGAGACGCCAACACCGCCAAATCTGTTTATCAGGGTTTTGAGCCCCTGCATGCGGAAGACGTTGCTGATGTGGTTTATTATTGTACTACCCTCCCCCCCCATGTTTGTATCAACGACCTGGTACTCACGAGCACTGCGCAAGCCAATTCTTTTTATTTCAACAGGAAATAAAGGGATTGACGGATTGGCGCATTGGCGCTACTGAGCTAAGGAAATTCTCACTTGTACGCCCGCCCTGGTATTTACCTGAGGCGCTGAGTTCGAAATATAAGGTGTTACCCTTCTTTGGTCGAAGTAGAATTGGAGGCTTACCCGATTGCTTAATACATAATCTATCGTTGGCCGTATGGTGATCACTTTCTGACCGCCTGTTGCAAACGCATTGGTTTGATCGAGCCGTGAATTTGAATTGATATCGTCACGGATGCTGAAGTCTATGGCAAAAGTCACATCGCTTTCAGTTTTACCACCGCCGTCTTTCTTCTTACCGATCCTGATATTGAACGGCAGCTGACCCCGTTTGCGATAGCGCATATTGAACGTGAGTTCCGTTGAGCGCAC
>JBBAJN010000055.1:0-17966 GCA_040404045.1 Chitinophagaceae bacterium
AATGTATGCATCGGTTTGTGCATGCTTTTCTTAACTTCCACCCTGATGTTTTTCAGGTGGGCATGATGCAGGAATTCGTTCACCACATCGATCACATCTTTATCGATGAAATCTGCCCGGGTAGCATCGATCAATACATATGAGTCAGCAGGCACTTCCTCCAGTTTCCTTTTTACTATCGGCTTGTTCAGGAACGATACGTCTTTCCTGAATCTGACCAGATACCTGTCCTGGTCATTGACCACCAGCACAGAGGATCTAAAGTTACTCCTGATCATAAAGGAAAGCCCCACCAGAATACCAATTACAATGCCCACCAGCAGGTCTGTAAACAAGATGGCTATGATGGTTACAGCAAAGGGAACGAACTGGTCCCATCCTTTATGGTAAAACTCCTTTATCAGAGGAATTTTTGCCAGCTTATATCCAGTGAATATAAGGATAGCTGCCAGGGCCGACAAAGGAATTTTGTTCAGGATGTTGGGGATGAATGCCACGCAGAGGAGTAAGAGGATACCATGATAAATGGCTGACATTTTTGACTTGGCGCCAGAGGCGAAATTTGCCGAGCTTCTCACGATTACCGATGTGAGGGGTAAACCCCCGATCAATCCGGAGACGATGTTGCCCACTCCCTGGGCCTTTAACTCCCTGTTAGTAGGTGTAACTCTTTTGTATACATCGAGTTTATCTATTGCCTCTATACCCAATAGGGTCTCGAGGCTCGCCACAATAGCCAGGGTGAGCCCTGTCACCCAAACGTCCGGGTTATTGATGAACTGAATGTCCGGAAAACGGAGGAACCCTATCATTTCCCGCAAGCTTTCCGCAACGGGCAGCGATACCAGGTGGGCGCTTTCCAGTGCTAGTCCGGGTTTATAAGCCGTCAATAATTCGTTGATCCAAACGCCAACGACCACTACAACGAGTGGACCCGGGACATACTTCAGGAACTTTTGCCGTTTCATGAATGGGAGTTCCCAGATGATCAGGATCAAGAGGGATAACCCACCGATGACAATAGCGCCCTGGCTGAAATAATTGAAGGCGTTGAAGATGCTGGTAAACGTATTTTCTCCTCCGGATGAAAAATTCTCATCCCCGACAAAGTCTTTATCGTATCCCACCAGGTGGGGAAGTTGTTTCAGGATAAGTATGATACCGATGGCGGCCAGCATGCCCTTGATCACGGCATTGGGAACGTAGTCGCCCAGGATGCCGGCTTTGAGGTATCCCAAGATCACCTGCATGACACCGGCGAGTACAACCGAAAGCAGAAAAGCTTCATATGCCGGAAGCTTCAGGATGGCGGTGGCTACGATAACCGTCAATCCAGCGGCGGGGCCACTTACGCTAAGATGGGATCCGCTCAGTGCGCCAATAACAATACCGCCAACTACGCCAGCGATGATGCCGGAGAAAAGGGGGGCTTGGGATCCCAGCGCAATGCCCAGGCAGAGCGGTAAGGCAACCAGCAATACCACTATGGAAGATGGCAGGTCAGCGCCTGCATTCTGAAAGAATTTTTTCATGAAAGACTTTTAACTGGAATGAGCATAAGAAACGAACTGGATCAGCATTCCTTGTTGGGAGGCGGGGTTTGTATATCATCGGCCTGCCGGGAGAGGAAATGGTCATCATTTTGCCTTTTCATATACAGTGAAGAAGCCATTTCGTTTTGCAAACTGGCTAAAGAATGGCCATGGGATTCCGTTTCATTGAATGTAGTGACGGGATCAGGCAATTGGTCCGCCCGTTCTTCTGTCATTTGACCCTGGTTAAACATGGCTTCCACATGCATCAGGGGTATGAGTGGAACGAGGAACGCAACGATCAGTAATATACCAATTAACTTTCTTTGGATCATTTTGAGGCCTAAAGAAAGGGCAGTTATGCCGGGGCTGTTTAGCTACAATGGCTATTTAACAAAATTTTAAAGAATTCCTCTCCAAATGCCGTGCTTGGAAACGAGACCCTCCCTGTACATGATCAGATGTTCAAACCACCACAAGTGCTGATCACCTGGCCCGTAATGTAGGAGCTCAGGTCAGAGGCCAGAAACAGGGTGGTGTTGGCCACTTCTTCACCTGTACCAAATCGTCCCAATGGAATATTGGTCAGGAAAGCGCTTGCTCCCTCGCCGTCTTTCAGGTAGTGGGTCATGTCAGTTTCGATGAAACCGGGTGCGATGGCGTTGCACCTGATATTGCGGCTCCCCAGTTCATGTGCCATGGATTTGGTGAAACCAATGATGCCTGCTTTGCTGGCGGAGTAGCTCGACTGCCCTGCGTTTCCTCTTACGCCCACAATGGAGCTCATGTTGATGATGGAACCCTTCTTGGCTTTCATCATGGGTCTCATCACCAGGCGGGTCATATTGAAAACGCTTTTCAGGTTGGTTTGCATCACATCGTCCCATTGTTCCGGGGTGACACGCAGCAGGAGGTTGTCTTTCGAAATGCCTGCGTTATTCACGCAGATATCAATGCCTCCGAAGGTGGCGATCACGTCATTCACCATTTGCTCGCACTGGGCATAATCGCCGGCGTTGCTTTGGTAAGCTTTTGCTTTTACTCCTTTTGCCGTTAATCTTTCTTCCAGGGATTTTGCTTTTTCAGCGCTGCCGTCGCTCACATAGGTGAAAGCGACATGTGCGCCCTGTTCCGCAAACTTTTCAGCAATGGCTTCACCAATGCCTCTCGCGGCACCGGTAACAATGGCAACTTTCCCGTCAAGCAGTTTCATGTATCGTTTTTAATCTTGTTAAGAGCTGCAAAATACAACTATCAGATTATCCTTTTTGCAGCTTTCGTGGAATTTTGTGGAGGCTGGAAATTGTGTGGGCCTCTGGATCTGCCCATGACGATCAAGCCTGAGAGCCGGGGGTATGTAGCATAGAGAGGATCTCGTCCAGATATTTCCTGTCGTTGCTCAGTCTTGGTACCTTATGTTGTCCGCCCAGTTTGCCTTTTAACTTCAGCCAGCGGGAGAAGCTTCCCTTTTCTATGTTGTGGATGATGGGTGGCCTTAGGGCGATGTCTTTATGTCTTTTGGCTTCGTAGTCGCTGTTCAGTTGTTTGAGGGCCGAGTCCAGCTCATAGGTGAAATGATCCAGGCTGACGGGGCTTTTTTCAAACTCGATCAGCCACTCGTGGGCCCCATTGCCATTGGCACTGAAGTAGACGGGGGCTGCGGTATAGTCGTTTACCACGGCACCGGTTTGTTCGCAGGCTATTTTGATGGCCTGGTCCGTATTATCCACGATCAGTTCTTCGCCGAATGCATTGATGTAGTGTTTGATCCTGCCGCTGACCTTGATCCGGAACGGGTATAGGGAAGTGAATTGTATGGTATCGCCTATGCAATATCTCCAGAGGCCACCATTTGTGCTGATGACGAGGGCGTAATTCTTGCCCAGTTCAACATCTTGTAACCCGATGGTCCTGGGTTCGTTTTTACCATATTCTTCCAGTGGCATGAATTCCATGAAAATGCCGTGGTCAGTGAAAAGCAGCATGCCGTCGGCACCCGGACTATCCTGGGCTGCAAAAACGCCTTCGCTGGCATTATACATTTCGAGGTAATTGATCGGTTTGCCGATCAGTTGTTCGAAATGTTCCCGGTAGGGCACAAAAGAAACCCCGCCATGGAGATAGAGTTCCAGGTGTGGCCAGACTTCGCTGATGGTCTGTTTGCCGGTGATCTCGAGGATCCTTTTGAACAGTACCATGGTCCAGGTGGGTACCCCGGAAATGGAGGTCACATTTTCGTGTATGGTGTGTTGTGCAAGCTTTTCGATCTTGGATTCCCATTCATCCATCAGGGCGATACTGAGTTCGGGAGTTCGTACCCATTTCCCCCAGAAAGGTGAATTCTGGAGTAATACGGCACTGAGGTCCCCGTAGTGGGTTTCGTCGTTGATCTGGTGTACGGTATGGCTTCCGCCGATGATCAGGCCCTTGCCGGTAAGCAGGTCTGAAAATGGATTGAATTGATAGTAAAGGGTCAGCACGTCTTTTGCGCCCCGGTAATGGTTGTCTTCGAGGCTTTCGTTGCTGACGGGGATGAATTTAGACTTGTCTGAGGTGGTGCCGCTGCTTTTCGCAAACCAGTTGATGGGTGTGTTCCAAAGCAGGTTCTGTTCACCTTCCATAATCCGGGTGATATAAGGCTTCAGGTCGTCGTATTCATGGATCGGTACGGCTTTTTTAAAATCCCGCAAGTTGTAGAGGGAGGAGAAGTCGTACTTCCGCCCGAATTCCGTGTATTGAGCGGAGGTAACCAGGTCCTGCAATACATCCCTTTGGGCTGCAATTGGGTTTTGCATCCAGGCCTCTATGCGCCACATACGCATACGAGCGAGTCGGGATATGGCAGGACTCAGCAATTTCATCGGCCACAAAATAGCGAAAGGTTTGGAATTGATTGAAAACTATGGTTCAATCCTTGTGCCACGCCCGGGCGTCAGGGACCTGGAAGATGGTCATGTTTCGAATAAATCTTGTGAATCTGTGTGATGGGCATCGCTTTGACGATCCCGGGAGTTTCTCAGGCGATCACTTACCGGCTTCGGCCCGGGCTTCGTCGTGCAGGTAGTCTTTCCGTTTGAGTTCAAAATTCCTGCCGAGGTAGAGGCGTCGCACGTCTTCGTCTTCCGCAAGTTCTTCTGCCGTACCGTGTTTAAAGATCTTGCCTTCTATGAGCAGGTAGGCCCGGTCGCAAATAGACAGGGTTTCGTTCACGTTATGGTCGGTGATCAGGATGCCAATATTCTTGTATTTCAGGCGGGCCACCACGGTTTGAATATCTTCCACTGCGATGGGGTCAACGCCTGCAAAAGGTTCGTCGAGCAGGATGAAGTTGGGGTTTACGGCCAGTGCCCTGGCGATCTCGGTACGTCTTCTTTCACCGCCGGAGAGTGAGTCGCCATTGTTTTTTCTTACGTGGGTGAGCCGGAATTCTGAGAGCAGGCTTTCCATTTTCTCCTTTCTTTCGGCTTTGTTGAGCTTGGTCATTTCCAGAACGGCCATGATATTGTCTTCCACGGAAAGCTTCCTGAATACAGAGGCCTCCTGGGGGAGGTAGCCAATGCCCATTTGGGCGCGTTTATACATGGGTAGACCGGTGATCTGCTGGTCGTTCAGGTATACTTCCCCTTCATCGGGCTGGATTAGCCCTACCACCATATAAAAGGTAGTGGTTTTCCCTGCTCCGTTGGGTCCAAGCAATCCCACGATCTCGCCTTGTTTAACGTTGATAGAAACGTGATTGACCACGGTACGGTTGCGGTACTGCTTGATGAGGTCCTTTGTATGTATGATCAGATCCAATCTTTTCTTTTTCCGGAGGGCCAAAAATACGGAACTAAGCCTTGTGATGTTCGAAAAGGGCACTCTTTAACAGATTTGCTATAAAGCTGTTTTGTACCGTACTTTGCACCCTGATTTAACAAATCACCCTCATTAATGAAAGTAATCGATCATATTCAGCAGGCTAAGGATACGCTGGTATCCTTTGAGATCCTACCCCCTTTGAAGGGCAAAACCATTAATTCGATCTTCGATCACCTGGATCCCCTGATGGAGTTCAAGCCATCCTTCATCAATGTGACCTATCACCGGAGTGAGCAGGTATTCAAGAAAAAGGCTGATGGAAGTTTTGAGAAAGTGGAGGTGAGGAAAAGGCCGGGTACGGTTGGTATTTGTGCAGCGATCATGAACCATTACAAGGTAGATGCCGTGCCGCACCTGATCTGTGGAGGCTTTTCGAAGCGGGAAACGGAAGACGCGCTGATTGACCTGAATTTCCTGGGGATAGACAATGTGCTTGTTCTGCGCGGGGACGCGCACAAGAATGAATCAACTTTTGAGCCCGAGCCTAACGGACATGCGTATGCGATAGATTTACTCAAGCAGGTGGTTGACCTGAACAATGGCATTTACCTGGAAGAGGACATCAGGGCAGGATTCAGGACCGATTTCTGTATTGGCGTAGCGGGCTACCCGGAAAAGCATTTTGAAGCGCCAAACTTGCAGACAGACATGAACTTCATGCGTGCCAAGGTGGAATCCGGCGCGGAGTATATTGTAACGCAGATGTTTTTCGACAACCGGAAATACTTTGCATTTGTGCAGGAATGCCGTGATGCAGGCATCAATGTGCCGATCATACCGGGCCTGAAGCCCATTACCAATAAGAAGCAGCTCTCTGTGATCCCCAGGACCTTCCATGTAGACATTCCCACGGAACTCAGTATGGAGATCATGAAGTGCAAGGTAGATGCGGATGTGGAAAGGGTTGGAACTGAGTGGCTGATTGAGCAGTCAAAAGAACTGAAGAAAGAAGGTGTTCCTGTTCTCCACTATTATACCCTTGGCAAGCCGCAGGTCATCCGCAATGTGATGTTGCAGGTTCTTTAGGGATTGGCTAATTGTTTTACGGTTTGCTCCACTACAGCGGTGTTGATCTTTACCGGGTATTTCTTTTTCAGTTCGCTCATCCATTTTGATTCGAGCTCGTTCTGATAATCATTCATCAGTTGCCCTTTGGCATCGTCGAAACTTTTCTGTGAGCCCTGCGGGTATAATTTCAAAACATAAACAAACGATACGGCCTGGTCATCTTTATTCACAACAAAAGGAGAGATATAGCCTTTTTGCAACAGGTCGGCGTTCCCGGGGATCTGCGACCATTCGACCCGTCCGCTGTCTACGATCACTTCCCCTTTTGCCAGGTCCGCGAGGATCCTCCAATGTCGTGGATCAGTCGCCAGTATTGATTTTGCCATTATTGCGGTAGCCGAGTCAGGCGCGTTGATCATGATGGCATCGGCGCTTTTCCCCCATTGGTATTTCAGTTTTTGGCGGGCATAAAGGCTTTTCAGGGCTGTGGTGTCTGAGGCTGATTTGTTCCAGATTTTTCTTTCCATTACCTCAAACAAGAGGTTGCCTTCCATGAATTCTGTATACTGTGCTTTGAACTCGGGGCTATATTGTTCCAGGTGCTTACGGTAATAGCTCACGCTGCTCTCGCCTGCAAAATCATCGTACAAACTTTTGTATACTTCCCGGGTTCTTTCCGGATTTCTCGCAGAGATATAGTCGAGCCACTGCTGCACCGTTATTTTCTGTTCCGGAAATTCAAATAAGGTTCCATTGTCTTTAACAACGGAAGAGAAGGCCTTCTTTTTTGTGGCTATAAATGAATCGGTGTACCTGAAGAGTTCATTTTCGTCGCGGATGATTTTCTTCATGCCTGTCTTCAAGATGCACTGCTGTTCGAAAGATCTTTTTGCCAGTTCGGCGCGTCTGTCTGTTTCCACCGCATATTTCCATGAGTACTCGGAGTTCTCAGTGCCGCGGGCGAACAGGCCTTTTCTTTTCACAATATGGTAGCCGAGCGCGGTTTCAAAAGGAAGGGTCATGTCTCCATCCTTTCCCAGGCCGAAGACCTGGTTTTCAAAAAGGCCATCATACTCGCCAACCCGGATATCGGGCATCAGTCCCCCATTAGTTGCTGAACCTGCATCGTCGCTGTAGTTGGCGGCCAGGGCGTTGAAATCAGCCCCGGCCTTAAGTGCTTTGTATAAAGAGTCTGCCAGTTCGGAGGACTTTTTTTTGTCAGCAGCTGTGCCATATGGATCAATGGCGATGAGGATCTGCTGGGCTTTAAGTATGCCCCTTGCTTTTCGCTCGCCGGTTTTTTTAAAAATATGCCAACCCGACCCTGAGCGATAGGGTTCGGACATGGTATGCAGGGGAAGGGGGAATACAATGTTCTCCAGGGTATAGGGCAGGCTGAAGACAGTGATATAGCCCAGGTCTCCTTTGTTGTTATTGACCAGGGGATCTAAAGAGTACCCCTCTGCGATCTTCCCAAAATCATGGCCTTTTTTCAGCAATTCATAGGCTTCGTAGATCCTTGATTTCGCGTAGGCGGAATCGGCGGGAGAAGGGATAAGTGGTGCAGTGGGGTTTGCCGCAAAGTCTTTTCGGAAAGGGATGAAGATATGTGATATCCTGAGGTCCTTTTCGCCACGTACCGCGGCCTCTGCAATGAGTTTGTTCATCATTTCCTGGTCACGCAGAAAGGGCTCTTCGATCTGTTGCCTGAAATTCATCACATCCTCCTGCTGGTTCAGGAGCGTGTCCAGTTTCATATCGTACGCAGCCTGTACCTTGAGTTTGAACCGGGTATACAGGTCCAGGTAGTTCCGGATGTCGACAGCATTGTTGCTGGCAGAGGTATCATTGTTTTTCAGGTAGGCCTTTACGAATTCGTTTTTTGAAACCTGCTTCGTGCCATAGGAGAAAATGGATTGGGCATGGCTTTGCATTGCGATCAATCCAACAATGAACAGGATGGGAAGTTTCTTATTTCTTTGCGCCGGTGTTGGCTGCAGCATTGAATTTGTGGTCGAGGAATTCGTTAAGCTGTTCATAGTTGAGCTTCTTGGCCAGGATCTTCTTGTCTTTATCCAGCAGGTAAAGCATTGGTGTCTGGTAAACGTCATAAAGCTGTTTATAACCTGGTTGGCCTGATTTTAACTCACTGTCTTTCAGTTCTTTCGTCTGGTAAACGTGTATCCAGTTCTTCAAATTGTGTTCTTTTATGAAAGCCTTCCACTTTTCGATTCCGCCGTCTGTCATAACCCCGTACATCTTGACGCCTTTTTTGATCCATTTTGCATTATAGATGGAGTCCAGTTGGGGAACTTCTGTCTGGCAGTGCCCGCAGGTAGGATCCCAGAAACATACGATGGTGTAGGGCGCTACCACTTCGTAAAGGGGTTTCTTTTTGTCCAGACTGTCAACCATGTTCAGGTTCGCCGCTTTGTCGCCGATAACATTCATCATCATGCTATATCCCCTGTCAAAAATGAATTTCTTGTTCTTTTCATTGAGGTAGCCATCGGCCTCTCCGGGAATATAGTATTTGGTGAAAAGGTGAACAAATACTGCATCTTGCCCCATGTATTTAGGGTTAACGTATTTATCAGTGAGGTGCAGCAATACATATTTCTTCATCTCCGGGTTCACCCTGGTCCTGAGTATGACGTCGTCTGCCTCCATTTTGAGGGTATCCGGGATGGGAGGAACAATATCATCGAAATACCGGTCCAATTTGCCCTGGAAAACCGGAGTGCGCAGCAGCCGATCATCCGCAAGGTCCATGGAATCCCAGTAATGGCGCCTGTAATACTGATTGATCGCCTGTTGTTCTTTAATGGCGGGCGGGATCGACGGTTCCTTAAAGACCTTAAACACCGAGCTCAGCAGGTGCTGGGGATTGTCTTTGATGAACTGGTCCCTGTATTTTTTTATGTCCTGCGATTTTGCCTGGAGCCGGGATTCTATTTTGGCCGAATCGGCCCTGTTGGTGGCCGTGGCGTATCCTTTTTGGATGGCCGACATCTCGGTGCCGTATGTCTGAGAAAACCTGAGGTAATCCTTAAAAACTTCGTTTTCTTTCGACCCGGTGAAGGTTAAGGTGCCCAGAACATTGGCACTATCGGCTGAAACGGAGAATTTCTGCTCTTTGTCCAGGATCACTTCAACCCAACCATCTTTCTTAGGGTATACAAGCATGTATATGCCGCCGGCCAGTTTTTCGGCTCCTTTGAATACAGCCCGGCTGTTCTGATCCACAGCCGCAGAGTCAACCAGCATTTGCCTGCTGCCATAATGGTGGGCCAGGAAAATATGTCCGGATTTAAATGGTTTCAGTGTGACGTTGATCTCATAACCGTTTTGGGCCTTCAGATTTATAGTGGAGAGTACCACAAGAATGCAGAGGATGTATTTCGGGTTCATGGGGAAAGGCATGATGACAAAAGTATTCAAAAACGATTTCACTTTTTGTTAAACCATTTGCATGGTGGGGGTTAATTTTGCAGGATGCGGAAGAAGCAAACGATTGTCAGGCAGGCAGAGATCATGGACTATGCGGCTGAAGGAAAGGCGCTGACAAAGGTAGACGGGAAAGTGATCTTTGTGAAAGGCGCCGTGCCTGGAGATGTGGTTGATATCCAGCTATTGAAGAGCAAGAAGGATTGGGCGGAGGGTCAGGTTCTGGAGTTTCACAAGCGTTCTGCACGACGGATAGATCCTTTTTGTAAACATTTTGGTGTTTGCGGCGGCTGCTCCTGGCAGATGATCCCTTACGAGGAGCAACTGGCCTTTAAACAAAAGCAGGTAGAAGATCACCTGACCCGGATCGGGAAGGTGGAACTGCCCCCCGTACATCCCATCATGGGCTGTATGGACACCCGGTTCTACCGGAACAAGCTTGAGTTCACGTTCTCCAATAAGAAGTATTTTACCGCTGAGGAGTTTAAGAACCGGGCGCCGGGGGATGCGCCGGAGCCCGCGCTGGGCTATCATATTCCCAAGTGGTTTGATAAGGTGATCGATATTACGGAATGCCATCTGCAGGCGGAGCCTTCCAATGCGATACGCGATTTTGTTCGGCAGTTTGCATTGGAACAAGACCTGTCGTTCTATGATATCCGAAACCACCAGGGCTTTCTCCGGAACCTGATCATCCGCTACGCAACTACTGGCGAATTGATGGTGAACCTCTGTGTGGGTCACCATGACCAGGAGGCGATTCGCGCGGTGATGAACGCCCTGATCAAGGCTTTCCCGGAGATTACCAGCCTGATGTACACCGTTAATACCAAGGTGAACGACAGCATCTACGACCTTGAACCCGTTTTGTACCATGGTAAGGGATTTATTATGGAGCACCTGGAGAAATACCGGTTCAAGATCGGTCCCAAGTCATTTTTTCAAACCAATACCCGCCAGGGGGAGTTGTTATACCAGGTGACCAGGGAATATGCGGGGTTGACGGGGAAGGAAGTGTTGTATGACCTTTATTGTGGGACCGGGAGTATTGGAATCTTTTGCAGCGAGGGTGCGTCTAAGGTGATCGGGGTTGAGGTGATCGGGGAAGCCGTAGAAGATGCCCGTATCAATGCATCCCTGAACCAGATAGACCACGCCCATTTTTTTCATGGCGATGTGTCTGATATCTGCAATGAGGCGTTTTTTGCCACCCATGGGAGGCCTGATGTGATCATCACTGATCCGCCGCGGGCGGGGATGCATGAAAAGCTCGTGAGGACCCTGCTCAACATTTCCGCGCCTGTAGTTGTTTATGTGAGTTGCAATCCGGCTACACAAGCCCGCGACCTGCAGTTGCTGGACGCAACATACAGGGTGGAGAGAATACAGCCTGTGGATATGTTCCCGCACACGCATCATATCGAGAACGTGGTGCAGCTTAAACTGAGGTAGGTGAAAAGCGTATACTCCATTTACCGGTTATCTGCTCGCCCGAGAAAAACTATCTTTACAACATGAATTCAACGGAAATCAGGCCCAGGGGCTTTCAGGTTCTTCCACCTGTGATCAAAAACCTGCTTATCATCAACGGATTGTTCTGGTTGGCGCAGATCACTGTAGGGAAGGAGATCGTTCCAATGGAAGACCTTTTCGCCCTGCACTATTTTAAGTCTGTGTTTTACAAGCCCTGGCAGTTCATCACATATATGTTCCTGCACGATCCTTCCAGCTTCTTTCATATCCTGTTCAACATGTTCGCACTGTGGATGTTTGGCAGCACTTTGGAAAATCTGTGGGGTTCAAAAAGATTCATTACTTTTTACCTGATCTGTGGAGTGGGTGCCGGACTGGTTCAAATGGGGGCTATCTGGTTCGACGTACGCCAGCTTGAGCCTTTGTTCATGTCGGGGGCCATCGGGCCGGAGATTTTCTATGGTAAACTTAACGTGGCCACGATGGGTGCCTCGGGTGCAGTTATGGGCATATTCGCGGCATTTGCTTTTACGTTTCCCAATAGCCAGATGTTCGTTTTCCCCATTCCGTTCCCCATTAAAGCCAAGTACGTGATGATGGGACTGATCGCGATGGACCTGATCGGCGGGTTTTCGAACAAGGCATCGGGTGTGGCCCACTTTGCCCACGTGGGGGGCGCGGTGGTAGGGTTTTTATTATTATTGTTCTGGAACAAAAGAAATCGTAGAACGTTTTATTGAATTAACTTTTTAACTGGAAGATCAATTTTTTACTTTTACAGCGAGGTGAAAACGAGTTTTATGGGATACCGTGATTATTCAGTGAAAAGGAGGGTGTCTATCTGGAGTGAGAATAATGCACTCCTGATGCTGATCGTTCTTAATGTGTTTGTATTCATCACCCTGCATTTTATCCTGGCTGTTTACGGGCTGTCCCTGCTTCCCAAGAATAATTTTTACAAGCACATTTTTCAGTGGTTTAGCATGCCTGCTGATTTCCGGACGTTCATCACCCGGCCCTGGACACTGATTTCTTCCGGATTTACCCAAATGGATATCTGGATGATGTTGAGTAATATGTTCTGGCTCTGGACCTACGGATATATTTTTCAGGATCTGACCGGCAACCGAAGGATCTTCCCTCTTTATCTGTATGGCGCGGTGATCAGTGCTGCTGTGTACCTGTTGAGTTACTCCTTCTTACCCCAGCTCAGGCAGATGGCTGATACCCAATTTTATTTCGGGGCGATGGCGCCTGTCATTGCCATAGCCGTGGGCGCAACCGTCTTTGCCCCGGGTTATCGGCTGTTTCCCATGATCGGGGGCGGTATTCCGCTCTGGGTGATGACTGTAGTGTTTGGCATCATTGATATATTTTACCTGACCTCTAAGCCCGCCTGGTTCTTCCCGCATCTGGCGGCTGCGCTGGTAGGATTCCTGTTTGTGCAGTCGTTAAAATCAGGCAAAGACTGGGGCGCCTGGATGAACAGGGTGTACGACTGGTTCATTAACCTGTTCTCTCCAAAAGCGAAATCGGTTCAACGCAGGCCCGTCAAGCAGGAGGTTTTTTACAATACCCGAGGCCAGCAGCCTTATAAGAAAACCTCTAACCTTACGCAGCAAAGGATTGATGAGATCCTCGACAAGATCAGTCTCCGGGGTTATGAGCGCCTTACCGAAGAAGAAAAAGAACTCTTGCGAAGGGCGAGTGAGGAAGATTTGTAAATTTGGTCATGCTTCGTAAAGCTGCCGGAAACATCTTTTTGCTTGGTTACTTTGCTGCGATCATCCTTTTCCTGGCTGCATCTTTCACCACTTACGTTAATCCTGCCCATTGGTGGCATGTTGGATTCATAGGCCTGCTCTTCCCTTACCTGCTATTGGTGCTGGTGGTATTCACGGTCTTTTGTGTTTTCGTCAAGATCCGGTTTGCCATTTTCGGGTTAATTGCCCTCGCCATTTCCTATAAGAACATCGGTTCGGTGATTGCCCTCCGTCCGTCGGCTGAGTTTGCGGTCAGTAAGAACCCGGAGCACCTGAGGGTGATGACCTGGAACGTGAGGCGGTTCACGCCTTTCTATTCTGATTTTTTTGATCCGAAAGACAATAATCTCTCAGCTATTGTGGAAGAGGTGAAGAAGTTCGATCCGGATATCTTATGTTTTCAGGAATTCTACACATCAATAAAGAAAAGCAGGAACCTCGACCTGTTCCAGGAAATGGGCTATAAATATTATGCTTTTGCCTTGCTTAAAACGCCCAGCAGCACTTCAAATTCGGGCACTATCATCTTTTCTAAATATCCCATCCTGCAATCTTATTTCTTCGATTTGCCCAAAAAAGTATCTACAAATGCAGAAGATCCTGTGGCGGCAGATATCGTTGTTGGTAGAGATACGGTCAGCGTGGGGACCTTTCATATGCAGAGTTATGGGTTCCTTCATCATGATTATGAGGACATGGCCCGTATCAAGAACCAGGCTGATACGGGGTTGAAAGCATCCCGGAATATTTTCCGGAAAATGAGGTATGCATTTACGCTGAGGGGTCTGCAGGCCGATATCATTAATGAGAAGATGAGTGCGTCCAGGTACCCGGTGATTTTATGCGGCGATCTGAACGATGTACCTTCTTCCTACTCCTATGTAACGATCCGGGGCGACCGGAAAGACGCGTTCCTGGAAAAGGGATCGGGGCTTGGAAAGACCTTTGTCAGCGGCAGATCGCGCTTCCTGACCTGGCTTCCAACCCTTCGGATCGACTATATCTTCATAGATCCCAGTATCGAAGTGGTTCAATTTCGTCCCGTGACGAGGCAATTATCCGATCATCTTGGGCTTATCACCGACGTGGAACTACCCAAAAAATGATATTTTTGAGCCATGTCATTGAAAGTTTATAATTCGCTGAGCAGGCAGAAAGAAACCTTTGAGTCGTTGACCCCGGGGCACGTTGGATTGTATGTGTGCGGACCAACGGTCAGCGGAGAATCGCATCTGGGCCATGCCCGGCCATTCATCACCTTTGATATCCTTTTCAGGTACCTGACTTTTTTGGGCTATAAAGTCCGCTATGTAAGGAATATTACGGATGCGGGGCATTTTGAGGAAGAGGGCAGGGAAGCGGAAGACAAGATCTCGAAAAAAGCCTTGCTGGAGAAGCTGGAGCCGATGGAATTGGTGCAGAAGTATACCAATCTTTTCCATTGGGCGATGAAACAGTTCAATAACCTGGATCCTACCATTGAGCCAACCGCCACGGGACATATTGTTGAGCAGATCGTGATGATCGAAAAGATCATCGCAGATGGGTATGCGTATGTGGCCAATGGTTCTGTTTATTTTGACGTGGAGAAATACCATAGGGATTTTGGCGAGAAGGGCATGCCTTATGGCATCCTGAGTGGCCGGGTGATCGAGGAGCAGCTGGAGACCACCAGGGAACTTGAGGCCCAGGATGAAAAAAGGAATAAGACAGATTTTGCCCTTTGGAAGCATGCCGCACCAGAGCACATCATGCGTTGGAAAAGCCCATGGGGCGAAGGTTTCCCGGGCTGGCACATCGAGTGCTCGGCCATGTCAACAAAGTATCTGGGGCAGCAGTTCGATATTCACGGCGGGGGTATGGACCTGCAGTTCCCGCATCATGAATGTGAAATTGCGCAGAGCGTGGTTTGCAACCATCATATTCCTGCGCGGTATTGGATGCACAACAACATGATCACCATCAACGGTAAGAAGATGGGGAAGAGCTATAACAATGTGATCAAGCTCAGTGAACTGTTTTCCGGTAATCATCCGATACTGGAGCAGGCGTTCACGCCCATGACCATCCGGTTCTTCATCCTGCAGACCCATTACCGCAGTACGCTTGATTTCAGCAACGAGGCACTGGTGGCTGCGGAGAAAGGATTGAAAAGGCTTTGGGAGGCTTATGAGCTGTTGATGCAGATGAAGCATGATGCATCCAAGACGGTGGATGCGGACGCAGAGAAGCAGTTGCTTGCACTTGCAGGCGAGTTCGATGAATTCATGAACGATGATATCAATACGGCCAAGGTGCTCGCGAATATGTTTATGATGGTGAACCTGATCAATTCATTCAAGAGCGGATCGCTAGAAAAGAATACACTGTCTGAAAATGCCCTTGGCCAGCTGCAGGCGCGCATGAGGCAATACCTGGAAGATATATTTGGTTTAACAAGTGAAAGGGTGAGCGATGATGGCAAGCTTGACGGCGTTCTCCAGCTGATCATTGATATCCGCCGCGAAGCCAGGAGCCGAAAAGATTTCATGACCTCTGATAAGATCCGTAATTCGCTGCAGGAGCTTGGGATAGCACTGAAGGATGAGAAAGATGGCTCCGTGAGTTGGACAACGTGAAGAATGTGATTAATGTGGGGAATGTGTCATGTCTGATCTCGCGATTCAGTGTTGAATAGTTAGGGCGTGGATTTCAATTTGAATACCGGGTGCAATTTTTCGGGGTACCAGCTTTTGTTTTGGGCCGATGCGTTCTCGTCAGAAAGCGAGGTTTGAATAGCATCCATCACTACAGTTTCGAAAGAGTTGACCCAGTTCCGGTAACCTGTATTTTTTTGACGGTCATAGATCTGGATGCCATCTTTCAGTATCGACAGGTCAAAGGTTTCAGCATAGATGCCGGCGCCGATTTTACTGGCATCCAGGGCATTGCAATATTGTTCATAATGCCCGGCTACGGGTACCATCATCACTGGCTTATCCAGGTACATCGCTTCACAAACGGATTCAAAACCTGCCGTGCAAACCAGGGCTTTGCACCTCGACATCAGGTCGAGGAACCTGACATCATTCAGTGAATAGAAAGTCAGATTTTCGTCTACCACCAATTTCCCTTTATAGTGCTCCTTTACTTCCTTGCTGTCCGTGAAACAAATGAGTTTCATGGATGGGTCTTTTTTGTGGTAGCTGATGATCTCAGGAATGTAGCCGCTGTTGAGCAGGTATACCAGTACGAAGTCGTCCTCTTTCGGCCGAAGGCCAAATAATTCGGTCCTCAGTAATGGCGGGCAAACCTGTAACTTCTCGTTTGCTCTGGTGGGCAGGTTGTACATGGAAATGGCCAGCATTTTGGAGGAGCCGAAGGCGGTCATTTTAGTATACCATTTGATGGCTGTTGATTCAATTTTCTCACCTCCGGGAAATTTGAATAAAGGATGGAGGTAGATGAACTGGTGGGCGATGGAAATGATCTTAAAAGGCGTTTTTGATGTGACGGCCAGCCATCCGATCAGCGGCTCGTAAAAGTTGATCAGGAGGTCGGGTTGATACGCTTTAAGGAGATCCTTGATTTTCTTTACGCTCCCCGCGTATGTGGCCATCTGCATGATATTCTGAACCATGGTTTTTGCAAGATTGATCGACTTGCTGTTTTTGTCCGTCACGAAGTTTGGGCTCGCCACAGTGACCAGGGGTACGTTGAATTTTTTTACGAAGAAATCCGGAAGCTGCCGGTTCATGCTGCTTCCCACAATGACGCAGGTAAGGGTATGGCCATGTTTCTGAAGCATGTCTGCCATGGCAATGGCTTGTGTAAGGTGGCCCCGGCCCTCGCCCTGAACTGCAAAAGCTATTCTCTTACTTTGCATGCTGGGTGTTTAAGATGTATTCCAGTTCTTCTTCCCAGTCGTTGCTTTCGCGGTCTGAATTGTTCTTGTTGTTCGCAGCTTGATGGAGCTGCCATTGATCGTAGTAGATGATGGTCCATTCGCCCTGTTCTGTTTCCACTAGTGCGCTCATGGTTTCAACCCAGTCGCCGGAGTTGAGATAATGAATATTGTCGATATACTTATTGTCCGGGTGATGGATGTGTCCGCAAATGATGCCATCGCAGTTTTCGTTCCGCGCTACCGAGCAAAGTTCTTTCTCATAGTCGGAGATGAACGAAACGGCTTTTTTAACCTTTTGTTTGATCACTTGTGACAGCGAGTAATAGGGCATTCCCTTCTTTGTCCGGTAGTTGTTGTAGTGCCTGTTGAGCCAGAGCAGGAAAGTGTATCCAACGTCGCCCAATTTAGCGATCCACTTCAGGTTGGTGGTAACGGAATCGAAGATGTCGCCATGAACCACAAAGTATTTCTTTGAGAAAGATTCGTGAATATGGTATCGTTGGATGGAAAAGTTGCCGAGCTGGAGGGGAAGGACCTCGTCGAGGAAGTCATCGTGGTTTCCCCTCAGGTAGATCACTTCGGTATCTGTTTTGGATACCCATTTCATGATCAGTTTGAAGAAGGAGGTATGATGTTTTTTCCACTGCCCGGATTTTCTAAGTTGCCAGCCGTCGATGATATCGCCATTAAGAATGAGCTTGTCGCAGGAATGGTGCCTGAGGAAGTTGACGGCTTCGCGCACCCTGGAATTTTGGATCCCCAGGTGGATATCGGACAGAACGATGGTTTTGTAGTATGTTTTCAAGGAAAGGGGTTTTACGAATGTCAGTATCAAGTATTTCCTTAATGTTGACAAATTATTAATGAATCATTAATTGGTATGTACCATAAGGTTTTGAAGAAGGACAAGGTAATGGGCAAACTCATTCGTGTTCAGGGTGAGAAATTGATCACAAAACGTAAGAATGCCTGGCTTCATCTCTGCATGTCCATCCT
>JBBAJN010000056.1:0-8028 GCA_040404045.1 Chitinophagaceae bacterium
AAATGATAGGTCTCCCGCACTCCCTGCACGCCAAAGTTCAACCTGCGCACATGATCCTTTCCCCGGTCAGTTTGAACGGACCCCCTGACCAGGGCGTCACGATATCTTTGACCGAGGGTTGTGGCATTGCGCAGAACCCACTTATCCTGGTCACTGATCTCGGTTTCTGCCAGTGATTCCGTTTGATTGCGTAGAGATAGATCATTGACACCTACAAGCATGTTGACCTTGGTGAACTTACCCATTCTCCAGCTGTTCATGACAGCCAACCCCAGATCGCTGTTGTTCTTCACATAGCGGTCTCCAACACCAGGGATATTCAGTGAACCACTTTCCAGTATGCTACGGAATGGCCGGTCATCGTCGGCCTCGCTAAACTGACCGCCTTCCTGCTGATAATAATATCGGACATTCCCCGAAGGATCCCTCGCTACGTTATTGTAGCTGCCAAAGCCCAGCCACTTCACTTTCTTGCCAATAAAAATATTGTTGATGTCAGCCAGGTAGCGGTTGTTCACCGAGGCCCCAAGTTCCGCACTGCCACTGAGCTTTGCTTTATACCTCGAAGCGATCTTCAGGTTGACACCCACTTTATTTGTACGTTCCACATCGCGCATCAACCGGTTCGTATTGAAATTATCCACTACTTCTACTTTTTCGATCAGCGAGGCATCCAGATTGCGCGTGATCAACTGGTATCCCTGGTCGGCCAGATCATCCCCATCGATCAACACCCTTTCAACCGGTTTACCATTAAAACTCAACCTCCCATTGGCATCCACCGTAAAGCCCTGCATATTCTTCAGCAAGTCCTCTACTTTAATGACTTCAGGCGTTTTGTAGCTGTTCGCATTAAATACGGTAGTGTCTGACCGGATGATCACGGGCTGCGCCCTTTTCACTACTACTTCTCTCAGCTCCTTCGCATGTTCCTGCAAAACGATCAACATCTCCCCCATACAACACAATGTTGCTGAATCAATATGAACCCGCTTCGTTTCATAACTGACGTGTCTTACATCAAATATAAAAGGGGTTTTATCGGGGACAGATCTGACAAGAAAGCTTCCGTCAACAGCAGATATGGCAAACGCGAAGATCGCTGCAGTGTCGTTCTTCCTGACCAGTACTGAAGCTCCCTGCACTGGCCGGCCGGTCGAGGAATGGATATGGCCCTTTATCATCGTTGGTTGTGCCCACAGTCCAACGGGCAGCATCAGAAAAATGATGAACCGGTATATGTTCATTCAGGGAATTTTTCCCAGGTATAAAATTCCACGACGGATTGCTGTTGACAAGTAATGCAATCCCCCGTAGAACTGGCCCTGTTATTTGCCCTGATCCTGTTAAGCAGTTTCTTTATTTCCGCAACGTGGTCATCCATTGTTACAGACACGTCACGAGGGGGTATTGGCGTTTCCGAAGTTTTTCCAACGCTGGTGAGTTGTATGACGAGGTTTTCATCCTTGTCCTGCAACTCAACCACGAGGCCTGGCAGGCCGCCCATCTTCCATGGGCCGAAAGGAAGGGGAATATCAGTGGTGAACCACGCAGTGTAGTAGCGCCCCCTGAAATAACAGTTCGCTCTTGTGCATCGAAGGGAATCGATCAACTTCTCTTCCCCGGTGAATTCCCATTTCATGGGATATAGTGAATCGGAAACAAAATATCGTTTCCCTTTCAGGTTCATTTCCTCAGCAATGAGAACACCTTTCCCCTGGTTCGTATATATGTGCTGGGTCGTGTCAGTGATCATGGAGATGTCGTGCTCGTCTTTCTGGACATAGGCGCTTTTCTGGACCATGAAGTAACGGGACTCGCTGTTATTGATCAAGAGGTAACCGGTATGCATACGGTCAGACCTGCCCCTGTCGAACTGGTCATTAAACCTGACCTGGTATTCCACCCTGACGTTCTCCTGCGCATGGGCGGCTGAGATGAATAAAAATAAGATTAGGCTGATGTGTTTCATAATTTCAAATTTTTCGAAAGTCTCCCTGCAATTGTCAATTCTTAATAATCCATTAGCTGTTTCTTGGCTTCATTCAGGCAACTATTTGCAATGGCTATCGCCTCTTTGCAAGAAGTCGATGATCCCGTGCATGAGACCTTGACTGAGAAACCGAATGCACTCAGTGACGTTTCCATCGTCACGCTACAAACGGGTTCTTTCTCCTTTTTCCCCTGTTGTTCAATCTTCCTTTCAATACCTGTTTCTCCTTTCTTTACATCGGCTGCAAAAACCGAAACCGTACTCACGAGCAGCACTGCTGCCATAATCATTCTCTTCATGGTTCTTATTTTTTTGTGTTTAAAAATGTTTTCAGGGAGACTTCCGAAAAACTTTGATATGATGTAAAACTATGACCGGTGGGGGGTGGGTTACAAGGTGTTAAAACGGAATTTTCTGTTTTTTCCACCAAAATGAGAGTCGTCAGGAGCCCGGCTCGCAATTATCATAGAATGGTTGATTTCCCTTCCCCGTTGTCACCAGTTTCCCTTAGTTTTGCAACCCGGGAAACCCCGGGTTCCGGGTTTCCTTCACCATTAAACAACTCCGGAAGAAATGCCCCAGGATAAATCCATCAAGTCAGTACTGATCATCGGTTCAGGACCAATTATCATCGGCCAGGCCTGTGAATTCGACTATTCAGGCTCCCAGGCAGCCAGAAGCCTCCGTGAAGAAGGCGTGAAAGTGATCCTGATCAATAGCAATCCGGCCACCATTATGACAGACCCCATGATGGCCGACAAAGTCTACCTGTTACCCCTTACGGTGGAAAGCATTGAACAGATCCTGGAAGAGAACCAGATCGACGCCGTTTTGCCCACCATGGGCGGTCAAACTGCCCTGAATCTGGCCAAAGAGGCAGATGAACTTGGGGTTTGGCAGAAATTTAATGTAAGACTGATCGGGGTAGATATTAAAGCCATTGAGAAGGCGGAAGACCGGGAAAAGTTCAGGCAGTGGATGATCCAGATGAATATCCCCGTTGCGCCCGCAAAAACGGCAAACTCCTTCCTGGAAGGCAAGGAATTCGCCCAGGAGATCGGGTTTCCGCTCGTGATCCGGCCTTCATTTACGCTGGGTGGAACAGGCGGTGGATTCGTACACAGCAAAGACCAGCTCGACGAGGCCCTGAACCGCGGGCTGTCCGCATCCCCTATCCACGAGGTACTGGTTGAAAAAGCAGTATTGGGCTGGAAAGAATTTGAGCTGGAACTATTGCGCGACGCCAATGACAATGTTGCCATTATTTGTACCGTAGAGAATTTTGATCCCATGGGGGTTCATACCGGCGACTCCATCACGGTAGCACCCGCCATGACCCTGAGTGATACAGCTTTCCAACTGATGCGCAATACGGCCATCAGCATGATGCGTAACCTTGGCAATTTCGCCGGTGGTTGCAACGTACAGTTTGCCCTGGATCCGGTAACGGAAGGGATCATTGCTATCGAGATCAACCCAAGGGTGAGCCGTTCTTCTGCCCTGGCGTCTAAAGCAACAGGATACCCCATCGCGAAGATCGCGGCAAAACTTGCGCTGGGCTTCACGCTTGACGAGTTGAAGAACCAGATCACCAAAACCACATCTGCCTATTTTGAGCCCGCGCTGGATTACGTGATCGTAAAGATCCCGCGTTGGAACTTCGATAAATTCAAAGGCGCCAACGATACGTTGGGGCTCCAGATGAAATCTGTCGGCGAGGTAATGGCCATTGGCCGGAGCTTCACAGAAGCTATCCAGAAAGCCTGCCAGAGCCTGGAAAATAATGCGGTTGGGCTGGGCTATTATGGCAAAAGCATGATGCACGCAGACGAGATCGTGGAATACCTGAAAACACCAAAGTGGGACCGGATTTTCAGGATCAAAGATGCCCTGATGATGGGTATCAGTGTAAAAACCATCGTTCAGGCCACCCTGATCGACCGGTGGTTCATCTATGAGATCGAAAAGATCTGCATCATAGAAAAAAAGATTTCCAAATACAAACTCGAAACGCTTCCGCTGGAACTCCTTCGCGAAGCAAAACACCATGGCTTCAGCGATGAGCAGATCTGCCGTATCATGAAGGATGGCTCTGAAGATGAGGTGTACGAGAAAAGAAAAGCAGCAGGGATCACCAGGGTTTTCAAAATGGTGGATACCTGCGCAGCTGAGTTTGAAGCGAAGACACCTTACTTCTACAGCAGTTTTGAAAATGGTGGCGTGAACGAAAGCATCGTCACCGATAAGAAGAAGATAGTAGTGCTTGGTTCTGGTCCGAACAGGATAGGTCAGGGAATAGAATTCGATTATTGTTGCGTGCACGGCCTGATCGCCATCAAGGAAGCCGGATATGAATCCATCATGGTCAATTGCAACCCCGAAACCGTGTCCACAGATTTCGACGTGGCCGATAAACTGTATTTCGAACCCGTATACTGGGAGCACCTTTGGGAGATCATCGAACATGAAAAACCCGAAGGGGTGATCGTGCAGCTTGGAGGACAAACCGCGCTGAAACTCGCTGAAAAACTTCATGCGAAAGGCATTAAGATCATTGGGACCAGTTTCGACAGTATGGATATTGCCGAAGACCGGGGCCGGTTCAGCGATATGCTGAAACAACTTGACATCCCCTATCCTGAATATGGAACAGCCTATTCTGTGGATGACGCAGTTGAAGTAGCCCAAAAGGTCGGGTACCCCGTACTGGTAAGGCCTTCGTATGTACTGGGCGGCCAGCGGATGCGGATCGTAATCAACGACGACGAGGTGGAGAAAGCGGTGGTGAGCCTCTTGAAACATCTTCCCGGCAATAAGATCCTGATCGATCATTTCCTTGACAGGTGCCAGGAGGCGGAAGTGGACGCGCTCTTTGATGGCGAAAACTTTCATGTGATGGGCGTCATGGAACATATTGAACCTGCCGGCATTCACAGCGGCGATTCAAATGCAGTACTGCCCGCATTCAACCTCACGCCATTGGAAGTGACCACACTGGAATTCTACTCCGAAAAGATCGCCAGGGCCCTTAACATCAAAGGCCTGATCAATATCCAATTCGCCATAAAAAACGGGAAAGTGTATGTGATCGAAGCAAACCCAAGGGCTTCCAGAACAACTCCGTTCATTGCCAAAGCCTACCAGATCCCATACCTCAATATCGCCACCAAGGTGATGATGGGTACCCATTCACTGAAAGACTTCACGTTCGAGAAAAAGCTGAAAGGCTTTGCCATCAAAGAACCGGTATTCAGTTTTGATAAGTTCCCGGGAGTGAATAAGGAGCTCGGGCCTGAAATGAAATCTACCGGTGAAGCGATACGCTTCATCAAGGACCTCAGGGATCCTTACTTCAGGCAGCTTTACAAAGAAAGAAGCATGCACCTCAGCAAATAAACAGAAAGCCCCGATCGATGATCGGGGCTTTCTTTATGATGTAATGCTGATGATTATGGAATGATCACCCTGCCGATCTTATGGATGACACCGTTGAGCGCAACGATATCTGTTGCTGTGATCGGTGCCGCAGCCTGGGTGCTTCCGTTGATCTTCACAGTGGCGCTGGGCGTTGTAGTGATGATCAGGGTAGTTCCATTCAGGTTTGGAGCAGTGATGTTATTCACCAGATCTGATGCAAATACGTTGGTGCCAATCACGTGGCCCCTCAGGATAGGCTCGAGGATCGGATTTGGAAGCGCATTCACGTCAGTAATACCTGAAGCCCGGAACGCTGCATTTGTTGGCGCAAACACGGTGAACTTACCAGGACCGGCAAAAGTTGGCAACAACCCAACTTTGTTGACAGCTGTGGCAAACATGCTAAGAGTGGTATCCTCAATGGCAATTGCAACGATGGTCCTTGAAGGCGGCATCAATACCCTTTCAATGGTATGGATAATTCCGTTTGAGCCAAGCATATCAGCACTCTTAACCCTAATTCCGTTGGTAAATACCCCATTTGTGTTACGCGAAGCAAAAATATTCCTACTATTCAACGTTTTTACTGTGTCAGATACGGGCACTGCAGCAGATCCTACCCTCTGGCCAACCACGTGGTAGGTCAGGATGGCCTGCAACTGGGCCTGTGTCAGCGCATCGATGCTGGTAATCCCGGAAGCGGCAAAAGCAGCATTATCGGGTGCAAATAAGGTAATATTCTGAGTGTTTGCCAAAGTACTGGCCAGGCCAGCCTTATTAACGGCAGCATTTAAAGTTGAATAATTTGGACTTTGAGATATGATCTGCTGGATGTTTGGAACAGGCGCAGGAACAGTATTTTCTTGTGTAGAACATGATGCCAGAAATACTGTCAGCGCTGCGAAAGCCAACATAGGAAGCCTCATCATCTTGAATTTTTCCATAAAAACAATTTTCTTAATTGAATGCAAATATAGACGTATAACTCAGGTCTACGAATCTTTAGACAACTTATCCGCCCAAAATGTTGGTTCAGTTTGTAATATTTTATCCAAAGAGCTGCACAAAACGGTCATTTTCGGACTATTTGAGGGGAAAATACTGATTGTCAGCCAGTTCCCGTTCTGCAGCTTAGCAGGGTGAAAAAGACAGCGCCGTGGTGGAACGCCCTTCCTTTTGTCAGATTAACGATGCCCTTTGCCAGTGGCATCCTGCTTTGCAGGTTTAGCCTCATGCCACATATTGCCACAGCTGCAATAGTCTGCTGGGCGGCAGTACTGGTACAAAGGCAATTACCTGTATACCGCCAGTTTCGGCTTCGGTTCGTGACCGGCCTGTGGCTCCATTTGCTCCTCCTTCTGGCCGGGATGGCAAGACTATATGTTGCGGATATTACAAACACGGGCGACTGGTTCGGTTACCGGCAATACGACTTGCTCCTTGTGGAAACGGCCGCAGAAGCCCGTATCAACAAAGGCTTCCAGACGCTGGCCGCTGAGGTCAAACAGATCAGGCAGGGGGAAAAATGGCAGCCCGCCCGTGGCAGGATTGTTTTGCGCCTTCCGGCAGATATGACCCTCCACCCGGGATCAATGGTCGGATTTGAAAAAAAGCCCACTGCTATTCCCGAGCCTGCCAAAGGAGCAAAATTCAACTATAAGGCATTTATGGCCATTCAACAGGTGCACCACCAGGCTCAATTGCGAAAGGAAGAACTAATGGTCATCCGATCCAATCCTCCCCCTGGGGGTGCTATCAGGGCCTTTCGGCAAAATATACTCGCCGTGCTGGACCGCCAGTTCCCTGGGGCTGAGAGGGCACTGGCCAAAGCCCTGCTGGTTGGATACCGAAGCGAACTGGACAAAGAGTTGGTGACCGCCTATACAAACACGGGAGTCATTCATATCATTGCCATATCAGGACTGCACCTGGGGATCATTTATGCCCTCCTGATCATGATCATGAAACCGCTGGCCAGGCGTAAAAGAACACGGGTAGTGATCAATATTATCGTCATGTTGGTACTCTGGATCTTCACGTTCATCTGCGGAGCATCCCCTTCCGTCACCCGAAGCGCAGTTATGTTTAGCAGTATCCTGGTGGGCGACAGCATGGGAGATGATAATAATACCGGCAATGCCGTGGCCTCGTCTGCGTTCCTGCTGCTTTGCTATGATCCCATGCTGATCTGGGACCTGGGTTTCCAACTAAGTTATGCCGCAGTTGCCAGCCTGCTGATCTATAACCAGGCGATCACCCGGATCTTCCTTCCGGAAAACGGACTGCTGGCCATGGCCTGGAACAGCATAGCCACTTCGATCTCCGCGCAAATCCTCACCACCCCACTTGTGCTGGTGCACTTTCACCAGTTCCCGGTGCTGTTCATCCTGTCTAATTTTGTTGCCGTACCCGTGTCCGGCCTCATCCTGATCTTACTGATCCTGATCGTGGCTTTACAATGGTCCCCCCTGTTACCTGCGCTGCTTTCCAGCCTCACGGCCTGGTGCATCAGGTTCATGAACAACCAAATTGAACGCATTGCGTCCGTGAGGTTCTCGGTCTGGGAAAACATCCATTGGACCTGGCCAGACCTGGTCCTTTCCTATTTAGCCATTCTA
>JBBAJN010000056.1:8038-17895 GCA_040404045.1 Chitinophagaceae bacterium
AACTCTGACCCTCTTCATCCGGGAAAAGACCTTCACATGGCTGATTTTATTTCTACTCACAATACTCACATGGCTGATCGGATCAAAATATTCTTCTTTATAAAGGTTAACTTTGCGTTCCCAAAAACCAGGGTTTAACCGCAATTATCAGCTATGAATAAGAAGATCAGATCAGCATTGATCTCCGTTTTTTATAAAGATGGCCTTGAACCGATCGTCAGGGAATTGTCTGCTTCCGGTGCCACCATTTATTCTACAGGGGGCACGCAACAGTTCATCGAGAAACTGGGTGTCGAATGCGTTCCCGTTGAGTCAGTCACCTCATATCCCAGCATACTCGGGGGCAGGGTCAAAACATTGCATCCAAAAGTTTTTGGCGCGATCCTCGGTCGCAGGGATGTGGCGCAGGACCTCGAAGAAATGAAACAGTTCGAGATACCGGAGTTCGACCTCGTGATCGTTGACCTCTACCCCTTTGAAGAAACAGTGGCATCCACAAGCGAAGAAAAACTGATCATTGAAAAAATTGATGTGGGCGGTCCCTCCATGATCAGGGCAGCGGCAAAGAACTTCAGGGACCTGGCGGTGATCGCCTCGCGCGAACAGTATGCCCACTTACTTGAACTGCTACAAACGCAGCAGGGCGAAACCACCCTTGAACAAAGGAAACATCTTGCTGCAAAAGCATTTGAAATTGTGGCCCACTACGATGTGGCCATTGCAAAGTATTTTAATCCCCAGGGGGATTATTTCGTTGAATCGATCCCTTCGCCGCACAGCATGAGATATGGCGAGAATCCCCACCAACAGGCGGTTTTCTTCGGCAACACAGACAAGCTCTTCACCCAGTTGAATGGAAAAGAATTATCGTACAATAATCTCGTGGATGCAGAGGCAGCAATGCAGTTGATCAGGGAGTTTGAAAACGAGGAATATGTGTTCGCGATCATTAAGCACACCAATGTATGTGGCGTAGCAAAAAGAGATGATGTGGTTTCTGCGTGGAAACATGCTTTGGCTGGCGATCCTGAATCTGCTTTTGGCGGGGTGCTTGTAACCAATGGTACAGTGGACAGGCAAACGGCACAAGAGATCAATGAGATCTTTTTTGAAGTACTGGTTGCCCCGGCATATGACGATGATGCATTAGAAATCCTGAAAACAAAGAAAAACAGGATCCTGCTACAACAGCATCAACAGGTAGCATATGCACAGGGATATAAGTCGTTGCTTAACGGGGTATTGGTACAAGGCCAGGATCAAGGCAATTTCGAGAAATGGGAAGAAGCAGGAGGAAGGCAAACAACAGAAACCGAGAAAAAAGACCTGGTGTTTGCAAACCTGGTCTGCAAACACCTGAAGTCGAACGCCATTGCTCTGGTTAAGGATCAACAACTGATCGGCAAGGGCTGCGGCCAAACTTCAAGAGTGGACGCTCTGCGTCATGCGCTGGAAAAAGCCAAACAGTTCGACTTTGACCTCCAGGGCGCCGTTATGGCGAGCGATGCTTTTTTCCCCTTCAATGATTGCGTTCAAATGGGGCACGTTGCAGGGATCACAGCCTTCATACAACCCGGCGGATCGATCAGGGACAAGGATTCAATAGAATACTGCAAGCAATATGAACTGGCCATGGTGATGACCGGAATGCGCCATTTCAGGCATTAGTGTTATAAAAAACATGAAACAGCCGCCACTGAAGCAATACATATACGACATCTATGATACCGTAAAAAATACTGTACAACCCCTTCATCCAAAAAAACAATCAGAGAAAACAAGGGCGCTTGTTGCTGTTGGTTTGGTAAGCCTTTTCTGGGGCACCACCTGGCTCGCGTCTAAAAAAGGGGTTGAAACCATACCGGGCCTGCAGTTGGCAGGCATCCGGCAGCTTTTAGGTGGCTCTATTTACCTCATTTATTTCCTGCTGGTTAAAAAGCATCCGCTGCCCGGTATTAAGTTGCTGATGCAGTTTGTTTGGATGAGCCTGCTGATGTTTGTGATCAGCAATGGATTCAGTACATGGTCGTTACAATACATCCCAAGCGGCCTCGGTGCCGTGATCGGCGCCATTTCGCCTATCTGGATAGCAGTCTTCAGCTTAATCATGATCAGGGAGACAAAACTCAACCTCACTACATCCATTGGCCTGTTGCTGGGCTTTGTAGGGATACTGATCATCTTCTACGACTACCTGGATGCCTTCCTAGATACAAAATTCAGCATTGGAATCGTCTTGGGCATTTTCGCTACTATGACCTGGGCCATGGGAACGATCTATACCGTTCGCCATGCCCGTGACCTGAATCCATATTACAGCGTTGGCTGGCAGATGTTCCTCAGCGGCGTTATCCTCACCATCACCTCCAGGGTCACCGGTCAGTATGTACCGCTGGAGCAAACCACGCCAACAACCTGGATCGCTATTGGATATCTGGTGATCGTAGGTTCCATCATCACCCTGGCAGCTTTCATTTATGCTCTAAAGAGACTGCCGCCGGCACAAGCCTCTGTTTACGCATATATTAATCCCATCGTAGCGGTAATCATTGGCTCTTTGCTGAATAATGAAAAACTGAACATGGTGATAGCAGGAGGTACGCTTGTCACCCTGCTTGGAGTATACCTGGTCAACACGGGATACAAGAAAGCCAAGCTCAGCCAGGAAAACTGATCAAAGGTCCCAATAGACCACTTCATCCAGAAAGATACCATACACTTCCTTCCAGCCGGCAAAACCAGGCTCGTCGCTTAAAAAATTATTGTGGGTGATGATCATTAGCTGACCTTTTACGGATTTCAGCACGTCGTGGTAACTTTTCAACTCCGCAAATGCCTGCGCCGGTGTATACAACTGTTCATAGTAGCTGTTGGCATCCATCCAGCAGTAAGGATGTACCATCAGCGCTGTAGTGGTTTCCCTTTGGAGGTCGTACCACGGGAACGGAATACTCACTGAAGCCCTGAAACCGTTGACCGTGCCATAGCCCATGGAATAATCCGAGCTGATTCCATGATCCAGAAGCTTTCGGTAACCTTCGGGCAGATTGAAGGCAATGTAATGAAAACGGCTATGCCTGACCGGTAGCCCTGAGATGTGTTCAAGGGTCTCTATTTCCTTTCTGAAAAGGTCCGGGCTGTTCCTCGACCTCCATGATGGATGTATCCCGGTCCGGTAACCGGATGTATGGTAGCTGACCAGGCTTCGCATCTTGCCATTGGATGGAAGGATGTTCTTGTCGTACTCACTGTTCCGTTCGGCAAGCAGAAAAAAATAAAAGGGTTTGAGGGCGTACTTAAGGTGAAGCGCGTCAAGCCATTCATAGACATCAAAAGGATCCGGTCTCATACCCCGCAACACCTGAACACGTTTCTCCATCTGCTGCCAGTTAGCGCTACCCAACGATCTCAGTAAACCGCCGAGGTTCCGGAAAAAGCCCTTATTCAGGTAGGCCCAGGCCATATCGATGTCATAGGTTGGGACGAAAGAAAAGGAACGCTGCAATACTCCAGCGTCGGCAGGCGGGACCAGTTTCCTGAATGCTGCAGCCCACATGTCAATCAAAGGAAGGTGGAGAAAATTTTTCTTAGCCGCCAGGCTGCTGGTATGCGGATACCTTCCGTACAGATCCTTCTCGTGGGGGAGATATTCCTCGTAACGGGTGATCAGATAAAACGATGCAGCCAGTATATCGAAAGGAATATCGCCATCCGTTGAGAAAAAGCAGGGCATTTCTCCCCAGTTAGCCAATATGGTTTCCTGGCTACAGATGCCTGTTTCGGTAAGAAGCCCATGGGGTTTTACATGGATCGCGTTCGGTGATAATTTCTCCTCATCGTAGCACACTGCAGGTCCCTCGTGGTTTCTAAATGCCACGGGATCATGGGTGACAGTGAAGGGCAAGCCGCAGAGTTTCCCCAGGAAATAGTGGGTTATATAGGAAAACCTCGGGCTGTTATCAGCACTGTAGACAAGCATTGGTTTTTATGAATGGTTGGTTAAACCTGCCTTCAGGATCAGGTCTTTTCTTTCTCCTTCCAGAGCTGGTTAAAGGTTTTCCCGGAAAAATTCAGATCTGACCGATGGGTGTTCCAGCCCTTGAACATCTTATTCACTACCCAGTTCTTGAGCTTCCCATTTCCAAGGTTCATCATTCCCCTGTTGAGCGAAGCCTGGCGCCAGGCCTTCCATGCCAGTCGTTCTGCAAGACTGCTGTTACCGTAAGCCACCGATTCGTATCTGTTCTCGAGCAGCAGCTCGTGCAGGTTGATCTTTACTGCACAAACTTCCGTACAGTTACCACAAAGCGAGGATGCATAGCTCAGGTGTTTCCACTCCCCCATTTCGCGAAGATGTGGTGTGATCACACTTCCAATAGGACCGCTATATGTAGTGCCATAGGCATGCCCGCCAATGTTCTTATAAACCGGACAGGCGTTCAGGCAGGCGCCACAACGAATACAATAGAGGCTTTCGCGGGTTTTATCCTTCAGCAGGTTGGTCCGGCCATTGTCCAGCAGGATCACATACATTTCATCAGGTCCATCCGTTTCTCCCTGTCTCCGCGGCCCCGAAATAACAGAGTTATACACGGTGATCTTCTGCCCGGTGCCAAATGTGGCGAGCAGCGGCCAGAAAATATGGAGGTCGTTCAACGATGGTATGATCTTCTCGATACCAACAATGGCAATATGTGTTTTGGGCCAGGCACAACTAAGCCTGCCGTTGCCTTCATTCTCAGTGACTGCAATGGAGCCTGTATCGGCAATGATAAAATTCGCACCTGTGACACCGATCTGGGCGCTGGTATATTTACCCCTGAGTTTATCCCTGGCAACCAGCGTCAACTGCTCGGGGGAAAGATTGGGATCGGTATTCAGTTTCTCAGCAAAAAGCTTCGCCACATCTTCCTTGCTTTTATGCATGGCCGGCGTCACAATATGGTAAGGGGCTTCGCCATCCAGTTGTTGTATATATTCCCCAAGATCGGTTTCCACACTTTCGATCCCGTGCTCCTGCATAAAATCGTTCAGGTGGATCTCCTCTGTGGCCATGCTTTTGCTCTTAACGATTGATGTACAGTTCTTCCGCCTGCAGATCTCCAGTATGGCGTCCTGTGCCTGCTGCACGTTCTCTGCCCAGATCACCTTACCGCCATTCCTCGTAAAATTATCTTCAAACTGCTCCAGGTATCTATCCAGTCTTTCAATGGCCTTCCACTTGAGATTCTTGGCTTTCTCGCGGGCCAGGTCCACATTAGGGAACTGGGTTTTCCCCTGTGGTACCACTTTATTGTAGCGCCCTATATTGAAATTGATCTTTCGCCTGTGCTCCAGGTCTGCGGCCTTCAGCTCGCTTTGGACGTCAAATGATTCAGACGGATGTTTCATATTCAACCCTTCTTTCCTTGTTTAACAGGATGGTAGTCATGCGCTATCTTATCAAGCACATCGTAAAACTCCTGGCCATACTTCCGGACGATCGATTCTTTAAGGAAAACATAGACCGGCACTTTAAGCTTTTCGCCCAGCGCACAACCCGGGGAACAAAGGCTCTCGCGCGGTTCATAGTTCACCATTTCATAGTCTGTACGTTTCGACTTCTTGATCTTAATAGGATACAGGTGGCAGGAGATCGGCTTCTTCCAGGTGATCCGCCCCTCGTTATAGGCTTGCTCGAATGAGCATTTGATGATGCCTTGTTCATCTCTATACCCATAGGCGCATACTCCGCCATTCACGGTTGGGGTGACCCAGCCAAAATCTGCATCGTACCTGAACAGTCCTTGTTTTTCAATCTCCGCTTTTCCGGCCGGGGTAAGGTAAGGGATCACCGCATCAAACGATTCCTTTACGCGGTCAAGCTCCTCATCGGTCAACGGCGCACCGGCGTCCCCATCTTCGCAGCAACCACCTTTACACTTGCTCAGGTCGCATACGAACTGGGCCTCCACCACTTCATCAGAAACAAGAATATTGTCAATTGCAATCATCTTCCAAAATTTATCACTTTAATCTCATTCACCACACTGACCACATGTTTGATCAATTCTTCTTCCAGGAAAAAGAATTGATCAAATGCCTTAGGTCCTGCTGCAGGAAATCATTCACCGGCTTCAGCGAATCAGCATTTGGAGAAGCGTCAAAATACAAAGCTCCGCGCAGAAAATGCCTCACAGTGTCAGTCAGGAAAAACTGGTTTGAGGTTGCTGCATTTCCGCCAACCGAGAAGAATACCCCCGATACGCCACTGGATGTGGCAAACAGGGAATCATTGATAGAACTGGCCTTGGGCGTGTGTTTATATGTCATCTTGAATGCTTCTTCCCGCAGACCTTCAAAGCTGTTCCTGACAACCGAGTCCTTATACCCCCCCTGATCGGTCTTCAATTTATATATCGATGTCCCGCCAACCGATTTATAGCTGATATAGATCCTGCCATTGAACTTGGGAAAATCGATATTGATCCAATAGGGATTGTCCGGGTTATCATCAAACAAGGTTGTATCCTTTGTGATCCTGGCATAAACGGGATACTCGAAACTGTAGGGATAACCCGGTTCGTTGAATACCTGGTATGCATGCTTCGGAAGATCGATGCGATAATAGGACCTGGGTCTGGGCGTGTACGGACTGTTGCATGAACCCACCAAAAAAAGCACCAGCACTACAGAAACAATTCTCTTCAACATAATCGGTTTCTATGATGGAATGATGGTTAGGTGAATTTTATTGATCCTGTTCTTATCAACTTCGGTGACTTTGAAGAGGAAATCGCCTTGCCTGATCTCCTGGCCTGTTACCGGTATCTCGCCGGCCATTTCCAGCACCAGGCCTGCAAGCGTTTCGCTGTCGCCCCTGACTTCATCGAAAGTATCAACGGAAAGATCCATGAAACGGCAGGCATCAATGATCATGGTTTTGCCTTCGAAAACAAAATTTTGCTCGTCGATCTTCTTAGAGCTGCTGTCCTCCTCATCAAACTCGTCGTGTATATCACCGATCACTTCCTCCATAATGTCCTCAAGAGTGACAATACCTTCGGTTCCGCCAAATTCATCTACAACAACAGCGAAGTGAATACGCTTCTGCTGAAAATCCCTGAGCAGGTCCTCGATCAGTTTATGCTCGTGGACAAAATAGGGTGTACGGATCAGTTTATGCCATGTAAACCCGGCATCTTCGGAAAGATGGGGTACTATGTCTTTGGTATGGAGGATGCCGATCACGTTGTCCAGGTTCTCTTTGTACACAGGCAGCCTGGAATAGCTCAGTTCTTCGACACGACTGACTACTTCGTTGAAATTCAGCGAACTGTCCACACCATGGACGTCGAGCCTGCTTCTCATGACCTGCTTGACGGTGATATTGCCGAATTTGATAATGCCTTTCAGCATATTCTTCTCTTCTTCGGTAGCGTCCTTTGAGGTGGTCATATCAATGGCCTGGTCAAGTTCCTCCAGGGTATAGGCAGATGATTTCCCTCCCCCCAGTGATTTTTCTATACTATCGCTGTAACCAACGGTCCAGTTGCTGAAACCGCGGAACACATAGTGGATAGACGTGATCAGGAACGATGAATAATATGCGAAACGAAGATTGTTCTGTGCGGCCCAGACCTTTGGCAATACTTCCGAAAACATCACAAGGATGGAGGAGATCACCAGTATTTTGACCATAAGGGCAAAAAAGAAATTTGCGTCGATATCAGTGAGCTCATCAATCAGGAAGTTGGCCAGGATGATGGTAGCTATGTTCAGGAAGGTATTGGCAATGGATAATGAAGCCAGCAGGCTTTTAGGTTCATCGAGCATGTCGAGGATACGCCGTGCAGACGGATGCTGTTTTGTTTTCAGCAAATTGATATCCTTGAAGGATAAAGAAAAATATGCCACTTCAGCACCTGAAATGATAAACGATGTGACCATCAGCAGTAACAGGAGCACAAACATTGCGGTTACTGCTGTCTGTGGAATAATCCCCAGTAAAACGGGTTTTATCGAGAACTGAATAAGGATGCCTGGGATGTTATCGTACAAAAGATTGTTTTTGGTGAACAGCAACAAAAATACGGAATGGCTCCCTAAAACTAGAAAGGCAGGTCACCGGTGTGATCCGACATAGGCGGCATATCATCGTCGCGGTTCAGGTCATCCGGCCCGCCGTGTCCGCCTTCCATTCGTTTATCCAGCATAATAAGATTGTCCCCGACCACTTCGGTAGCGAATTTCCTGTTCCCTTCCTTGTCTTCCCAACTCCTGGTCCTAAGCCGGCCTTCAACGTAAATCAGACTTCCCTTGTGCAGGTATTTCTGTGCCAACTCAGCCAGTCCGCGCCAGAGAACAACCGTATGCCACTCAGTTTGGCTGATGAGTTTTCCTGTCCTGTCTTTATAAGTTTCCGTGGTTGCCAGTGGGAATTTGGCTACGCCGATATTGCCTTCCAGATGCTGGACATCGGGGTCTTTACCAAGATTGCCGATCAGCATTACCCTGTTTACGCCTCTCATATGAATTCGTTTTTATCTGAAATAAAGCCTGCCTTCCAAATAAATTTACATTCTTTCGTGCAAATACCGAAGTATAAAACGGGGCATGGCCAGTTTGCTGATATCCTTTTCGAGTACCGGGGTGAATTCCTTGAGGCCCTTGGGTTCGGCGTTCAGTCTGATCCTGAAGAACCTTCCGTTAAGTTCCTGGTGGGTCAGTTGCTGTTTTATGACCGGGGAAACATGTATCATATTATAGCGGCTACCCCGGACGATTTCCCGGAAAAACAGCGTTTTGGTCAGTTCTTTCTCATCGAGCAGCCTGTCTGACTCATACAGGCAGAATTCGAACAGG
Organism: Chitinophagaceae bacterium; assembly: GCA_040404045.1. GTDB lineage: Bacteria > Bacteroidota > Bacteroidia > Chitinophagales > Chitinophagaceae > Pollutibacter. The sequence continues at coordinate 16,883 of JBBAJN010000056.1, forward strand.
TTCTGCCAAATATCCCTTGCGCTCCTTTTTCTGAGGTACAGATGACCGTTATGGTCAAAGATGAGGTAGTGGAGATAGCGTTTCCGCCTGGGGGCTTTCTTCTGTTTATTGGGGAGTTGGTCAATACAGTTCAGCGCATATGCCTTACAATCGCCCCGGAACGGGCATTGACCACATTCCGGGTTCCTGGGTTTACAAATGGTAGCTCCAAAATCCATAATGGCCTGATTATACAGGGCCGGATGTTCCGGGTTGAGCAACTCTTGCGCGAGTTTGGAAAAAAGTTTTTTTGTAGCGGCCTCGTCCACGGGAGCGTCGATACCGAAAACGCGGCTCAGCAGGCGGATCACATTTCCATCCACCACGGCGTGGGGCAGGTTAAAAGCAAAGGAGGATATCGCGGCAGCTGTATAGGGGCCAATGCCCTTCAGGCTGGCGATATCATGATATCGATCCGGGAACCTGCCACCCATTTCCAATGAAATCCTTTTAGCGGTGGCGATGAGGTTGCGGCAACGGGAATAATAGCCTAACCCTTCCCAAAGCTTAAAGACTTCATTTTCGGGGGCATTGGCCAGGGCGTTCACATCAGGAAATGTGGAAATGAACCGTTCATAATAGGCCCATCCCTGTTCCACCCGGGTCTGTTGCAGGATAATTTCGCTGATCCAGATCCTGTAAGGGTCCTTTTCGCCCTTCCAGGGCATTTCCCTGGTGTTGGACTCCTGGTTCCATTTAAGGAGGGTCTCGGCGAAAAAATCAGTCATTGGGGCAATTTTTAAACAAAACTTAAGGGAAAATTAGCCCTGTAATCAAAACCATACAATTTTTATTATATGATGTTCGTTTCTAAATAAGCCATCCAGGCCCTGTTAATGATTTGAAATCGTTAATTTTAGGCCCTGTACGTTCCAAAGTTAAAATCCTGGTATCCAGTACAGTGGGGCGTTAAATATTTTAATATCCCATTAAAAAACTCAGAAAATGAGAAAAGCCGATCTGATCAACAACAT
>JBBAJN010000057.1:0-17871 GCA_040404045.1 Chitinophagaceae bacterium
CTGCCTATCGCTTTACCATCGATGATCCCAAAGCATTTGCGCCCGCCCGCGAATTTTCAGGAACAACATTCAAAACAAGTGATACCAGTTCCCTCAACTACCTTGCCCTGCGCACCTATCAGCAGTTGCTGGCTTTTCACCTGGCAGATAAGGAACCCTCCGCATTGCTGGATGCAGATCTGGGCCGGCTAGCCTTCACGCACCGGGCGAGTGTTTTACCGGAAAAAGACCGTCTCTACCTGGAAGCCCTGGATCAAATGCAGAAAAACTACCCTAACCATCCATTCGGTGTCCTGGCCAGCGTGATCAAACTCGAAAAACAACACCAGGAGGCCATGTTGTACCGAAAAGGAATCAGCACTGGTGGTCTGAAATATGCCCTGGTGGGCATCAGGAACGACCTGGAAAAAATCACGGGCAGATTCCCTGGATCCGAAGCCGATGCAAGGGCCAGGAACCTGCTCAACAGCATCAAAGAAAAAACCGTTTCCGCAAAAACAGAACTGGTGGTGGTTCCTGACAAACCTGTGCTTGCATTGGTGAGTTACCGTAACATTGATGCCTTTCATTACAGGATCGTTGCGGTAGATGAAGAAGAGAACATCACCAGGGACATGAAACAGTATTGGCAGAAACTGACAGCAAGGGCACCCATCCTGAAAGGAAAACAAACATTGCCGGATGCAGGAGATCTCCGGGAGCATCGTGTCGAAATCGCCATTGAAGCCCTGCCGGCGGGAAACTATATGTTGCTTGCCAGCATACGGGAAGATTTCTCAATGGAAGGGAACGACCTCACCAGTCAGTATTTCCATGTTTCCAACATCAGTCACGTCAACCGGGACAATCATTATTTTTTCCTGAACAGGGAATCAGGGCAGCCACTTCCCAATGCAGAAGTGCGGGTTATGCAGTACCGTTTCAACCAGCAACTGGGGAGTCCGGAATATGTGGAAGTAGCTTTGAAACATACCAATCCGGATGGCTATGTGAACCTCCACCTGCCTGACGATGTCAGGCAGTTCAGGCTGGACACCCGCTGGAAAAATGATCGGTTGTACACCAACAGATACAACTACTATCATCGTTACCAACGGGAGAATGACAGGCCAACCCAGGAGTTAACCGCTTTGTTTACCGACCGCAGCATATACCGGCCGGGGCAAACCGTTTACTTCAAGGGAATAAAGATCAGCAGGCATAGCGATGGAAACCAGAGCACCGTAGTGCCAGACAAAAAAACCACGCTGCGATTGCATGACGCCAATGGCCAGATCCGCGATTCGCTGGCACTGACGACCAATGCGTTCGGTTCCTACCATGGTCAGTTCCGTTTACCGGAGAACACCCTGACCGGCAATTTCAGCATCATCGACAGCGATGGATATTCTTCCATATCCTTCCAGGTGGAGGAATACAAAAGACCCACATTTGAAACCGTATTTGACACCGTCAAAGGTCAACTTCGGTTAGGCGACAGCGTTACCGCTTCCGGTACTGTCAAAGGATATGCCGGCAATACCCTGAATGGTGCTGCGATCAGGTACAGGGTGATCAGGCGTACCGTCCTACCATGGCGCTGGAGTTACCATATATGGCCACCCGTCAGAATGGAAGAAACAGAGATCACCCATGGCGAAACTTCATCAGACAGGGACGGGAAGTTCATGATCGGATTCAAGGCTTTGCCGGATCCGGGTGTCAGTAAAGAACTTTTTCCCGTTTTCAATTACGAGATCACGGTGGATGCGACCGACAACAGCGGGGAAACCAGGAGCGCAACAAAAAACCTTAGCATATCTTACCATGCAGTGATATTGAGCCTGGACCTGGAACAGGAAGGCTATCATACCGACAGCCTGAAAAATATTCGCGTTACCGCAACCAACGCCGAAGGTATACCGCAGAAAATGGCTGTGGAGATCATCGTGTATCCGTTGGAAGCAAACACGAGACTGCTGAAAGAAAGAATGTGGGAAGTGCCGGACACCAGCATCATGAACAGGTACGATTTTTCGAAACTGTTCCCGAACGATCCCTACATGAACGAAACAGATCCCGTGACCTGGCCAAAAAAAGAGGAACTGTTCCGAAAAACCGGAAATACCAACGAGCCCATTCACCTGGCTTCAAGGCTGGAACCCGGGTACTATCTGATTGAAACCATCGGAAAAGACGTTTTCGGGCAGGAAGTAAAAGATATGAGATATGCCAGGATCTGGGACAACAAAAACGACCCCTTCCATCCAACATACATAAGCACCTCTGAAGAAAAGAAAAAAGCTGAACCCGGCGGGCCCGTCTCGGTGCGCTTTGGAACATCGGCAGATCATATCTTCCTGATTCGCCAGATGGACAGGCAGGGGCCTGATAGCAGCCTGGCGTATAAGGTTGAGCAGTTGGGCAACCAGGTTAAGGAAATCACTGTACCTGTCCTTGAGTCAGACCGGGGCGGATTTGACATCGTGCATTTGTTTGTGAAACATAACCGTTTCTTCCAGTCGGTACAACGCATTGATGTCCCCTGGACAAATAAACAACTGGACATCTCCGTGGAAACCAGGCGGGACAAGCTATTACCTGGCAGCAGGGAAACCTGGACGATACATGTCAAGGGAACCAAAGGTGAAAAAATCGCTGCTGAACTCCTGACCTCGATGTACGACGCTTCGTTGGATCAATTCAATCCCCACCAATGGTATTTCCCAGATATCTTCCGAAAACACCAATCGTCCAATTGGGCAGGCATCACCAATTTCTCCGCTGGCCAACCCATCGATTACCGGCATCAGATAGAATATGTCAAAGTACCGGGAAAGAACTATGATGCCTTCCAATGGATCTACCCGATAATAAGGCATGAAGACCGCATGTATGCTGCTCCTGCAGAGATGAATATGCAGGCAGATGGAGCCGTCATGGAAGAAAGTGTGGCGAAAACCAGGGCCATGGGATTGGCAGATACCCTCAGTAGCAGCTTGGGCTCAGCTGAGAACAAGACAACATCAAGCCCCCTGAGTTTTAGGAAGAACTTCAATGAAACTGCATTCTTCTTCCCCGATCTCAGTACGGACGAACAGGGAAACATCAGCTTCAGTTTTACGGTACCAGAATCGCTGACCCGGTGGAAGTGGCAGATGCTGGCCCATAGCACCGGGGTATCAACCGGCATGATGACCAAAGAGCTCATCAGCCAAAAAGAACTGATGGTACAACCCAATATGCCCAGGTTCCTGAGGGAAGGTGACAAAATTCGGTTGTCCGCCCGGGTGAGTAACCTTTCCGAAAAGGAGATCACAGGCCGCGCTGTGCTTCAACTGATAGACCCGGATACGAACCAACCGGTGGATGGGTGGTTTCAGAACATCTTTCCTACGCAGTATTTCACGGTGGATGCAAAGCAGACCTCACCGGTACAGTTTGAGATCGAGGTGCCGGCAAACTATAACAAGCCGCTGCAATACAGGATCACAGCGGCGGCAGGCCAACACTCGGACGGGGAAGAAAACATCCTCCCCGTTCTGAGCAACAGAATGCTGGTCACTGAATCTCAGCCCATTTTGGTGAGGGGGAACGCCACAAAAAATTATCAGCTTAAAGGCCTTATAGCTTCTGCCAATTCGAATAGCATTGCACAGCATCGCCTCACCCTGGAATACAGCACCAATCCAGCCTGGTATGCCGTGCTTGCGCTCCCCTACCTGATGGAGCAAAGACAGGATTGTTCAGAGCAATTATTCAACAGGTTGTATGCCAATGGGCTTGCAGCATTGGCCGCAAACAGTACTCCGGCCATTCGAAATATGTTCATTAAGTGGGACGACAGCACCACGCTGGTCAGCAACCTGCTGAAAAATCCCGAACTCCGTTCTGTACTCCTGGACGAGACGCCCTGGGTCTTGCAGGCAAAAAATGAAACGGAACAAAGACGGAACATTGGCAGGCTGTTCAATGCGGCCAACCTCGCGTCGGAAACCAGCGTGAACCTCTCCCTGCTCCGCGAGATGCAATTGGCCAATGGCAGTTTTCCATGGTTCAAGGGTGGCATGGAAGACAGGTATATTACCCAGTATATCATCACCGGGATCGGGAAGCTTGACAAATTGAAAGCAGTTCCATCACAAAGCAGAGCCCTGTTAGAGCAGATCACGGTAAATGCCTTGCGTTACCTGGACGGAAAGATCACCGAAGACTATGAAAAGCTGGTGAAGGCCAAAACAGACCTTACAAAGAATAACCTTGGGCCCTTACAGGTTCAGTACCTGTATATGCGGAGCTTCTTCAAACTGCCGGTTCCCACATCTTCCCAAAAAGCGTATGACTATTATTATAACCAGGCCATCCGTTTCTGGCTGAACAGAAGCCTGATATCTCAGGGTATGATCGCGCTGGTGATGAACAGAACCAACAATAAGACGTTAGCATCGGCGATCATCCATTCGTTAAAGGAGAACGCCATTCAGTCTGAAGAACTGGGCATGTATTGGAAGGCCAATACGCGGGGTTATTCCTGGCATCAAGCCCCGGTAGAAACACAGGCCTTATTGATGGAAGCATTTGCCGAGACAGGACGTAACCAGGAGGATATCGACAATATGAAACTCTGGTTACTGAACCAAAAGCGTGTCCAGCATTGGACAAGCACCAAGGCAACTGCCGACGCCGTATATGCATGTATGACCACGGGCACGGACCTGTTGGGCGATGATCCGGAGGTCACTATACAGCTGGGTGACAAAAAACTGAGCTCGTCCCAGGCGCGCCAGGAAGCAGGTACCGGATACTTTACTGAAGTGATCGGCAGCAGGGATATTGTTCCTGGTATGGGAAACATCAAGGTGTATGTGAAGGGAAACAACGCAACGGGAAAAACTGTTTCGCCGGGAAATACAGGCATTAGCTGGGGTGCTGTGCACTGGCAGTATTTTGAGGAGATGAACAAGGTCCAGGAAGCCAATACCCCCGTAAAACTTACGAGGCAATTCTTCATTGAAAGGAACAGCGACAAAGGTCCGGTGCTCACCCCGCTTAAGGATGGCGATGCGCTGAAAGTAGGCGACCGGATCAAGATTCGCATCACGCTGAAAGCAGACAGGGATATGGAGTATATGCATTTGAAAGATATGCGTGCTTCAGGAACAGAGCCGGTCAATGTGATCAGCAGCTACAAATGGCAGGGCGGTTTAGGGTATTACGAAAGCACGAGAGATACGGGTACCGAGTTTTTCTTCTCCTGGCTGCCCAAGGGCACCCGGGTATTTGAATACCCCGTGGTGGTGACGCATACGGGCCATTTTGCAGCGGGCATATCCAACATCCAGAGCATGTATGCACCTGAATTCAATGCCCATTCGGGCGGGAGCAGATTGGAGGTGAAGGAGTAGCAATAAGGATAAAAACAGGGCCATTCCCCCGGGCCGGGCTCTTCAGGGGGAAATAGCGCTAATTGTGTATTTTTGCCGCTTCTAAACATACAATGGATAACGAAAAGCTCTATTACATTCCCGCTCGTTACCGCAGAGTGGAAAACATGCATATCCTGTTCTGGCTGATCAAGGATGCATGTTGGGCCATGAATTTAAAGCCAATGGCTATGTTCATGATCATTCCCACCTTTGCAGTTGCCATTATGATCACCTGGCAGACCAGGTTCATCATATCTGAGTTCGTGCATAACCTGGCGGTCATACTATGGATCACGGCCAACTGCACATGGATGGTAGGTGAGTTCTATGGATGGGACCAAAATCTGATAGGCGAATACGGACTCAGGCAATTTTCATTGATTCCTTTCATGCTGGGGCTTCTGGTCCTGTTTTACTACTATGTCATCCTGTCCAGAAAAAAGGGGTTTAAGGAAAAAATGCTTCAGCGTACCAAAGAGGTCATTGAAAAGGAAATAGCTTAGGTTCTGAAAAGATTATCTTATTTAAATATTGATATAACATTATGTATCGTTCTCACACGTGCGGCGAATTAAGGATCGCAGATCAAGGAAAAGAAGTATCACTGGCAGGCTGGGTACAAACCGTAAGGAAGTTTGGCGCAATCACATTTGTGGACCTGCGCGACCGTTACGGCATCACGCAGCTTGTATTTTCAGAGGCGCTCAACAACCAGCTTGATGAACAGCCCCTGGGACGGGAGTTTGTGCTGCAGATCAACGGTATGGTTGTGGAACGTTCCAACAAGAACGCGAATATTCCTACGGGTGAGATCGAGATCAACGTGGTATCCTTTACCATTCTGAATAAATCGGCGGTACCCCCCTTCACCATCCAGGACGATACGGATGGCGGCGATGACCTCCGTATGAAGTACAGGTACCTCGACTTGCGCAGGAACCTGATCAAGAAAAACCTGGAGCTGCGTTATGCTGTGAACAGGGCTGCCAGGAATTATTTGCACGATAATCAGTTCATGGATATCGAAACGCCCTTCCTGATCAAGTCTACCCCGGAAGGCGCCAGGGATTTTGTGGTGCCATCCCGGATGAACCAGGGCCAGTTCTATGCCCTGCCCCAATCACCGCAGACCTTCAAGCAGTTGCTGATGGTAAGTGGATACGACAGGTACTACCAGGTTGTGAAATGCTTCAGGGATGAGGATTTGCGGGCCGACAGGCAACCGGAGTTCACACAGATCGACTGCGAAATGAGCTTTGTAAAACAGGAAGATATCCTGAACATGTTTGAAGGCATGATCAAGCACATCTTCAAAGCGGTCAAAGGCATTGATTACACAGAGTCTGTTCAGCGCATGAGCTGGGAAGAAGCCATGTGGAATTATGGAAACGATAAGCCGGATATCCGTTTTGACATGAAAGTGCTGAACATCAAATCGGCCTTTACACTCGGCGGCGACATTGTAGCCAAAGGCGAGTTGCTGCAGGGAACAGATTTCAAAGTATTCAATGATGCCGAAACCGTTGTAGCCATTGCAATCCCCGGAGTAGCGGAATATACACGTAAGCAGGTAGACGAACTAACGGAATGGGTTAAGCGCCCGCAGATCGGCATGCAGGGCCTGGTATACATCAGGTATAATGCCGACGGTACGGTTAAAAGCAGCGTAGATAAATTTTTCACTGAAGATCAGCTTCGCGCGATCGCAGAAGCAGCCGGAGCCGGTAAAGGTGATATGGTCTGCATTCTCGCCGGTACGGAAGAGAGAACTCGCAAAGCCATTAGCGATCTTCGCCTCGAAATGGCCGAAAGGCTGGGACTGAGAAAGAAGGACGAATTCAAACTATTGTGGGTATTGGATTTCCCACTGTTTGAATACAGTGAAGAAGACAACCGTTGGGTTGCCCGCCATCATCCGTTTACCTCACCAAAACCAGACCATATAGGGATCATGATCGGCAACAGCCCGGTCATCGAGAACCAGGCCGAATACCTCAAACATCCTTATGCGCAGATCAAGGCAAATGCCTACGATATGGTGTTGAATGGTAATGAGATCGGCGGCGGTTCGATCAGGATCTTCCAGCGTGAATTGCAGGAAAAAATGTTTGACGCCCTGGGCATGACCCGCGAGGAAGCCCTGCATAAGTTTGGTTTCCTGCTCGGCGCCTTTGAATATGGTGCTCCGCCGCACGGAGGAATCGCATTTGGATTCGACAGGCTTTGCGCAATCCTTGGAGGATCAGAGAGTATCCGGGATTTTATCGCATTTCCTAAGAACAATAGCGGCCGGGATGTGATGCTCGATGCGCCTTCTACCATCGACCAGAAGCAGCTGGACGAGCTGGCACTCAGAACAATGTGAGGAATGGGAAATGCCCACATTCATTCATCGCATTTCCCACATTTCATCGCCTGCTCCAGACCTCATTGATCGGGTCTCCCTTGCTGCTTTTTCCGGAGTGGTACCAGTCTTTCTGGTTAAGCCTTGCGTTAAAACTGAGCGACATCCCTACCCTGCTTGAGTCACGGGAAAAGAACTCGATCGTTTCGGTGTATTTACCATCTGCAAAACTGTAGCTGCCGCCGCCGGTACCGGAGAACTCGCCGGTTTCGGTATTGATAGCAGCCCACTGGAAGCGGTTTGAAGAAAGAATCTTGATGGTCTTGCGGGCGCCGGTAGTATGAATGGGGGTGAGTGTTCCGTTCTGTTCACGCTGGGTGATCCGCCAGTTACCTGCAAGATTTTTGGTGCCGTCGTCGACCATCTTCCAGGTTTCCTTGTTGGCCCGTCCCATCACCAATTCCTTCCCCTTTCGGCTCATCGGCATGTGGTAAGGCTTGCCAACAGCTGATTTATCCATGCTGTTGAACTCCATGATCCCTGCGATCTCACCCTGGATACTCGTCACCGTACCACCCATCGTACCATAAAACTTTTTACCCGCCATGTTGTACATAGCCATACTCATGTAGTCGTCCACCACGATCATGGAAAATGTAGTGTCCCCTTTGGAATACTCCCAGGCGCCCTGCAGTTTATCCTGGCGGGGATGAAACAGGGCAATTATCGTAAGGATCAGTAAATACTTCATATCCTAATGTAAGGAAAAAAGCGTTTCCCGTTAACGTCAAATTGTTAACTTCATAGCAAACGTTAATGCTATGATCAGGCGACAATTTGTAAAAACCGCTGCTGTTGCTTTGGCAGGGTCTATGCTTATACCGGAGTTCCTTTCTGCAGGCCCGAAGTATCCTCAAAAGCTGGTAGGTCTCCAGTTGTATTCAGTCAGGGAAGACATGAAGAAAGATCCCCTGGGAACCCTGAAACAACTTTCAGGTATGGGGTACAGGTATGCGGAGCATGCCAATTATATTGACCGGAAGTTCTATGGTTGGACAGCCAAAGAGTTCAAAAAAGTGTTAGAGGACCTCGGGATGAAGATGCCCAGTGGACATACCGTATTCAGTTCGTCACATTGGGACGATACAAAAAAGGATTTTACGGACAAGTGGAAATACACGGTGGAAGATGCTGCGGCACTTGGACAGCAGTTTGTGATATCGCCATCCATGGAAGACAAGGTGCGCCGTGAACCCGATGCATTAAAGAAATTCATGGAACTGTTCAACAAGAACGGGGAACTCTGCCAGAAATCAGGGATGAAGTTTGGATACCACAACCATGATTTTGAGTTCAGTGAGAAGCATGGGGACAGGACGCTGTTTGACATTATTTTGTCGAGCACCGATCCCAAACTGGTCATGCAGCAGTTAGATACCGGTAACCTTTATAATGGTGGTGCTAAGGCCATTGATGTGGTTAAAAAGTATCCCGGAAGGTTTGAATCCTGGCACGTGAAGGATGAAATATTAAGTTCTGGCGGTCACGAAAAATACGACAGTACGATCCTTGGAAAAGGCATTGTAGGCATCCGTGAGATCCTCACGATCGCCACTAAAGCGGGGGGACCTAATCATTTCATTATCGAACAGGAGGCGTACCAGGGAATTGCTCCACTGGAATGCATGAGACAGAATATGGAGATCATGAAAAGCTGGGGCTACAAGGCTTAGTATCGAAAGCGTTGCAAGTTTTTGGGCTAACCCAATGGCAGGCATATATTTTTAGCCAATAAAAAATCGGGGCATTTTCCAATGCCCCGATCAAACACACGATTGAATTTATGGTTAGGACTACTGCGTTTTAACTTTATGTTTAATAGCGTAACTACGATTCAGGTTGAACCCGATCGACCACTGACCGAAATTATCCCTCACCGGATTAGCCGAAAGCTGAGGCAAGTTGCTGGCGAATGAACTATTGGTAAAGAAGAATTGGAAGATGTGTCCCCCTGTATCCCAGTCGTACCCGAGCGAGATCAGATTTGGCGAGTAGCTTACTATCGCACCTGTTTTATCAACAACGTTTTCATACCCGTTCAGCTGCCGGTTGTATTCAAACGTAATGGCTTGTTTGTCGCTGAGTTTAACACGTCCGCCGAGACCGACAGAAAAAACGGTATGCGCATCTGAGTTTCCATAGGCAACAATGTTCCTGTGGATGATAGCCGGTGTTAATTGCAGAGACAACAAGTCTGAAAACTTACGCCCGATCAACAACTGGTTGAGGTAGGAAAACCTGTTCCAGTAGAAGTTATTGGGTGATTCCAGTTGCTTGGAGGCATTGAAGTTAGCGGTGGAAACCCATGCCACACTTACCGGATAATTTCTGACCCCGCTCTGCTGCCGTAGAAGCTTGAACTTGGCCGTACCTTCCATGGTGCTTGCGCCTGCCCAGGCTATGCCGAGGTTCATCCAACGAATGGGTGTGTAGTCGAACGACATATACGTACTGGCAAAGCTCGCGTTCAAACCGAATAAACGGGCCAGGTTGGATGCACCTTCGTTTTTGTCCCAAATAGCACCAAAATGGTGAATGATCATAAACTGTAGGTTTCCATCCCCGGTCATTTCCACGCTATGCATATTTATTACACGGGTGGACTTAAACGTGGCGATGGTGATATTCTCCTTCACTTTCGAAGAATCTTCCTTAACGAGGTCTGCCAGCAGGTCATCTTGTGCAACTACTGCACTGCAGAACGTCATTGATATCAGGCCGATCCAAAATTTCCTTTTCATATCCATGGATTGAAATGTTATGGCTAGTTCATTTTAAACGAAATCGTTGCATCCAGTGGGGTCGCTTCCGCGAGTTTAGGTTTTACGACATCCGGGACGGCGATATTGTAATCGGCCGCTTTAATAGTGAACATGCATTTGAAAGTTGCCACACCTCCCTTGACGTTGAGCGTCACCGGTGCTGTGAAATCACGGGTTACACCATGCATCTCTACCTTACCCTCGGAACTCATCTTATACTCTCCGTCCTTAGCCAACATGGCTTTATCAAAACCAATGAGTTTGCCACGATAAGTTCCATTGGGGAATTTATTGGTGTGCAGGTAATTCTCGTTGAAATGTTCTTCCAAAAGGGCATTATTAAAATGGAAGCTTTTCATGGGAACCAGGAAAGCCACTTCTGAGCTTTCCACTTTAAATACAGCGGTACCTTCCTTACTCAGAGCTGCATATTCCTTACTGGACTGATTCTTGTTGGGATTGAAATAGATGTTGCCATCCCTTGTTTTGTAAGTCTGCGCACAGACCACCGTGGTGATCATTACCAGGATACCTGCCAGTAAGATTTTTTTCATGTTGACCATTTTACTCAGTTTAGTGTTTGTTTGAAAATTAGTTTTTAGGCGCCCCCTGTGAATACCATGCCAGGAAAGTCAATGAAGTTGATGACGCAATACTGAACGGCCCTCCGGGGTGCCCCTGCTGACCCTGTGTCTTCATCATCAGTTTAATGGTGCTGGAATCCGCTCGCATGGCATTGTAATCAAGCGTAACCGCTGAACCGCCATGGCAAGTGCTTCCGGTACAATCCGTACGATAAATGGGAACGATGTTCTTATCATAGGTCACAGGGCCCGTAATCGGTGGCGGAATGTAGTCGTCTTTCGCGCCCTGGTCATACCACTTCCTGACAATACTGGCCTGTGATGGGGTAAAGAAGATGGAGCCTTCACCCGGATGGGCACCGCCCTTAGCCATGTCGTTCAGGACAGTTGAGCGGGCTTGAATGGCGGAATAGTAGATGGTATCGTTCCAGGAGAACTTGATTTGCCGGGTAGTACCATTGTTATGACAACCGCAGGCGCCACTGGTCATAATAGGCACTACGTCTTTACGGAAAGAGACCGAGTTGATCTGGTTCAGCGTATCCTCAGGGATATCATAGTAGTTCTTGTAGCAGGCCGAAAGCCAGATGATGCTGAACAGAACGGCTGAAAGAAGAGTTGCTTTTCTCATATTGAAAGATTGAAACGCTGACTATTTTCTGATGATGTTTCCTGATTTCCTGTACCTGAAAATACCTGTGCCATCGAGGCCATATTTCCAGATATCGGGGATATTGGGGTCTGCGAAATACCAGGCTTTCACAAGGGCGATCTCAGCTTTCGAAAATCCGCCATCCTGATAGGCCATATCGCCATGGTGGTCGAAATTGAAAGCCTTGGTCCGTGGTGACGCTACCACTATGGTAGAATCAATGCGTGAGATCAGGGAACTCGTTGGGTTTCGGGCATTTGAAGGAGATGCTGCCGGAGTGTTTGCGCCAAGGTGATCACTAAACACATAAAAGCGAACGCCTGAAGCATTGGTATGCTGAGCCGAGCCTGAACTTCTCCGGGCTTTAGGATAAATGGCATCAAAAATGAGATCATCATAAGAGTTCAATGGTCCCCGAACATTAGATGCCACGATCGGAGTACTGAAGGTCTTGTATGGCCTGAAAGATGCATTGGCCACCGTATCAGCATAGAACCTCCGAACGCTATCCTTATAAGCATTCCATACTTGGGAAAGCTTCGGTTCTTTCAACTGCGCGAAATTTCGAAATGCACCGCTGGGCTCAGTGAATGTGAAATTCACGGTATCGCCAGGAGCAACAGGGATCAGATTCCTTCTGGCCCATGCACCACCTACGGTAGCCTGGTTGTGGCAATTCGCGGAGCCGCATCCGTTGACAATCAGCGAAACTGCAGCAGGCCGGAAATCCACAAGACCTGGTCTTTCATTCGCGCCATTCTTTATCCAGTTATAAATTTTGGTCTTATCTGAGGTAGACAGATCCACGCCATAATTTACGGGGGGCATCGCCTTCACCACATCGCTGGTGGTGACCAACTGATAGAGCTTACTTGCTTCAGGATTCCCCGGGGTAACCAGTGCCTTGATCTCCGCGTAATTCGTAAGCCTGGGTTTAATTCCACCACCGTGGCAGGCTGGAGAAGCACAGTTGGTGTTAATAATGGAAAGTACGCCATTGGTCATGATGATGTCATTAACGTCGGCAGTTATGTCCCGCTTGTCGATCCATACCGTATCATAAAAAGAGGCATACACGGTTGAATCAGGATTAACTACATTTCTGGAGATTAAGGGCGCATTTACGCCTTCCTTGGTACATTGTACCGCCATCACGATCACAGCAAGGATCAGCGCTGAAGTAGTGAAAGCTTTTTTAAACCGGTAATTGTCCATATCAATGGATTTAAGAATGATGTAAACTGTATCCAATTGTTGTTACAGTTATGTGACAAAGGTTGCTTACGCAGATATGAATTCCTGTGACGATGATCTGTGCACAGTATGACGTTAGTCATGAGAAATCAGCCAATGTTTGAACAGTTTTGAGCTTCAACAACTCAAACATCTTACTATGGCTATCAGTAAAAATTTTAAGAATATTTTGATCATCGGCTTCGCATTGGGAGTGATCATTGGCAGTTGGGCGATCTGGTATGTGTTCTATAAACCACACCGCGACGTCAGTGCAGAGAAGCCCGCATATGAACTTACCAGCCAGGCATTATCAGATGCCTTCAAAACTGATCAGAGTACCCTGGGAAAATATGTTGACAAAGCCATTCTCGTGGAAGGTGCGGTCACTGGTATAGACGGAAAACATGTTTCATTGGGAAACATCGTTTGCAGTCTTGATTCAACAAATGCCTCCAAAGCAGCCACACTAAAAAGCGGTGACCTCGTGAAAATTCAAGGAAGACTGACGTCCTATAACGACCTGATGGAAGAGATCATCATGGATAATTGTGTGATCAAATAAGTATAAGGGCCCACCCGGAAACTCTTACTGGTCATTAGGAAAAGCGGAGGAAACGAGAAAATTTCCGGCGTGATACCCTGTCCGTGGAAATAGCCTATTTTGAACTGCAATTTGGCAGGATGAAATTAAGCAAGCTCAAAAAAATCATTGGCCCAAGCATCATTACAGGAGCCAGTGATGATGACCCTTCCGGAATCGCAACATATACCCAGGCCGGTGCGGGATTCGGGCTCCAGTTTTTATGGACGGCCATTGTTACATGGCCCATGATGGTGGTGGTCCAGGAAATGTGCGCGAGGATAGGCATCGTCACCAGGAAAGGCCTTACCGGTATCTTGAAAAAACATTATCCAAAGCCTGTATTATGGGCGATGATCGTATTCAGTTTTCCCGCGATCATCCTAAACATCAGTGCGGACCTCGCCAGCATGGGCGCCGTGTCAAACCTGCTGTTTCCCACGATACCTTCACCAGTATTTGCCATCTTCTATTGCGTGCTGCTGCTGTTCAATCTCATCAAGCTGTCGTACCGAACAATTGCTACGGTCCTGCAGTATTTATGTCTTGTGTTGCTATGTTACCTCATCGTCCCCTTTCTTTCGACGCAAGATTGGGGTGCCATTATCAAATCTACGTTTATTCCCTCCTTTACATTTGACGATGCCTCGATCAGCATTTTTGTTGCCATCCTCGGCACCACCATCTCGCCCTATCTTTTTTTCTGGCAAACCTCTATGGAAGTGGAAGAAGTCAAAGAAAAAAAGATCATGGTGAACAAGCACGTACTTGATGAAGCAAAGAACGATGTCCGCTCGGGAATGTTTTTCTCAAACCTGATCTTCTACTTCATTGTGCTTACCGCAGGAACTGTGCTGTTTCCGAAGGGTATCACTAAAATTGAAACGGTTGATCAGGCAGCAATAGCACTGAGGCCCCTGGCGGGTGACAGCACTTTCTACCTGTTTGCTTTCGGCGTTGTAGGAACCGGCCTCCTTGCTATTCCTGTGCTCGCAGGCTCGATCTCTTATATGCTATCAGAAGCGTTTGGATGGAAAGAAGGCTTGAACAAGAAGTTTCACCAGGCAAAAGGCTTCTATGTTATCCTGATTATTTCCGTACTCCTGGCGCTATTCATTGACCTTCTCGGCATTAACCCCGTCAAAGCCCTGATCTATACTGCTGTATTGTATGGCATCACCGCGCCAGTTTTGATCGGCATCATCATGCATGTGAGCAACAACAAAAAGATCATGAAACAATATACCAACAACCGAATGAGTAATATCATTGGAGGTATTACGCTGTTGGTAATGACAGCCGCCGCCGTGCTGCTGTTTGTACAATGGCTGAATTAACTATCAGTACTCCTATCGCTCCAACTTAAAACCCTTCTCCAAAGCAGGCCTCTGCGGCGCATTGGCCACTTTCCACCCTGTTCTGTAGATCCATTCAGACATCTTCCTGAGCTTAGCATAATTTATATTCTGAGGATTGTCGAGCGGTGTATGATAATCAGGATGCAACAACGTGGTATACATCAGGGCCGGTATACCCATCCTCGCATAGGGAAGATGATCACTTCGGAAATACCAGCCTTCAGGATGCGTAACGACATCCCAGGCCGTATCGATAAAGAACTTTGGACCTTCTGCATTCGCGTTAATGGCCATATTCACCAGGTCCGTCGAGCTTCGATGCGGCTTCACTACGCCAAGGATCGTTGCACTGTCGGGGTGATTACGCCCGATCATATCTCCGTTCAATACCGTAACAATTTGCCCTACAGGAACAGTAGGATGCGCGGAAAAATATCTTGACCCCAATAATCCACGCTCTTCAGCGCCATGGATAACGATCAAAACAGATCTTTTGGGTGGATACTTGATATACGCCCGGCTGGACGCCAGCATCGCCGCAGTTACACTCGCATTATCATCGGCCCCGTAATAGATCGAATCTCCATTGACCGGATTTCGTATTCCATGGGCATCAATATGACTGCTGAGCAGAAGATATTCTGATTTTAATTTCGCATCTGTCCCTTCAACTACACCCACAACATTCACAGAGGGATATTGATAGGTGGAGACGATGATATTCGCTTTGAGATAAGCTTTATTTGCCACTGTAGCGGCCATCGACTTTCTCAACCAGATCACTGGCGTTTGGGCTGTTACCGTGGAGAGTGGCCCCCCTTCGATATCATAGTATCCCCGTTTGAAATTTTCCGCCGCATCCACCCAGGCATGCTCGGCCAAATCATCAGCAATAAAGATGATCCCTGCTGCGCCTCTCTTCAAAAGCGGCACTCCGTACTTTGCAAAAACATAACGGCTATACCTCCAGGTGGGCAGGGATATGTCAAGACTGATGCCTTTCCCATTCGCAGATAGCGCCACTATTTTCCCCCTGTAATCTGCCGTTGTGTCCACCCCCAATGCATCGCCAAGATATTCGACAGGACCATCCAGACGGGCGTTGGCCATATGAGAAACAGCTGCGTCTTTCCACAACTGCATCGGAATTCCGTTAATACTAATGCTTGACTTTTCTGAGATCTCATTGCGCCAGAGATCGAAATACTGAAAATATGTTCCGCGATCGCCCGCAGGTTTAATTCCGATGGACCGGAACTTTTCGGCAAGCCACACCGAAGCATTGAGTTCGTCAATGGTCCCACCTCCACGACCGCGGTAAACGGGCGCACACATATCGTACACATCTTTTTTAAGATCGGCTTCCCTTATCTCACTGAGGCCCGGCGGGTTCTGGGAGAATGCAGTTGCAGCAAACAGGAGTAATGGTAAAATAAACTTCATGGGCTGTGCTATTGTATGTTATGCAAGTGCTTTAAGATCATTTACCTGTTCGCTGCGATGAATGCGTCAGTCATCTGTTCCAATATCCCCAAGGTCACTGTGCCTTGCGAAAGCACCATATCATGAAATGCACGGATGTCGAACTTTGGTCCCAATGCAGTTTCTGCCTTTCTACGCAACTCACGAATCTTCAGCTCCCCGATCTTGTACGACACAGCCTGGCCCGGCCAGGCAATATAGCGAACGATCTCTGTATTGACTTCGTGCATAGACAGCGCTGTATGATCCGCCAGGTAAGCCACTGCCTGCTCCCGTGTCCAGCCTTTAGCGTGGATACCTACATCGATCACCAACCTGCATGCCCGCCACATATCATAGGTTAATCTGCCAAACCGGCTATATGGGTCCTGGAAAAATCCCATCTCTGTCCCCAGGTACTCACTATACAATGCCCAGCCCTCCCCAAAGGCACTGAGATAATAATTGCGCCTGAATGCAGGCACGTGCTGTAATTCCTGGGTTAGCGCAGTTTGCAGATGATGCCCTGGCACCGCTTCGTGAAGAGTGAGCGACTCGAGGGCATACAAAGGCCGGCTGCTTAAATTTGTGGTGTTCACCCAATACTCGCCGGCACGGGTACTGCTGACGGGCGCGCCACTATACCGTCCCGCGGTATATCCAGGCGCAAGGAAAGCAGGCACTGGCTGAACACCATAGGGCTGCCTTGGCAGTTTCCCGAAATATTTTGGCAAAACCCAGTCGATTCGCTTGGAAATGAAAGAAGCTTCTTTTAACAAAGCCTCAGGGCTGCTTACATAAAACCTAGGATCCGTCCTGAGCATTGCAATGAAAGCCTTCAGATCACCGTTAAAATTCACCTCTCGCATCACTTGTTGCATCTCGGCCTCGATCCGGGCCACTTCCTTAAGGCCCGTCTGGTACACCTCCTCAAATGGCATCTGCAATGTGGTAAAATAATCTATGCGCTGCTGGTAAAGGTTCTGTCCGCCAGGCATCTCTGTGGCACCCAATGTTTTCCGCGTGTTTGGAAGATATTCCTCTTCGAAAAACTTTTTTAACCGCACATACTGCGGCACAATGATGCTCCTGATCAATTGCCTGCCACGCTGCTGGTATTTTACCCAATCCTGCTCGCTGATCGTCAGCGGCCTCGTAGCCAGTGGACGGAAAAACATACTGCTGTCTACGTTGTCAACAATATGACTCTCATAGGTAGACCGAAGCCCTTCCAGCACTACGGGAGGCTGGCAGATACCCAGTTTCAAGCCCTCGCGTATCAGCGAAAGATGATCGTCGTTATACAAGGGGAAAACCTCCAGCTTCTTCAGGTACTTTTCAGCCTCTTTACTGTTACTGATAAGCGTTCCAGATTCACTTACAAACGCAATGTGAAAACCATAATCACTCAACAACGGATTCAGGTAAT
>JBBAJN010000058.1:0-17376 GCA_040404045.1 Chitinophagaceae bacterium
TGATATCCCTCACATCCTGGTATCGGATATGTCGCTCGTCCGGGCGGGGGTGGACAGTGACGCCATCCGCCCCGAAACGCTGTACATCGATAGCTGCCTTTACTACATCGGGATTATTGCCGCCCCTGCTGTTTCTGAGGGTGGCGATCTTGTTGATGTTAACCGAGAGCCTTGTCATGCTGCAAAGTTAACGGTTTGCCGGCTTCACGAAAGTGCTGGTCTTGCTTCTCTTTGCCGATCCCCATTCTGAGAACCAGGGCAATAGTGATGATGGTCATAAGAAAAATCAGGCCCCTGGGTTCAACCCATGGTCCTCAGTTCGGAATCTATAAGGTCACTCAGATTTTGCTCGTTCTTGATTATCCAGTCTGGCAAAAAAGGCTGGTTATGGAAAACATACCCGCTACCATTCTTCTGCATGGTAAACATGATCCTGTTCCCACGGTCATCACTTACATCTACGGTGATCAGGCCCTCGTTGAGGCCGGTCAGCTTGCGGAAGTTGAATTCCTTCAAACGCCCGTCTACCTTTAATAACTTCGTGAACTGGATATTTCTAATGAAATTAATGTGCATACCTCAAACTTCTGGTTTCCACTACAAATTTTATGCTAAACTTATCTCTGTTCCCTGGAACGGTGACAAATGAGCTCGACTGAAAAGCTGAACGCGAGGGCAAAGGCTACAGCCTGCCAAACCTGTTGCTGGAGTGCTGACACAATAGTCATGACAAAACAGAAAATACCCGTTATGACAGTAAGGGCATTTCTTTCCGAAAAGTATTGTTTCATTCGTACAGGATTTCAACAAAATTAGCCAAACAACAGAAAGTTTCTGTAAATCAAGCAGATAAACTCGCTTTTTGGGGATAAATTCCGTAAAATGATCAGGCAAATATTTTTTCCCCGCTGAATGTTATGAAATAGTAAATTTATACGGTGCCGGAACATTAACCCTGACAAAATCAAAGATGAAACGATTATCCCTGGCCATATTGCCCCTGATCCTTCTCAGCATGAGTTCTCCACGGTCTGCGGTTGATTTTAATAAGGAAGTGACAGATGGGCCTTATATCATGTACACTGACAATAAGATGCATGTAAACTATATTATCCGGGAGAACGGCATTAATGTTCGGTCTGCGGAAACTTTGCCGCTGTCAGGCAGGGATGGCTATGTGGTAAAAGTGGCCACGGAGAATCCCGATAAAACTTTCGATGTTAAACTAAAGTCGAAACTCCAGGTGGAAAGAAGCGAGTGGGGAAAGCCCAAGAAACAACTGGTGATCTCTGATATCGAAGGGAATTTTGCCGCATTCAGGAAGCTCCTGGTCGCCAATAAGGTGATCGATGACAATTTCAACTGGATCTTCGAAGAGGGTCATTTGCTGCTGATCGGCGATTTCGTTGATCGTGGTGCACAGGTGACAGAAGTCTTATGGCTGATCTATTCCCTCGAAGAGAAAGCCCGCGCTGCCGGGGGTTATGTGCACTACGTACTCGGTAACCATGAGATCATGAATATGTCCGGCGATCTGAGGTATTTACACCCGAAGTATGTTGAGGCCGCCAAGTTAATGAATAAGCCTTTTGTTGAGCTATACGGGGAATCTTCTGAATTGGGAAGGTGGTTGAGGACAAAGAATGTGGCGGAGAAGATCGGGGATATCCTGTATGTCCATGGCGGCATTTCCCCCATGGTTTACCGGGTGCCTTTTGATGTTCCCCTCATCAACAAAATCGCACGCCCGTTTTATGCTGATTCCACGTTCAATTACCCCAACATGGAAACGGAGATCTTGTATAGTGACTACGGCCCTTTCTGGTACCGGGGTATGTATAAGGCCGGCGACCCTAAACTGATCGAGAAAGAAGTGGACAGTTCCTTAATGCGGTTCAACTCCAGGCATATTGTCACCGGCCATACCGTGGTTTCGGATACTGTCAGCATGTGGTTTAAAGGCAAGGTTTTCAACACGGATACGCACCATGCGAAAGGCCACTCCCAGGGCATGCTGATCGAGGGGGGCGATAAATTCTACCGTGTGGATGCCAATGGTAACCGCTTCTTCATGTTCAAGAAATAAAAAAAACCACCCAAATGGGTGGTTTTCTCTTTAGCATATTCTTTAAGATCAATACCTGTAATTCTCAGGTTTGAAAGGTCCTTCTTTTGTAATGCCCAGGTATTCTGATTGCTCAGCAGTAAGTTCTTCCAGCACAACACCGATCTTCGCCAGGTGAAGCCTTGCTACCTTCTCATCAAGGTGCTTGGGAAGTACATATACCTTGTTTTCGTATTTGCTTGTATTGGTCCACAGTTCGATCTGTGCCAGGGTCTGGTTGCTGAATGAGTTGCTCATTACAAAGCTGGGGTGGCCAGTGGCGCAACCCAGGTTCACCAGACGGCCTTCTGCCAGCAGGATGATATCTTTCCCATCTACATTGTAGATGTCAACCTGTGGTTTAATGGTGTCCTTGGTATGGCCATAGTTGTTGTTCAACCAGGCTACGTCAATCTCAATATCGAAATGGCCGATGTTACACACAATGGCCTTGTCTTTCATGTTTTTGAAATGCTGCGCAGTGATGAGGTCCCGACAGCCAGACGCGGTTACAACGATATCAGCTTCTTTTACAGCATCAACCATCTTCTTCACTTCAAAACCGTCCATGGCGGCCTGCAGTGCGCAGATGGGGTCGATTTCGGTTACAATCACCCTGCACCCGGCACCAGCCAGTGAAGCCGCAGAACCCTTACCCACATCTCCATAACCACCTACAACAGCAACCTTGCCGGCCAGCATCACGTCCGTAGCACGGCGGATGGCATCAACCAGGCTTTCTTTACAACCGTATTTATTGTCAAACTTCGACTTAGTAACGGAATCATTCACATTGAAAGCGGGGATAGGCAATGTGCCCTTGGCCATTCTTTCATAAAGCCTGTGAACACCTGTGGTGGTTTCTTCACTAAGACCCTTAATGTGCTGCACCAGTTCAGGATATTTATCGAATACGATGTTGGTCAGGTCACCACCATCATCCAGGATCATGTTCAGAGGCTTGTCCGCACTTCCAAAGAAAAGGGTCTGCTCAATGCACCAGTCTGCTTCTTCGATGGTTTGGCCCTTCCACGCATAAACACCAATACCTGCGGCAGCGATGGCAGCGGCAGCATGGTCCTGGGTAGAGAAGATGTTGCAGGAACTCCATTTAACTTCCGCACCCAGGGCTACCAGTGTTTCGATCAGCACCGCGGTCTGGATGGTCATGTGGAGACAGCCTGCCACACGGGCTCCTTTCAGGGGTTGGCTGGGTCCGTATTCTTCGCGGATCGCCATTAAGCCAGGCATTTCAGCTTCAGCAAGGCGGATCTCTTTACGACCCCAATCAGCGAGGGTAATATCCTTAACCTTATAGGGGAGGGAAAAATCGATGGATTTGGTGAGTGTTGACATAAAATGGAAAATTTCGGCAAAATTAACCATTTTACCCGTCTTTCCATAATCTGTTTAACCTTGTTCCAGCGTCTTCCTGTGGTTTTTCTCAGAAAGGCTCACATGTTCTTTCATCGCCCTTCCTGCGAGTTGCAGGGCCAGCAGGAACGACGTGATCGCGCCGCCGAAAAGCAAACCGTCTGATACATAACGCCCCAGCATCTTGTTCTCCCGCAAGAAGAGGAAAAGGTCATACAGCCCATGCCAGAAAACAGCCCAGAATAAACCCGCCATCAAAACGACCAGCCTGCGCCTCCCGGCGAACTTGGCCTTACCCAGATAGTACCCCATGATGATGGCAAAGCTGGCGTGGGCGGGGACGGACAGGAACATCCGCATGATGGCCGTGCCATAGCCATGCTGCATCACATAAGCTATGTTTTCCACTGTGGCAAAACCCATGCTGACCATTACGGAATACACGATGCCGTCGAATGGCTCATCAAATTCCGGCTTGCCAAAGGCATAGAAACGTACCATGATGTATTTACTCCACTCTTCTACCAATGCAACCATCACAAAGGCGATCAGAAAGGCACTCAGGATGGATTCAGCGGGATCCAATTGGAAATGGCTGATGAGCAGGGGTTCTGCAATTGCTGCGATCAGCGCGCTCAGGAAACCAAGAAAGAAACAAATGATCAATCGTTTCCTTGGCTCCCGGTTGAACTGGTCACGAAGAAAAATATACACACAAATAGCCAGGCCCGGTGCAATCGCCAAAGCGAGTAATAGCATAGTTATTCTGATAACCTCTTGTATGGTTCAGCATGATGAAATTACTATTAAATTTATCTATTCAATCCAGCGCATGATAAGATCGATCTTTGCAGTTGTAGTCTTGTTTTTCTCACAACTATCCCTGTCGCAGGAGTTCGGTGGCAATCCGCCTTCCCTCAAATGGAAGCAGATCAACACGCCCGTAACCCGGGTGATCTTCCCAGCCGGACTGGAAAAGCAGGGAGCAAGGGTGGCCGACATCTCCGGGTATCTGAACAGGTCCACCGCGAACACGATCGGCGACCAGACCCGTAAGATCGATATCATCCTGCAGAACCAGACCACCTTATCAAATGGTTATGTGCAACTCGGTCCATGGCGCAGTGAGTTCTTCCTTACGCCGCTGCAGAACAGCCTTCGACTCGGTAGTTTGAACTGGGTGGATCAGCTGGCCCTGCACGAATACAGGCATGTGCAGCAATACATGAACTTCAGGCGTGGTCTGTCAAAATTTGCATATTTGATCGCCGGGGAAGAGGGCCAGGTGCTGGCCAATAGTACCGCCATACCAGACTGGTTCTTTGAAGGCGATGCGGTGTACCAGGAAACCGTGGTATCCGGACAGGGGCGGGGAAGGCTACCCGCTTTTTACTCCGATTTTCGATCACTCTGGCAAGCCAACAGGCGGTACAGCTATATGAAACTTCGAAACGGATCTTTCAAACACCTGCTACCGGATCATTATTCCCTGGGCTACCTGCTTGTGGCTTATGGCAGGGAAAAATACGGGGCGGATATCTGGAAAAAGGTCACTGCCGATGCGGCTGCTTTCAAACCGCTGTTCTATCCTTTCCAGGGCGCGTTAAAGAAACATACGGGCCTCCCTTTCCAGCAATTCATTGATGAGGCCCTGGCTTACTATAAGAACGATCAGACATACAGGAAGGAAGATGCTTCTTCGCCCGTGACGCCTGTATCAGAAAGATATGTGTCCGATTATGCATTCCCGTATCCAATAGGCAAGGATTCGCTGCTCGTATATCGCAGGACCGGAAGGCATCTGCCGGGTTTCTACCTCCTGCATAATGGGCGTGAAGAGCGCCTTGCTGTAAGGGATATCAGCGCGGACGACCAGTACAGTTACCATGATGGAAAACTGGTTTACAGCAGCTATGACCCGGATATCCGGTGGGGCTGGCGGAACTATGGCGAGATCATCATGTTGGATATCCGTAATGGTAACCGCAGAAATATCACCAACAGGTCCAAGTATTTTTCGCCTGATATTTCCCACAATGGAGAGTCCATCGCAGCCATTGAGGTAGACACTTCCGGGAAGTCATCACTGCATCTGATCAACCCCGCTGACGGAGAGGCCGAAACTGTTTTGTCTGATTCCATGAGGTTTTTCTCCCAGCCGCGGTTTTCTAAAGACGACCAGCATATTTTTTTGATGGTAAGGTCCACCGAGGGACAGATGTCTTTAATGAAATACAACAGGCAACAGAAGACCGCCGATCAACTCTTCCCTATGACCTGGCAGGCGATCTCATTCCCCTACGTGAAGGGCGATTCTGTTTTTTTTACAGCAACCCGTGGCGGGCAGGATAAACTGATGATCTGGGACGATCTGCGGCAGGTGTTGCTGGAGTCCACATCGAGGTATGCAGGTATTCTGCAGGCGGTACCGTCGTCAGGCGATAGTATCCTGTTCACTGGTAATTCTGCCTGGGGCAGCAGGGTTTTTAAAGCCAGGCTGGAAGCGACCACTATAAGCAATGAGCAATGGGTCTCCGCCGGGAACAATATGTATTTTGGCGACTCCACGTTTACAGGCGTTTCAAACCTCAGCGCGGTGAATACATCGGCCTATGAATCGTTCCCCTACAAGGGCACAACCCGGCTGTTAAATTTCCACAGCTGGAGGCCCTATTACGAGCAACCTGAGTGGAGCCTGACGCTATATGGAAATAATGTTCTGAACACCTTCAGGTCTTCCCTCTTCTACGCCTACAACGAGAACGAAGGTTATCACCAGGTGGGCTACAACGGCAGCTATGCCGCCTGGTTCCCCTGGATCACGGGTGGTGTGTCTTACACGATCGACAGAAATGTCACGCGCAATAACAGGCAGATCCGTTGGAACGAACTGAATGCGAATATCGGTCTCAGCGTCCCTTTGAACTTTACCGGCGGCCGGACCTTTTCGTTCCTGACCCTGACCTCGCTCTTCAACACGCAGCAGCTTTATTTCAGGGACCTGCCGAAGTCGGCCGACAACGGGATCAATTTCATGGATAACAGGTTAGACTGGCGGATACAGATCCAGAAAGCGCCCCAGCATATTTTCCCACGCTTCGCGCACACCCTGGCGGTTAGGCACAGGGGGAGTGTTTCGGGCTTGGAGGCAAGGCAGCTGTTGTTGTCTTCCTTCCTGTATTTGCCGGGCGTAATGAGGAACCATAATCTTGTGCTTGCCGGTGCATACCAGGCCAGGGACACGGCAGCTCAATATCTTTTTTCAAATAATTTTCCATTGTCCCGCGGGTACCCCGACATGAATTTTCCCCGGATGTGGAAGTGGGCTGCAAACTATCATTTTCCCGTCGCATACCCGGATTGGGGATTTGCGCAGATCGTGTACTTTTTGCGAATCCGCGGAAATCTGTTTTATGACCAGAGTTTCATGAAGAGTCTGCGGACCGGCAGGACCATTGGTCTCGCATCAACGGGGATGGAAATATTCTTTGATACGCGCTGGTGGAACCAGCAGGAGGTCAGTTTCGGTATCCGCTATTCGCGGTTGCTGGATACGGATGCATTCGCCTCGCCGCCCAATCCAAACCAGTTTGAGTTTGTATTGCCTGTAAACCTGATACCGCGGTAGGAACAATTGGCTGATTAACTCATTGGCTGATTAGCTAATTCCTCGGTGTTGCGGGCATTCTCACATTCATCACATTTCATCTGAGCGTTCCCTTCCATTCCGGGACCATCAGCTTCTTGCCGTTTTTGAGCCTGATGATGATGTTGTTGATGATCACCTGGTCGCCTTTTTTTGCATTGTCCTTTATGCTGCCGCGCCAGTCTTCGGAAAGCATTGGGGTGTCGTAGAAATCAGAAGCCCGGAAATCCTTAAAGTCCTTTTTCTGCTGGGTTTCACCATCCGTGAAAGAAGCTACGAAGGTATAGTTGATGCGGAAACGGGTAATGGGGTAGGCGTTGCCCTTGTCATCTTTTACCACCAGCCCGCTGTCAACGATATTCTTGAATAAGTCTGCGCTGATGTCTGCATTCTTATGGCCACCCAAACTGGCAACATATGCGGTTACAGGCGCAGTCTTAGGGGTGTTTTTCTGCTGAGCCTGTGCTTGCAGGGACAGGCCCGCCAATAAGATGATGAGGATGGTTTTCATGCTATTGAATTAACGATGCAAATAACAGGATATTTCAATTCAGGGTTGTTAAACTTTCTTCGATCATCCTGATCTTCATTTCAGCATCCGCCTTCTTCTTTTTCTCGATATCCACCACCTCGGCCTTAGCGTTCTGCACAAACTTTTCGTTGCCCAGTTTCTTCTCTACCGAAAGCAGGAATCCCCGGAGGTATTCCAGTTCTTTCATAAGCTCTTCCTTCTGCGAACCCATGTCGATCGGTGTTGAGGACAGCAGGTAGAATGTCTCCTTTCCTGCCACGGCTGGGATCGCCTGTGCAATGGTACTGTCAGTAAGTTCAATGGAAGAAGCATTGACCTGCCTGGCGAGAATATCACCAATCACTTCGTATGCAGCAGGAGCTTCCGTCTGTACGTAAAGTACGATGCTTTCCTTTGGTTTCAGCTGTGCCTTATTCCTTGCATCACGAATGCCGGTGATGGAGGCTTGCAACAACTTGCCATTGGCCAGTATGCCGGCATCTGCATCTTGCATTGCAGCTGATTCCAGCCTGGCGATGCATATATCGTCCCCTTCTGCCCGTGCCGAGAGATGGTGGTAGATCTCTTCAGTAATAAACGGCATATAGGGATGCAGCAGCTTCATCAGCTCGTCAAAAAATCCTTTGGTGGCATTTAGTACTTTCTCGTCGATCGTTTCTTCTCCATAAGGAGGTTTCACCCATTCGAGATACCAACTGCAGAAGTCGTCCCAGATCAGTGTATATACCGTCATCAGCGCTTCGCTCAACCTGAACTGCTCATAGGATTGGTCAAGCTCCGCTTTCACCTGCCTCAGCCTGGCATCAAACCAATGGATGGCGAAATAGGCTTTTTCAGCTTGTTGGGTGCTGTATGTGGTGGTGACAGGTTTTCTTTCTTCCCACATCTTCACGAGTTTCAGCGCATTCCAGATCTTGTTGGAAAAATTCCGGCCCTGTTCGTTGGTGGACTCATCCCACAGCAGGTCGTTACCTGCAGGGGATGAGATCATGATGCCAAATCGAACGGCATCAGCGCCGAACCTGTCGATCATTTCCAGGAGGTCCGGGGAGTTGCCGAGGCTTTTGCTCATTTTTCTGCCTTGTTTGTCACGCACGATCCCCGTGAAATACACCTGCTCAAAAGGTTTTTCGTTCATGTACTCAAACCCGGCCATGACCATACGGGCCACCCAGAAAAATATGATCTCTGGAGCGGTTACCAGTGTTTGGGTGGGGTAGTAGTATTTGATATCGGGGTTGCCGGGATTCGAGTATCCCTTAAACACTTCAAAGGGCCAAAGCCAGGAAGAGAACCAGGTGTCCAGGCAGTCTTCATCCTGCCGCAGGTCTTCTTTTTTGCCTTCGGGATATTTTTGGCGGTATAAGGTCAATGCATCTGATTCGTTCCTGGCTACGAAAACATTGCCCTGCTGGTCGTACCATGCCGGAATGCGGTGTCCCCACCAAAGCTGGCGGCTGATGCACCAGTCCTTGATGTTCTCCATCCAGTGGCGGTAGAGGTTCTTGAATTTAGCGGGATGGAATTTGATATCGTCATTAACAACGGCGTCCAGTGCGGGTCCCGAGATTTTCTTCATATCCACCCACCATTGCAACGAGAGCCTTGGCTCCACTACAACATCCGTGCGTTCCGAGTAGCCGACCTGGTTAGGGTATTCTTCTGTTTTGACAAGGTTTCCTGAAGCCTCGAGATCGACCACGATCTTTTTTCTGGTTTCAAAACGGTCAACTCCCACATAGAGTTGGGCTGCCTCACTCATCGTGCCATCGTCGTTCAATACATCGATCACTTCCAATTGGTGCTTTTGCCCCAGCTGATAGTCGTTCATATCATGGGCCGGCGTGATCTTGAGGGCACCGGTACCAAACTCCATACTCACGTATTCGTCTGCGATGATGGGGATCTTCCTGTTGATCAGCGGTACATACGCAAATTTACCCTGCAGGTGTTTAAATCGTTCGTCATCCGGATGCACGCAGATCGCCGTGTCACCCAAAATCGTTTCCGGGCGTACTGTGGCGATGGTGATATGTTGACCGGGGCTGTCCGCCAATTCATATCGGAGGAAATACAATTTGGACTGGGTGTCTTTAAAGATCACTTCTTCATCGCTCAGGGCTGTTTTGGCTTTCACATCCCAGTTGATCATTCGTTTGCCACGGTATATGTAGCCCTTGCTATACAGGTCATTGAATACACCTATGACGGACTGGTAATAATGGTCGTCCATGGTAAACGAAGTGCGGTCCCAGTCGAGGCTGCAGCCCATTTTTTTCAATTGCTGCAGGATGATCCCGCCATATTTCTCCTTCCACTCCCACGCATAGGTCAGGAATTCATCGCGGCTGATGGAAGATTTGGCAATGCCCCGCTCGCGGAGCATGTGAACTACTTTGGCTTCGGTGGCAATGGAGGCATGGTCGGTCCCCGGTACCCAGCAGGCATTTTTTCCCTGCATCCTTGCCCTCCGGACAAGAATATCCTGGATGGTGTTGTTGAGGCAGTGGCCCATGTGCAGAACACCGGTCACATTGGGTGGCGGTATTGCTACGGTATAGGGTTCCCGACCGTCCGGTTTACTGGCGAAATATTGCTTGTCCAGCCAATGCTGGTACCATTTGGATTCTGCTGAAACGTGTTCAAAATTCTTGCTGAGGGCCATTTCCATCCTGATTAAGGTTGCAAAGGTAAATAATCGGTTGGAAGCAGTGTGCTGAAATCCAGAGAATTAGGCCAGGCCCGGAAAATGTGCGAAAAAAATTGATTTTTTTTGTAGGAGAGTGTTTACATTTACAGAGATCTTTTCTCCCTCAAGAACCCGGAAAGACAGATTTCCATTACCCTTGAAACCGTTTTAGCCCTCTATCCACGATTGTTAACTTTTAAATTTTTGGCTATGCGGAATCTAGACTCATCTCATTTGAAGAGTGGTTTCAAAACCACATTGATCGTTATTGCTCTTTACGCAGCGATCATCACCATTACTTACCTCGCCTGGTAGTACCAGTCCAAGGTAGTTGTATAACAACATCTTCCTTTTAAAAAAGCGGATCAGGTCCGCTTTTTTTTATTTCAGGAAGTTTGGGTGTTATACAATGTCTTAATTTTAAATGGTGTATGCGATTGTTGATATAGAAACTACAGGTGGACACGCTGCCTCCGGCCACATCACGGAAATTGCCATCATCCTGCATAATGGAACTGAAGTTGAAGGCAGGTACCAGACGCTGGTGAATCCCCGGTGTCCCATTCCGCGATACATTACTTCATTGACCGGGATCAGCAACGACATGGTGCGAGATGCGCCGGTTTTTGAACAGGCGGCACCACATATCTTCAACCTGCTGTCTAATCGCACCTTCATTGCCCATAATGTCAATTTTGACTATTCATTCATCAGGCACCATCTGCAGTTGGCGGGGTATCAATGGGAAGCTCCCAAACTCTGCACGGTGCGGTTGAGTAAAAAAGTGTTTCCAGGTCATCCCAGTTACTCGTTGGGGAATATTTGCAGGGCCTTGGATATTCCCATCTCTGACCGCCACCGCGCAACCGGCGATGCAGATGCCACCGTCAGGTTATTTGAGTTGTTGCTCAAGCACGATCAGGACGGGCATATCAAGACCATGTTGAAAAAGGGCAGCCGTGAGTCTTACCTCCCCATGCACCTGGCCGTGTCTGATGTTGATCAGTTGCCGCGTGCTGCAGGGGTATATTATTTCCATAACCAGAAGCAAAAGGTCATTTATGTGGGGAAGGCTAAGGACCTGAAGAAAAGGGTGACCAGTCATTTTTCCAATAACTCTGCATCCCGGAAAAAACAGGAACTGATCCGGAATGTGCATCGTATCACATACACGCTGACCGGAAGTGAGTTCGCGGCGTCCATACTTGAAAGCCTTGAGATCCGTAAGCACTGGCCGGCATACAATACCAGCCAGAAGACGCTGGAATTCGGGTATGGCATTTTCATGTTTGAAGACTTGCAGGGCCGGAAGAGATTGTGTATCGACAGGCTGAGGAAGAACTCGAAGCCCTTGGCAAGGTACGCCCTGATGGCTGATGCGCATCGCATGTTATGGAAACTGGTGAAAGCGCAGAAGCTTTGTCCGGTGTGTTGCTTTCTTCAGAGAACGGAACATTGTGATGAGGAATGTGGTGGCATATGCAGGGGTACAGAAGATGCATCCGGCTATAATGCAAGGGTTGATATGGCCATTCATGAACTGCAGCAGGAATTACCCAGTTTTGCCATCATGGAGGAAGGCCGTGAATCCGGTGAGAAAACATGGTTGCTGATGGAAGACGGTCGTTTTTACGGGATGGGTTTCCTGCCCGCGAAGCAAGTCATTCACAATAAGGAACAACTAAAGGAACTGATCACACCATTTATGGGGAACGAGTTTGTTCGTCATTTCATGCTGCAGCATGCTGAATTGTATCCCACCAGGAAAATGATTTTCCATAGTGCATAAATATTGCACAACTGATTTTTTTGTTAGCCTTCATCCCTTTAGTTTCGCAGCCCCTTATCAAAATGAATCAGATGGAATTTGTAAACGATATAGCGGCATCCCTGAATATCAGGGCTGCACAAGTGGAAGCTGTTCTCTCCCTGTTTGAAGATGGTGCCACCATTCCGTTCATCGCCCGTTACCGGAAAGATAAAACCGGTGCCCTGGATGAAGTGGTGATCGGGAAGATCCAGGAAGAAGCAAAGAGCCGGAAAGAATTTGCTGAAAGGAAAACAGCTATTGAGAAGAGTATTCATGAACAGGGAAAGATGAGTCCTGAGTTGCAGGAGAAACTCAACAAGGCAACGAGTTTGTCGCAACTGGAAGATATCTATCTGCCCTATAAGCCAAAGCGCAAAACAAAGGCATCAGTGGCCCGGGAGAACGGGTTGGAGCCGCTGGCAGATTTCCTGATGGAACAAACTGATTCAGATCCTGAGGAGGCCGCCAAAGCATATATCGCCGAGCAGGTGAAAACAGTGGAAGAGGCGCTGCAGGGGGCAAGGGACATCATTGCAGAGAACGTCAATGAAAATGCTGAAGTAAGGACATCATTGCGCCGGTTGTTTGAAGACAAGGCGATGATGGAGAGCAAGGTGGTGCCAGGCAAGGAAGCAGAGGCCCAGAAGTACAAAGACTATTTTGAATTTTCCGAGCTGATCAAAACCATCCCTTCCCATCGCACGCTGGCCATTCTGCGCGGATTCCTGGAAGGTACTTTAAGGATCAGCATCAGCCCCATGGAAGATGATGCACTGGATAAGATGGATGATCATTTTGTAAAGGCTTCGAACGCATCTACGCCACATATCCGGAAGGCACTGAAGGATTCATGGAAAAGGCTCCTGCAACCTTCGCTGGAGACCGAGTTCCGAACCATGCTCAAACAGAAGGCTGATGAAGATGCTATCCAGGTTTTTGCAGAGAATTTACGCCAGTTGCTGTTGAGCAGTCCCCTTGGGAGCAAGAAGGTATTGGCCATTGATCCCGGGTACCGGACCGGTTGCAAGGTGGTTTGCCTCGATGAGAATGGCAGCCTGAAAGAAAACGCATTGATCTATGTGCACGAGCAGGGTAGGATGATGCAGTCCGAGTACCTGATCCGTGATCTGGTTAAAAAGTACAACATCCAGGCATTTGCCATCGGGGATGGAACAGCGGGCCGGGAAACTGAACAGTTCATCAAGAAGATGGATCTTGGGTTACCGGTCTTCCTGGTCAACGAAGACGGTGCTTCCGTCTATAGTGCCAGTGAAACAGCCAGGCAGGAATTCCCGGAACAGGATGTGACCGTCCGCGGCGCCGTTAGTATCGGCCGGAGGTTGATGGATCCGCTGGCGGAGCTGGTAAAGATCGATCCAAAGAGTATTGGGGTTGGGCAGTACCAGCATGATGTGAATCAATTCAGGCTGAAGGAGAAACTGGACCAGACGGTTGTCAGTTGTGTGAACATGGTTGGGGTCAACCTGAATACGGCGAGTAAACATTTGCTGGCTTATGTGTCCGGTATCAATAGTTCAATTGCCGATAACATCATCGCGTACAGGAACGAACATGGAAAATTCAACAGCCGCAAGCAATTGCTGAAAGTGTCCCGGTTGGGCGACAAGGCATTTGAGCAGTCTGCGGGATTTTTGAGGATCAAGGAGGCGGAACATCCCCTGGATGCTACTGGTGTGCATCCGGAGTCATATCATCTTGTAGAGCAAATGGCGGCCGATCTGAAGCTGGAGTTAAAGGATCTGATCGGCAATTCTGCCAATGTAAACATCATAGACCTTAAGAAGTACATTGCCCCAACTGCCGGGGAGCATACGTTGAAGGATATATTGAACGAATTGAAAAAGCCCGGTCTTGATCCAAGAAGCGAGGCGCAGCAGTTTGAATTTGCCCAGATATTTTCCATTGAAGATGTAAAGCCTGGGTCGGTGGTGCCCGGTGTGGTGACCAACCTTACTCGATTTGGGGCCTTTGTGGACATAGGAGTTAAGCAAGACGGGTTGGTGCATGTATCGGAGATCGCGCAAGAGTACATTACGGACCCTGCCCAGAAGTTAAAATTGAACCAGCAGGTGATGGTGAAGGTGATGGAGGTGGATTTACCCCGGAAGAGGATATCCCTGTCAATTAAACAAGCCGATGAGCAAGGTTCTACGGCGCCCAGGAAACCGGTCCAACGCGGCGCGGCACCGGCAAAAGAAATAGACCTGTCCACCCTGAATATGAATGACGCGTTGGCTGAGCTGAAGAAGAAATTCGGGCGTTGATTATTTTTTAAGGAAGCCGATATACTCCGCTCTTGATATCATCCTGCCACCCAGGGATTCAAGATGCGGCGTATGCATCTGGCAGTCGATCAGTTCAATGCCCTGCGATACCAGCAGTTTTACCATGTTGATAAAGGCAAATTTGCTGGCATTGGAAACATGGCTGAACATGCTTTCGCCACAAAACACTTTCCCAACCCGGACACCATACAGCCCCCCCACGAGTTTTCCATCCATCCAGGTTTCGGCACTTTCCGCATGGCCTTCCCCGTGAAGCTTAACGTAAGCTTCGATCATCTCCGGCGTGATCCATGTGCCCGGCTGACCTTCGCGCCTGGTGGTACTGCAATGGGTGATCACATCCCTGAATGCCTGGCTGGTGGTAAAATTGAATTTGTGGCTACGAAGTACCTGTTTCATGCTTTTGCTGATCACCAGTTCCTTCGGGAAAATGACAAAGCGCGGGTCTGGGCTATACCACATGGGTATTTTCCCGGAGAACCAGGGGAATACGCCTGACCGGTAAGCAAGTTTGAGGGTATCCGTACTCAAATCGCCGCCGATGGCCAGCAGGCCATCTTCGTCAGCAGTGGATAGTTCGGGAAACATAGGCGGCTTTATAAGGCAAGCACTTCAATAGTGGCGCCAATGCCCCTGTCAGTAATGGCATCACACATGGGTTTAAGGTCTTCATAACTGCCGTGCTTAACGGCATATTTGCCCTGGGAGTGTATGATCATTGCGCATTGTTCGGCTTGTTCCTCAGAGTGCCCGCAAACCTCCACCAGGGTCTCGATGACCCACTCAAACGTATTTACCTCATCGTTCCATACGATCAGGCTATGTGTATGCTCCAGAGACTCAAGGACATCCGTTTCATACTGTTCTGTTTCCTTGTATTGTTCCTTATAACCTGGCATATCCTGTTTGCACAAAGTTAAATACTTCTTGTAGCGATTAATATTTCTTTGCAACAAAATTGGCTGAATAATTGTCCAGTCAAAGGGGAAAAAACCTTTTTCAGTCATTTTCAACATGTTTAACAGGAACAGCAGGCAGAAAGCCGAATCTTCAGAACCAGCCAACCAGGGCGCCGTAGTGCTGTCAATCGACAGCAGTACCAGGGGCCTTGAGTTCCTCATCGAGCTGGTCAAGCGGATCCGCCCTGACCGGCCCGGAGACTTCAAGCAGGCGGAATTGAAGTTTGGGGCATTGTTGTACACGCTGCAGCAGGACAGGTCCATGCTGTTTTCACTCAGGCGATCCCTGTTGTCCCAGTTCCTGAATACGGATATCGTGGTAGCGCTTACGGAAAGCGGTATCACCAGTTCCCGTGGCTTTGTCCAGGAACTGAGCAGTAAGATGCAACATAAATTGTTGCCGGCTTTGCAGCAAAGGAACGACTTCCTGTTTGTGATGAACAGGGCATTTTACAAGAAGACGGATTACCGGTGGGTGGAGGGGATAGATCCTGCGCTATGGAAGAACTTTTTCGAGATCCTGGGAATACAAGTCAACCTGACCGAAACACAATTGATCAGGCAACTGCAGAAATCGCTGCAGATACTCTCTTACCGCCTGGCGAATACCGGGATGGAGAAAGAGATCATCCTCAGGTTTAACATTGATCCCACATCGAATTATCCATTCCTGGAGCAAAACCGGTTGGTCAACCTGTACCTTGAACGCCACCAGCACGGCCGGTATAGCGATGACAGAAAACTGCTTATCAACAATATTGGTGAGGCCCTGCATAATTGCCGTCAAAGCCTTCAATGGCTGAAAGACCTTCGGGCCGCTGAGGGCACCAGCCTGGCGCAAACCTTCCTGATGGTTCGTATGGAGCAGCATATTGAAAGGCTGTTCATCATCCTCGATGTCCTTGACCAGGACCAGCAATTCAATACGGAGCGGTTCATCCAGTATTTCAGCCAGGTGATCCGAAATGAGAACCGGAAAAACAGTATCGGGGAGTTTTTGTCGAACAACCTGGGTTTATTGGCGTACCAGATAGCTGAACATAAGGGCCGCAAAGGGGAGAGCTATATTTCTTCCACCCGCCGCGAGATCGTTAAACTGTTTTACAGCGCCATGAAAGGAGGTTTCATTGTTTCCTTTATAGCCATATTCAAAAATCTTCTTGGCATGTTGCCCCTTGCTCCATTTTGGCAGGGACTCATCTATGGTACCAATTATGCCACGGGGTTTGTATTGATGGACCAGACCGGATCCACGCTAGCCACCAAACAACCCGCATACACCGCATCAGCAGTGGCAGGTTCACTCGATGCCAGGAAAAGTCAGGGCCGCCCCGATCTGCAGAATTTGGCGGTAACCATATCGAAAGTAGCACGAAGCCAGATTGCATCCTTTGCCGGAAACCTGATCATCGTATTTCCATTGACCTATTGTTTGGCATTGGGCTGGCATTTGATCACGGGGAGCAAGATCGCAGAGGGAGAGGGTGCTATGAAGTTATTGGCCGATCAGCATCCCTGGCATAGTCTGGCGCTTTTATACGCTTGCTTCACAGGTTTTTTTCTCTTTCTGAGCGGGATCATTGCGGGCTATGTTGAGAACCATGTGGTGTATGGCAAGATCCCTGAGAGGCTGAAGACCCATCCGGTATTGAGTTACACCATGTCAACAAAAAGGCTCAATAAGCTGGTAAGTTTTGTTCGGAGGGGCTCGGGTGCCTTTGCGGGCTCTGTAGCGCTGGGTTTCTTCCTGGGCATCGCCGGCCCGTTGGGTAAAGTGATGGGGCTGCCCTTTGATATCAGGCACATCACCATTTCTGCCGGCAATACGGCCATAGGTTACTATGGGCTGGATCACAATCTGCCATTGTCTTATACCCTGGTAGTGGTTGCCGGGGTTTTAATGATCGGCTTCCTGAATTTTATGGTCAGCTTCGGCCTGGCGTTTTTTGTGGCGGT
>JBBAJN010000059.1:0-16973 GCA_040404045.1 Chitinophagaceae bacterium
TTGGACGACGAAGCCAAAGCCACCCTCCTCTCCTACACCTGGCCCGGTAATGTCAGGGAACTCAAGAATATTGCTGAACAGGTCTCCGTGCTGTCGAAAGAGAAAAACATAGGCGCACAGGAGCTGAAGAGATTCCTTCCTGAGAATCGGCAGAACAGCATGCTGCCTGTATTGGCCAGTCATTCCAATGGTCAGCAGCACCAGGAATTCGGGTCTGAACGAGACATCATGTACAAACTGTTCTTTGATATGAAGAAGGACGTGACGGAATTGAAGAAGATGTTCCTTGAGATCCTCCATAATCCATCTTCCGCTCCAGCTGCGGCAGCCTACACGAGGGAGTCTCTGTTGCAGGAGTACCATGTGCCTACAAAAGAACTTGAACCCCCGGTGTTGGCCCCGCAACCCCAGCCGATGATCTATAACGGCTCAGATATCCATGATCATATTGAAGTGGAAGAATCGCTGAATATCATGGACAAGGAAAAGGAACTGATTGAAAAAGCATTGAGGAAACACAAGGGCAAAAGAAAAGATGCCGCCTCTGACCTTGGCATCAGCGAAAGAACCTTATACCGAAAACTGAAAGAGTATAATATCGAGGAGTAATGAAGAAAATAGTTTTACTGGTTGTTATTGCCACCATGAACCTGTATGCGACCTGCAGGTACTCGATGAAGGACGTTTCCATTCCACCGGAAGTAAAAACGGTGAAGGTCAACTACTTCACCAATACGGCACGATACATCAATCCGCAGTTGAGTCCTAAGTTGACGGACAAACTCAGGCAGAAAATAGTGAACCAGACCCGGCTCTCACAAACCAATGGGGAGGCACACTATGATATCAGTGGTGAGATCACAGATTACAGTGTGAGCACTTCAGGTATTTCTAACCAGCAGAGTTCAAGCAATAACCTCAATGTAACTGTTCACATCGTTTTCCGAAACAGGTTGGATGAGACCAAGAACTTTGAGGCTGACGTTACCAGGAATTTCCCGTTCTCTGCAACGCAAAGTCTTACCCAGGCTGAGACACAATTGAATGACCAGATCGTCAACAACCTGACCGACGAGATCTTTAACCGGATATTTTCTAACTGGTAGTTTCCTATCTTCACCACATGAACCCTGCCTGGCGACATATGGCCCTTGCTGTTTTTGAAAAACAGGACAGTGACCAGATTACTGTTGAGGAGATAGACCAGGTGATCGACAGGTATCCGTATTTTGGCGTGCTACATTACCTGAAAGCAGGAAAACTTTTAGCGGAAGCCAACCCCGGTGCCCGGGCATGTTCTGCAAAAGCCGCACTGTTTTTCCCCAATCCCCATTGGTTTGATCATCTGTTGAAACAGCAAAAGGAATCAAACGCTGAACATGCAGACTCCCTCGCCGAGATCATGACCACTCCGCATGATAACGCTCTGCTGGAAGCCGCTGAGGAGCCCCTCCAGGCCGATGCCGATTTAAGACAGGTAGAAATGGAGGCGGAGTACGACAGCAAACGTATCCTTGACGATGATAGCCATAACGAAGGGGATATTGCCTCTGATAGCGCTAAACCGTTGATCGAGGTGCCGATCCAGGAAAACGCTGGAACAACATCAGACGAAGCTGTTTCCATCGATGAGGTGGAGGAATTCAATGAGAATGGCCAGCATCTGGCAGCTGCTGAGTTTCAAACCAGCCAGGAAGATGTATCGGTGCAGGACCTTCCGGCAGAAACCGGGGAGCAAACGGCAACACCGGCAGATCATTCCATGGCTTCCGCCCCAGGGCCGGATACGGAAGCGATTATACCGATCGAACCCCTTTATTCCATTGACTATTTTGCATCTCAGGGCATCAAACTCCCGCTGGAAGAGGTGCCTGGTGATCAACTGGCGTTTAAACTCAGGAGTTTTACAGAGTGGCTGAAATCCATGAAACGAATCCAACCTGAAAAAATGGATACGCAGATGGACCGGGAAACGGAGAAAAAGATCAGGCAGACGGCAGAACATTCAAATGACAATACAGATGTGGTTACTGAAGCATTGGCTGAGGTTTACCATAAACAAGGGCTGGATGATAAGGCGGTAGAGGTTTATAAAAAATTAAGTTTGCTTGATCCCGCTAAAAGCGCTTATTTTGCTGCTCGAATTCGAGAAATTAAAGAGATTTGACATGGCTATATTGTTTTTAATACTGATCATTACGGCTTCTGTACTCCTGGGACTTATCGTTTTGATACAGAACCCGAAAGGTGGCGGCCTGTCCGGTAATATTGCCGGTTTCAGTAACCAGTTCATGGGTGTAAAGCAAACAACAGACGTACTTGAGAAGGGTACCTGGGTGTTATCCGGCGTGGTCATTGTTCTTTGCCTTGTGTCTTCATTGTTGATCAACAGGCCTACAGAATCCAACAACATCATTAAGCAGATCAATACCAATTCAGGTTCGAATACGGCCCCGATCCCCCAGCAGGCACCTGCTCCAGTCCAGCAACAGCCTGTGACGCCGCCGCCTGCACCTGCAAAATAATCTTAATCTGACCTAATTTATAAAAACCCTGCTTTTAGCAGGGTTTTTGGTTATTTTGACATTCTATACCATCATGAAAAAAGCTTTAACCGGACTGGCCCTGTTGTTGCTGCTGATATCTGCCTGGCTGGCATGGAACATCCTGGGCTCCTCTACCGCATTTGACACAACATCCAAAATACTCTATATCCCCTCAGCAAATCCAGATCGCGACGGCGTTATGGACAGCCTGAAGCGGAACAAAATGTTGTCGTCACCCGGTATATTCAACTGGCTTGCCTCGAGGGCAGGATACTGGGAGCACATCAAGCCTGGCAGATACGAGATCAGAAAAGGGATGAGCAACCTGAATATCGTCAGGATGCTTAGAAATGGAAGCCAGAGCCAGGTGAAGATCGTGATCAACAAGATCAGAACCCGGGAAGAACTGGCCGCATATCTTGGCAGGCAAATGGAAACCGATTCTACGGAGGTACTGCGGTTTTTAAACAGTCCTGATTCAACCCGCCTGTTTGGCCTGGACACCAACAATATCGTAACGGCCATCATTCCAAATACCTACAATATGTACTGGACCACGCCTGCTTCAAAGATGCTCAGGCGTTTATACTCGGAGCGGGAAGAGTTCTGGAACGGGGAACGGCGGGCCAAGTTAACAGCAACGGGCCTTACAAAAGAAACTGCCTATATCCTCGCTTCCATCGTTGAAGAAGAGACCAATAAAAATGATGAGAAGCCTGTGATGGCAAGTGTTTACCTGAACAGGATGAAAAAGAATATGACCCTTTCTGCGGATCCCACCGTAAAATTTGCACTGCGTAATTTCGGCCTGAAGCGGATCACGTTGAAACACATCCGGGAAAGCGCTTCTTCACCATATAATACTTATGTGAACAAGGGTTTGCCACCAGGGCCGATATGCACGCCGTCGATCAAAACATTGGATGCGGTGATCAGTCCTGCTAAAACAGATTATCTTTTCTTTTGCGCAAGGCCTGATTTTTCGGGATATCATAGCTTCGCGTCCAATGAAAAGGATCATTTCAGGAATGCACGCGATTACCAGCGGGCATTGGACAGTCTATTAATCAAGTAACCAGTTTTAACACCGTGTTGAATATAGAACGGATCATCATTACTTCCCCACCGGTCGCTTACGTGATCCGTAAGTCGAAAGAGATTTCTTTACCCGGTTTTGAAGGATTACCGTTATTTGATGTAGTGTCATTCTTTTTCAAGCAGATGCAGCAGGTAGGCGTTAACGAAAGGGCAGCAGCGATTTCATTCAACTTCCTGATGGCCATCCCACCACTTGCGATCGTACTGTTTACGATCCTCTCCCACCTGCCCATGTCTGAGACCCTGTACGGCGAGGCATTGATCCTGGCCAGGCAGATCACGCCAGACAACTCCACTTTTAATATCATCAAGTCCATCATGGACGACTTTTTCAAGCCCGACAGCGGACTGATCTCAATTGGTCTGATCTTCGCAGTATTCTTCTCCTCCAATGCGGTTATCACGATCATGCGAACATTCAATAAATCCATGCTTCACATCGAAGTGGAGAAAAGAAATTTCTTTGAGATCCGTTTTGAAGCCATCAAGCTGACCGTACTCATCATTATCCTCATCGTAGCAACCATTCTCATCCTGGTCACCCAGGGAAGGATCCTGGGGCAGATCAGGAAATGGATGTCGATGGGTGACAAATCATACAACTGGATCGTTGAACTGATCAGGTTCGCACTCACTTTTTTCATGGTCTTCTTTTCCATTGCCTTTATATACAAATTTGCACCCGCCGTTCGAAAGAAATGGAAACTGGCCTCGCCCGGCGCACTACTGGCAACTTTTCTCATCATCGCTTTCACCTATGTATTCTCATACTGGGTAAATAATTTTGCTGCCTACAATAAAGTGTATGGCTCGCTGGGGAGCATCCTTATCCTGATGCTTCTGGTATTTGTCAACTCCCTGGTATTGCTGATCGGGTTTGAGCTGAACGTCAGTATCAATTCATTGAAGTCTATCGCCAGGAAAAGGCAGGCCATTCAGTCCTGATCGTCCGTCTTCAATTCCCAGGCTTTCATCAACTCGGTACGCATCTGCTCCGGCATATGAGGATGGCTGTAATGTGAAGCAGCCCTTTTCTGCCGGTGGGCTTCGTATAACGAAACCGCGCAGGCCACGGAGATGTTGAGCGACCGGATGATGCCCACCTGCGGTATGATGAAGTTACCATCAGCAAGTGAGCGGCTTTCCTCTGAAACGCCATCATGTTCATTGCCAAACACCAGGGCCATGGAGTTCGTGAAATCGAGATCATAGAGATCAACGGCCCCGGATGCAAGGTGTGTGGTATAGATCCGGTCAAACTTCTCCCGCAATACACGGAAGCATTCCACGTGATCATCAAACTGATGGACGGTCAGCCATTTCTCTGCGCTGCTACTGCTTCGGCGACCCCATTTTTTGTGTTGGGGGATCCTTGTGTTCAGCACATAGATTTCCTGTACGCCAACCGCATCGCAGGTACGCATTACAGCGGAGATATTATGGGGATCAAAAACATTTTCCAGTACTACGGTGAGATCGTGCTGGCGGTTATTCAACACGTCTGTCAACCTTTTTTTTCTTTCAGGTGTCATTTGAACCAAATATAAATCGCAACGCTTTATATTTGAAAAAAATGCATGATGAGGGAGGGCGCGCGGCCGTATATCCTGGAGGAAACCAACTGGAAAATCGTTAAGGAAACACAATACAGCACCGCCGTGATCACTTGGGGCGCTACTGAAGCGCATAATTACCACCTTCCTTATGGCACTGACAATATCCAGGTCAGCTATGTCGCTGAACGGGCGGTAGGAAAAGCCTGGGAGATGGGTTCAAAGGTTATCTTGCTCCCCGGCATACATTATGGTGTAAACACAGGCCAGCTGGACATCGCCCTTTGCATGAACATGCTTCCTTCAACACAACTTGCCATCCTGAAAGATATTTGTGACGTTTTGGTGAGGCATAAGGTCGAGAAACTCGTCATCCTCAACGGCCACGGCGCTAATCAATTTGTTGCGATCATTCGCGAATTGGCACTATTATTCCCTTCCCTTTTTGTGTGCGTGATAAACTGGTTCCAGGCATCACCGAGAAAAGAAGTGTTTGAACTTCCCGGAGACCATGCAGACGAAATGGAAACCAGTGTAATGATGCATATTGCACCGGAACTGGTGCAACCTTTGCACACTGCAGGCAATGGCGCTACGCTGAGCTTTGGACTTAAGGGGTTCCGCGAAGGTTGGGCCTGGGCTCAAAGGCCCTGGAGCCTGGTGACCGCTGATACCGGTGCAGGAGACCCCTCCAGGGCAAACTCTGACAAGGGAAAGGTATTCCTTGAAAAGAATATTGAAAATATCGGCAACTTCCTGCATGAGTTGTCTGGAAAAACGATTGTTGAATTACTCAAATGAATGACTCACCCATGAAACCCTTTTTGTTATTACTCAGCTTTTTTGCATTAACTGCAACTGCACAGACTTCCAGATCCATTAACGGCCGCGTATTGCAATCTGATGGAACCGCGATCAGCAGGGCATCCGTTATATTGCTGAACAGCTCACAAGGTGCCGTTACCCGTAACGACGGCAGTTTCAGTATTAAGGGGCTGGTGCCTGGCACTTATGTAGTAAATGTATCTGCAACAGGATATGCATCAGCATTGGATACCGTTGACTTAAACAACCAGGACGAAAGTCTCACGATGAAGTTGAAGCCGTCCTTTAGCGTGCTGGATGAGGTGGTGGTGTCAGCAGAGAAGATGGATGAAAAATTGTTCCGCATTCCAGCGGCCATTTCTTCGTTCAACGCCAGGCAGGTCAGTGAATTCAGGCTTTGGAACATTAACCAGGTTGCCGGACTGGTGCCCAATATGTACAGCGCCAATCCTGGTGACTATCGTAACGTGACCTCCATCAGGGGTATTACCACCACTTCATACGAGCAGGCGGTAGCTACCTATGTAGATGGCGTTAATCAGTTTAACCTGGACACCTATATACCGCAGTTGTTTGATATAGAACGGATAGAGGTGCTACGCGGTCCGCAGGGTACACTGTATGGGCGAAATGCCATGGGCGGTGTCATCAATATCATTACAAAAAAACCATCTAATCGTGTGGATGCGTATACTGAACTGAGTATTGGCGATTACGGACAACAGCGGCTGGGCGCATCGGTTAAACTGCCATTGATAGCCGACAAACTGTATTTTGGGGCGGCCGGTTTGTACGACCAGCGGAAGGGGTTTTACACCAATACATTCAATAACCAGGATTACGACCGGCAAAAGCAGGTTACCGGGAATTATTACTTAAGATACTACCCCGCTCCCAAGTTCAATGCAGTCCTGAACTTCAAACACCAGAACAATCGTAATAACGGCCCCTTTGCCCTGGCACCTGACAAGGGAAGTGCATTTGCCACCCCTTTCGAGATCAGCCAGAACGCTACCACCACCATGCAGGACGACAATATCAATGCTTCGCTTTCCCTGCATTATAATCCCACCGGCTTCAGGATATCTTCACAAACCGCCTGGCAGTCCAACTACAGGATCTACCGTAGACCGATAGACGGAGATTTCTCACCGTTGGACGCCATCAGCATTGTAAATGATTATGGGAACAATTTCAACAGGGTAAGAGTATTCACTGAGGAATTGAGGGTACAATCACGGGAAGGCAGCAAGGTAAAATGGACGGGCGGACTGTTCTTCTTCCACCAGGACAATCCTACGAAACAAGGAACGAGGTTTGGAAGTGACGCCCCCCTTCTTGGTATTCCAGATGCCAATTTTACGTTGATCAATACCAATATAGGGGTCAACACAGGTGTTGCCCTCTATGGTCAAACCAGCTTTCCCATTTCTGAACGTCTTGAGTTGACCCTTGGGTTGCGGTACGACAGTGAACGACGGAAACTTACGGTTTCCGGCGAATACCAGAAAGATCCAAATCCGGCATTCCCGACCCTTGGCGACACTTCAGCGTCAAGAACCTATACTGCCCTTTCCCCGAAAGCAGGCATACAGTACAATGTGGGACCGGACCAGATCTTGTACCTGACATACAGCAGGGGTTATCGTGCAGGGGGATTGACCCAATTGGGATCAGACCCTTCACAAGTTCCTCTTTCGTCCTTTGACCCGGAGAACAGCAATAATATAGAGTTGGGTTGGAAGAACTTCCTCTTGGACAGGAAACTCCGGATCAATGCCAATCTGTTCTATTCATTCGTTGAAAATGCGCAAGTACCCACGCTGATCCTGCCCGATGCGGTTACCGTGATCAGGAATTCCGGAAAGTTGTCCAGCAAAGGGGCCGAAGTGGAGATCGGCGCCACACCATTTAAAGGATTTGAGTTGATGGCCAATGGCGGTATCACCGATGCGTCCTATAGCAGCCTTTCCTTACCGAAAGATGGGGTCATGGTCAATTACGACGGTAATAAGCAGATCTTTACTCCTGCCTTTACTGCGATGCTGACTGCCCAGTACAGCAGGCAGATAGGAAAAAAAGAAGGTAACCGGGTAGTTGGCAGGGCTGAATGGATCAATTTTGGGAAACAATATTTTGACCTGGCCAATACCATCAGCCAGGAGGCTTATGGCCTTTTACATCTCCGGGTGGGAATAACGATGCCCCATATCGAATTGTATGTATGGGGCCGAAACCTGGGAAACAGTGAATATATAGCCTTTGGATATGATTTTGGTGGCGTACACCTGGGAAATCCAAGGACAATTGGAAGTACCGTACTTCTCAGGTTATAAAGCACAGCACTTCTGGTAATTATTGAGGTTACGCTACTAAATAATTTGTTCTCAGGCACTTAAGGTACTCGCTAGGTGCACAATCTTCAAACTTGGTGAACGCCCTGATGAAGGTAGTCCTGGAGTTAAATCCGGCTTTGTTGGCGATCGCTTCTAAAGTCCAGCGTTGGTAATG
The DNA here is from genome assembly GCA_040404045.1 of Chitinophagaceae bacterium. Taxonomy (GTDB): domain Bacteria; phylum Bacteroidota; class Bacteroidia; order Chitinophagales; family Chitinophagaceae; genus Pollutibacter. Next base: position 8,534 of record JBBAJN010000059.1, read on the forward strand.
AGGCTCTTGCAACAGGACCTTAAAATGGTGGATTCGGCGCTGGTTGATAAAGTCATTGAAATTCATACCGTATTCCTTGTTGATCAAAGCAGACAGGGTTGGAACGTTGATGCCTGTTTGGAGCGACAAATCATGCAGGCTGAACCCTGGCACCAGGTAAGGCTTATGGTTTAGCAGGTAACCTTCAATGAAGCTCTTGTATTGGTCTTTGTCCCGGGGTTTTTGGATCGGGAAATGCTGGATAGATGAAACGATCATAAAGCGGGTTGATTTTACCGTGACTAGATTAAAAGATGATCAGCACGAAAATAGGCAGCTAACCCACCCTCAAGCAAGTTTTTACTGTAGCAACTTGTTGAGTTAAGCAAAATCTCAACATATTGGAAAATGCTACAAGCTTTTTTGCGTGATTCGATACAAGTCTTATGATTTGAAACATTTTCTTCTCGTTTTATTCAACATCAATTACAGAAACTTGAACTTTTGGCCGAGAATTCAGCTTTAGTAACTTTACGTGCTCGGGATGTAGCGCAGCCCGGTAGCGCACTTCGTTCGGGACGAAGGGGTCGCAAGTTCGAATCTTGTCATCCCGACCGCAGAAAGCCCAGGCTAACAAGGCCGGGGCTTTTGTCATCAATAGCCAGTATCGGCTTGCTTTTAGAAAAGACCGTCCGGGGTAATGCACAAGCCGGGGGCAGGATGGCTGAAACTGATTTTCCCGTTCGAATACTCCAGCCCTAAGGCCAGGTCTTCTTTAAGTAAAAGTGGGCCATCCGCGTCCAAATAGTCCAGAAGGGGCGACAGGTGAACGATGGCGGCGCTGCCGATCGATGACTCATTCATGCATCCGATCATCACGCCCAGCCCCAGCGTCCTGGCTTTTTTGATCATTCTCCGTGCCGGCGTGATCCCTGAGCATTTGGTGAGTTTGATATTTATGCCATGAAAATGGCCCTGACATTTTTCAACGTCTGACTCGGCGACGCAGCTTTCATCGGCATACAATGGGATGTCGGAGACTTTATAGAGGGTGGCCATGTCTTCCCAATCATCTTTAGCAAGGGGCTGTTCAATCATTTCAACCCTGAGATCTTTCAAGACGGGAAGTTTTTGGATGGCCTGCTCAAGTGTCCAGCCAGCGTTTGCATCCACCCTGAGGGGGGCAGAAGTCTGCTTACGTAATTCCGCCAGGAGTTCCATATCGCCATCAAATCCCACTTTGACCTTATATACGGGCCAGGGCTTCTCCTGCATTTTTTTCACCATGAGGTCTGGTTTGTCGATCCCGATGGTATAGTCGGTCACTGGAGCTTTAGCCATGTCAAGGTTCCACATTTGGTAAAGCGGTTTCCTGAGCATTTTACCCCAGAGGTCCCACCCAGCCATGTCAAGCGCACAGACCAGGAACGGGTTTTTGGGAAAGAGGTGGTGAAGAAAATGCCAGTATCGTTCCGGATCGGTAAGTGCGAATTTTTCGAGCACCGGACGTTTTGCTTCCAGATCTGCCGCCATTTTCTCCACAGTGATATCATAGTATGTGATGGCAGGGGCCTCTCCGTAACCTTTCAGACCTTTCCATTCCATTTCCACGATGAAGGTTGGCTGGTGAGTTTTGGTTCCCCTGGAAATGGTAAACGGGTAAACGAAGGGAAGTTCTTTGGAGAAATGCCGGATATTCATATTCTTCCGCTGGCAGTGATCAGTTGCCTGAGATCATTGGTGAATGGCTTTTGGCGCAATAATTCTTCCAGTGAAAGGTGCATACGGTATCTCCAATAATGCTTCGGATTGGCAGGGATATTTATCCTTTCCTCTTGAGGATTTGTCCTCCTTAACTTCTCATCAATCCCGAGTATGTCCTGCATTTGGAAGACAGCCCATATCGCGGGGGAGTACAGGTGCTGCAGTACAATTGCCCGATCGATCCAGGCGTCACAATAATAGGGTGCTTCACCGTATTGGCCAAGTTCGTTGTTGAAAAACTTCTGGGTCTTGCTTCTTTCCTCTTCCCACCAACCACGTATCGTACTCATATCGTGCGTGGATGGGGTTACCACAGAAAGATAAGGCGCGTCATTGGGGTGGAAGAATTCCTTTTTTGAGTCTTTTGGCATCCGTTGGATCTCCAGGCTCAGGAAACCCAGTTGCTTCATGACTTCTGGAACGCAAGATGGCACCAGGCCAAGGTCTTCTCCGCAGATGAGCATATCGCTTGCCCTTTTGAGCGCTGGCAATTTCTCCATGGCTTCTTTCTTCCAATAGTCGTCCTGGCGGCGGAAGAAATAATCAACATAGAGTTCTTTCAACTGCTGCTGGGTATGTTGGTCCAGGTAACGGTAACTCAACGTGGTATGCATGTTGAACCTGAAGTGGAACTGCAGCCCCTGCGATTCCTGTTCCTCAAAGAGGATAACATTTGAGATGAGGTCGTACAAACCCAGTTTCAGGCGTTCGTTCTCTTCGAGCGATTCAAGCTTTTTAAAGTAGTCTTCTATTTTCTTTTGGGTATTGAATTCTTCCTTCAATTGATAAAGCCCGTCGCCGGATTCATATAAGAAAGGTTTCACCTTTTTCTCTGCCGGCCCGAACATTTCCCAAAGGACGGAATCATTGATATAGGGTTTGCAATACCTGCTGTGCTCGTACCAGATATTCTTCTGGTGAAATTCAGAAATATTGATCGGAATAGACGGCACAAAATGGCCCATGATCCCTTCCACGGCATGTTCGGGGATTGACCAGATGCGAAAAAATCCGAGGATATGATCGATCCTGAAAGCATCATAGTACCTGCTCATTTGTTCGAACCTTCTCTTCCACCACGCATATCCATCCTCTTTCATCCTGTTCCAGTTGTAGGTTGGAAAACCCCAGTTCTGGCCCTTTACAGCGAAATCATCCGGTGGGGCGCCTGCTTGCATATTCATATTATACAGCGCGGGTTGGACCCATGCGTCCACACTTTCGCGGTTGATCCCGATAGGGATATCGCCCTTCACTACTATGCCATGTTTATTTGCATAATCATGCGCTTCCTGCAACTGGAGATGCAGGTGATATTGTGTATAGTAATGTTTCCCGATCTCGTCGAAATGCTTCTGGGAGTCGGCGCAAAGTTTACTGATCTGATTGCTGTTGTACTCAGCAAAGGTTTTCCATTTACTGAAATCGGCGGAATTATACTTGTCACGCAAATAACAAAATGCAGCATAAGGCACCAGCCAGTCTTGGTTCTCCTCATAAAAATGCTGGTAAGCGGCCGACGCGAATACCTGTTCTTTTTGTAACTGGTACAAGTGGCAGATCGCCTCCAGTTTATATTTCATCACTCCCTCATAATCGAGGTCAACCAGATCGTTGAGTTGTTTCTGTTTTTTCCTGAATGGCCTGATGGTTCCCTCGTTTTCCTTGCCGGCCAGTTTTTCCAGGTTCAGGTAGATGGGGTGAAGTGCAAATGCGGAAATGGCTGAATAGGGATATGAATCCGTCCAACTATTGGTAGAGGTGGTGTCATTGACCGGGAGGATTTGAATCATCTTCATACCTGTCGCCTTGGCCCAGTCAACCAGTAATTTTATGTCAGCGAATTCCCCTACTCCCGAGCCTTTGTCGGATCGAAGGCTGAAAACCGGCACAGCAAGCCCGGATCCTTTCCAGTTTGCGTTGGGTAGCCTGGCAAACCCGTCACGCATAATAAACACCTTGCCTGGTCTTTGCATGGTATTCAACACACGGTTATCACCGGCTTCATAGGAAGTAAATTTCTTCACTTTCACATCGAAGACACCATATTTATACTCGATGGGGAATGCAGCATCAGACAGGTTGACCTTGAGTACCCACCAGTCGCCTTCCTTATTCAAAAGCAAGGGGTCTTCACTTTTCCATGCGCCAAGCTGTTGAATACTGCCAATGATGCAAAGACATTCGTGTTTGCGCAGCAGCGGAGCTTTCACCTGGAACACGTGAGTACTGCCCCGGTAGGGCCTTGGTTTGACGGGTGTTTTGGAAATGGGCAGCAACACTTTCTTAAATGGTGTGGTATAGAACGCATTTTCATAATCCCCGGCGTGGTTCCATGTATCAATGCACTCTATTTCCCCGGCTGTAATTCTCTGTAATTCCACTACCCTGTCGTTCCCCCATTCCATGGTGGTTTCATGTTCCTCACGTAGGATGTATTTATAAATAAACGCATCGGGCAGATCGGTGGGATCAAGTTCAATGGTAGCCTCCCAAAACTCATCGTTCAGGTATTGCATCTCCATAGCTTTGCCGGGTTCTGTTGAACCTAATTGAGGTAAACTGCCACTAATATGCAACGATTGTCCATGACGTGTGGAAAAACGCAGGAGAAAGCGAATGATCATGCAGGAAGGGTTTGGGCTGTAAAAATATAGTAAGCCATGGAAAATCCAACAAGTAATAGTGTCGAAAATACACATTATTGCGTGAAATTAAAACGCTATATGTCTTTTCTTTAGAATTCAAGCGGAAGGCTATATCTTCGCAAAAATTTTATTGCATGGCAACCAAATCCAGGGGTTTCTATTGGCTGATGTTTTTTGCTTCTATCGCTCTTTGTGTCGTTGTTTACCTTTTTCTTCCTTCGATGACCTCCCTGACGGTTGTTCCCCTGGTTAGTTTCCTGGCTAAGGCCTTGGATCTTATCTAAACGCTTTGCAACTCAATTAATTATCTGCAACGTCATTTACCTGGTGCGGGGGCTTGCCCCTGGTGTCCGACTATTTTCACCTCCCGTGAACTCAGTAATTACTGATCAGGCTGTTCCAAAAGGATCAGCTGGTACAAACCTTATAGTAGGTCTTTAGAAATGCTCCAAAAAGGCGTACTGGGCCCAGACCAACTCATAATCCTTCCCCACCAGCTTTTCATCATCGTTATTCACCACCCATTTAGGAAATCCGTTCCTTAACTTTTCTTTTGTAACAAATTGAGCTTTAAAGCGTCATATATAGGCGAGTAGAGCAAGCAGTTCTTTGAAGAATATTCAATATTTGGTATCAAAACAATAAGTTTTAGCGACTTGGCGTTATAAAAATCCCTTGGATTGAATAATATTTAAAATTTATTAACACGGGATCTTTGTTAGTTAGTCGATTTAGCATAACTTTGCATCACCAATCCAAAATAACTGCAACCCCGGTTGGGAATTTACAAAGGGGTTTTCGTTCTACAAAGTGGTTTCAGACCATTCATCCCGATTCCTAACCATACATGGTATTAGGCATTGCATAGTAGTAGAAAATTGATGTATCTTTGATATATCAATGAACGATAGAAGAAACAAGAAAGAAAAAATGAAACACAAGATGAATCAAGTGACTCCAAAGGCAGGAACACTTAAACAGACAAATGAATTTCAGAACGCCTTAAGAAAACTAATTGCCTCAGTTCTGATGTTAGCCGTACTCGCGATGAATCCAGGTTCGATCATGGCTGGTGTAAAGGCGACGGACTCCTGCTGCGAAACACCGGCAAAGAAAGTGGATGATTCCAAATCAGTATGGCTGAGCCTCCCTTCAAAGGAAATGGTGAAGACAGCTGATAGTGAAATGACCGTCAATCTTTACAAATCGCTGAAGGAAAGCAAGGTGAAGAAATTTGCAAAACTATTCACAGCGGGTGATGCGGAAATGAACGCATTGTTTATCAGCGAAACCACCATCGGTCTTTCTAAGGATGTTGTGGCTGATGAGCACATCAATAATGAATTCGCAGCAGAGAACATCCCGGTGGCATTTGCATACAGCGCGGACATGGATGTGAATGATCTCTTTACGGCTGAGGAAGCGGGAATCACACAATCGGCCAATGTAGTAATCGCTGATGAGCAGTTGGACAACATGTTCAACGCAGAGAACATCACATTGCCTGGTAACGACAGCTTTGCCAGGGCGGACCTTGAGATCGTCCGTAACATGCATGATGAATTCCAGGTTAAACTGGCCTCAAATAATTAATGATTAGCAGTCAGTTGGTTTGTTTTTGGAAAGCCGGCGTTAAATCGCCGGCTTTTTCATTTAAATTTGTAAACCTGCAAACACGGGTTATCGCTCCCTGAAAAGGGTGAGGAAAGTCTGGACAGCATAGAGCGGCTCACCGGTGAATAGCCGGGTTCCGTTTACGGAAACAGATAGTGCCACAGAAAATAACAGCCACTTGGTTGGTTTGAGGGCTTCGGTCCCCTACCCAGCCAAATGGTGATGGTGAAAATGTGGGGTAAGAGCCCACAACTCTTCATGGTAACATGAATGGTGGGTAAACCTTGGGCGCTGAAATGCCATGTATAGTAACGGTAAGGGTGGCTCGCCCATGTTTCCCAAAAGGAATGCGTTACAGGGTAGGCAGATTGACCCTTCCGGGTAACCGGTTGGGCAGATAAATGATAACCACTCCCAGGAGTACAGGATCCGGCTTACAGTGTTTGCAGGTTTTTATTTGAAATAGATTTCGGTAGCGCCGAATCCATATAAAGGATGGAATTGGTTGACAAAAAATTTGACTTCTTTTTTCAACCTCAGGATGTCATGTATCTCATCCCTCAGCCTGCCTGTTCCAACACCATGGATCACAATCATCTGGTGAAGGTGATGCAACAGTGCCAGTTCATAATACTTCTCGAAAGTCTTCAACTGCAGGTCGATCATCTCCTGTTTACTGATTCCCCTGGGATCGTCTACCAGTTTTTCAATGTGAAGGTCTAATACGGACCTCGCTGGTTCAAGGTGCTGTTTGTGGATCTTTCCGCCTTCGTAAATCTTATAGCCTGCATCAGATAATTTTTTAAGATCCGCTTTTTCCTCATCTGGCCTGTCCGGATAATGTTCCAACAAAATATAGGAAAAACTGGCCTCCTGTTTCATCCGGCTTTCTTCGATTCGGGCAAAAACCTGTTTGGCTTTCACCTTCAAGCTGGCTTCCACGTGTCCGGCTTTCTTTTTATCCGGATTCTTCAGGCTGAATTCAAAATCGTATCTGGGAGAATCATTCAATGCTTCAAAGGGTACATCATGCAGGTAAAAATCGGAAAGCGGATGGATATCGTTCTTCAACTCAAAATCCACTTCTCCCGCTAAACGCAGCCTGTATAAAAAATTGAGGTGCATACTGGTCTGGTTGACCAGATAAAGCCTGAAGTATTCTACAATGTCATCGTCAAACACATCCTTGTCGTACACCGGTAAAAATGAAAGCCACACGCCTTCCCCCACCTTGTATGCGGCCAGGGGCGAAGTCTTCTCTTTCCTCACTTCATCGATATAGATTTTCTTCTTTGGCTGGGCTTCAGGCTTTGCCGTGAACCGCTTGAAATAGGGAAAATCAATCTGATCAAGGTAAACCGGAAACTTCACACCATTCACGTCCACCATGGCCATCTCCCTGTTGATGAAATCAACGATCTCCGCTTCTTCTCCCGAATGCAACAGGATCACTTTATCTCCCTGCTGAAATTTCATGCACCACTATTTACTGCAAGCCGGCTTCTCCGGTACCCGTAAAAATAATAGATCGAAAGCCCCAATCCCATCCATGCAAAAAATACGAGCCAGCTTTTAGCCGGGATCTCGATCATCAGGTAAAGGCAGCACACCACACCCAATACGGGTATCAGCGAATAGTTACGAAGAAAAGTCATCACTGAAAGGATTCCGGCAAGTATAAAAAATACAATGAACAGGATCTCCTGGTACGATTCCGTGCCTATATGTGTAAAGGCATCTCTTAAACGGCCAATAGTGGAAACAGCAAACACCACATAAATGACCGGCAGGATCCATTTACCATTTATATAGGGCAACTGGAACTTACCGGCTTCTTTTTTCTTAAAGGGCAGCAGCAGCACTCCCCCGCTCACAAGCGCAAAGGCAAACAATGTTCCAATGCTTGTCAGGTCGGTCATAAGCTTATCATCCACGAACAATACGAGGCCCCCAACAAGGATACCGGAAACGATGGTTGAAAATCCGGGGGTTCGGTATTTGCGGTTGATCTTTCCAAAAGACGAAGGCAACAAACCGTCCCTGCTCATGGCCATCCAGATCCTGGGCTGCCCCAGTTGAAATACCAACAACACACTGGTTGCTGCAACAACGGCGCTTACGGATATGACAAAACCCACTTTCTGCATATTGATCTTTTCAAACACGTAGGCCAGGGGATCGGTCACCCCGTCAAACTCGGAATAGTTGACCATACCCGTGATCACCAGGGCGATCACCACGTAGATCACCGTGCATATGATCAATGAATAGATCATACCCCTTGGCAGGTCGCGTTGCGGGTTTGAACATTCTTCCGCGGTTGTCGAGATGGCATCAAATCCGATGTAAGCGAAGAACACGGCCGATACGCCCTTCAACACACCCCCTATACCGTTAGGTAGAAATGGTGACCAGTTTTCGGCTGTTCCGTTTGA
>JBBAJN010000060.1:0-3307 GCA_040404045.1 Chitinophagaceae bacterium
ACAAAACCCAATACCGACGGGAAACAATGTAGCGCGAGAACCAAGGATGGCGGCCGCTGCTCAAGGATGACCAGTAGCAAGAACGGGAAGTGCTGGCAGCATTCCAATTAGTTAATTAGCCAATCAGCCAATTGTTTAATATTCCCACCTAACGAAAGCTTCCAGCGCCGCATATTTGGGAAGGCCAAGCCTGTCGTACATCTCTGCCGTGCCTGCATTGCGCTCTTCGGCACGTTGCCAGAATTCACGGCTGTCGCTTCCCTGGAATACCACGCCGTCTTTCTGAGACTGGTGGATGAAGATGCCATTCCTTTTTTGAATTACCTGGTCCGGGCTCATGGGTATCGCCATGTCGACATCCCATAAATCCCACTCTGCCCAGGCACCACGGTATAGCCAAAGCCAGCATTCGCTGACTGATTCGTCCTTGGCGGCTTTCAGCCTTCTCAGGGCCTCAAACAGGATGTCGAAGCAAACTTTATGCGTACCATGGGGGTCTGCAAAATCACCGGCAGCAAAGATCTGGTGCGGTTTTACCTCGCGGATCAATTCCATGGTTTGCCGGATATCCGCTTCACCGGGAGGATTTTTCTCAATCAGTCCTGTCTCATAGAAAGGCAGATTCATGAAATGAATGTTCTCATCCTTGATTCCCACATATCGACAAGTTGCCCTGGCCTCAGTGCGGCGTATCAGTCCCTTAATGGCCCTGATTTCTTCGGTATCTTTCTGGTTCGATTTCTTTGTCTCAATAAAGGCGCCGGCATCTTTCCAAATACTGTTGGCGCGGCTTTTGTCGATGCCGAAAATAGAATCGAACTCAACAGCAAAATCAATCTGCCGCATCACGAATTCGTCACTCACGGCGATGTTGCCCGAGCACTGGTAACCTATGTGTACATCATGGCCCTGCTCATGTAGCCTGATAAAGGTTCCACCCATTGAAATGATATCGTCATCAGGGTGGGGGGAGAAGATGATCACCCTTTTAGATTTGGGATCCTTTCGTTCAGGATGCCGGGGAACAATTTCGGAATACTTTCCGCCGGGCCAGCCTGTTATGGTATCTCGCATCCCGTTAAATACCCTCAGGTTAATATCATATGCCGAGCCGTATTTGACCATCAGATCGCTCAGTCCATAGTTGTTATAATCATTGCTGGTAAGCATCAGAATAGGCTTTCCCAATTCGAGTGCCATGCTGCAGACCGCTTTACGGATCTGCTTTTCGGTCCACTCAATCTCACCCGTAAGCCAGGGAGACTTGTATCGTGTGAGCTCCTGTGCAGCCCCTTCGTCCAAAAAGAATGTGCAGTTGTTGTGTTCCTGGAGGAAGGAGGCAGGTACATGGTCGGTAATAGTGCCTTCCACGGAAGCGCGGATTACCGGCGCCTTATGAAGTCCCCAGGCAAGAAGGGCAATCTTCTTAGCTTTCAGAATGGTATTTATCCCAACGGTTATGGCTAACCGCGGAACTTGCGCGATGCTTGAAAATTCATAAGCATTTGCCAGTCTGGTAGTATTATCAAGCGCAACGAGACGTGTGCCTGACTGTCGTCCAGATCCTGGCTCGTTGAATCCGATATGTCCATTAAGACCTATTCCCAATACCTGGTAGTCGATGCCGCCGGCCTGTTCAATTTTTCGTTCATAGTCCGTTGCATATGCACGCACATCGTTTTTCTCGATGGTGCCATCGGGAACATGGGTGTTAGCCTTGTCAATATCGATGTGATCGAACAGATGAACATTCATGAACCGGTGATAACTCTGCAAAGCATCCGGTTCAATTGGGAAGTACTCATCAAGGTTGAAAGTGATTACATTCCTGAAGCTCAGCCCTTCATTTCTGTGCAAGTTGACCAGTTCCTTATACAGGGTTTTAGGAGTTGAGCCGGTAGCAAGGCCGAGTACTAAGGTCTTACCTTCTTTTTGTTTTTGCCTGATCAGGTCCGAGATCTCACGGGCCACATGGGCCGAAGCGGTCTTATCATTGTCAAATATCTGGACTGGGATCTTCTCAAACGAATCAACAAGGCTCATCAGCGTATTATTTAAGCAGTTAAATGTATGCGGTCAAAGATAGGCAATGTGGCAAAAAAAATCAGGGCTCCAGTTGAACTTCAAACATCAGGGGCCATAGCTTTCCAGTGATGAACATCTTCTTTTTCTCTGCGTCCCAAGCGATCCCGTTCAGGACGGCGCCGTGGGGATTGGCTGTCAGGTACGAAAGATCCATTTTGCTGTACTTCTTAAGTACATCGGCGAAGTTCATTTTCCCTGTTACATACCCATTGGCAGGGTTGATGCGTATCACATATTCATAGTCCAGCCGGTTGGCATAGATGCTGCCATTCACGTATTCTAATTCATTCAGGTTGTTGACAGGCCCCAGGTGGTCGCTTACCGAGATCACCCGCTCCAGTTTCAATGTACCCGGCTTTACAACATAGATCTTGTCGGACCCGTCCGTCAGGTAAAGGGATTTTCCATCATTGGTGATGCCCCATCCGTCATTGCTCCAACTCAATTCCCCGAGGGGTTTGAGGGAAGCCGGATCGTAGATGAGTACCTTGTGGTTCTGCCAGGTTAACTGATAAAGGGTGTCGTTGAGCACCGTGATGCCTTCTCCAAAGAGTTTGGGATCCAGCTTCTTAAGTTCCCCAGGTACGCCGGATTTGACATCCACTTTTCTGAGCGTGGATCTTCCCTCAAGGCCCGTGCTCTCATACAGGGTGCCTTTGTAAAACTCAAGGCCCTGCGTAAAGGCAGCAGTATCATGGGGATGTGCGTTTACGATAGTGTAGGGGATCATCGGTGCTTCTGGAACTGCAGCGGCAATCGGCTCAGACGGGGTTGTATTGCTGTCAGAGCCGGAATTGCAGGAAAAAATGACCGCAAAGCAGAAAATAAAAAAGAATCTTTTACACATAAGGGATCGCTGGTCTGAACTTAATGTTCTTTTTATCAATCAATTATTGATCAAATGTAGAGAATAGAAAGTGATGTAGCTAACGACAAAGGTTAAAATGGGCCTGAAACGCTTTGAATAATGCAATATATTTTGTTGTTTTGCGATACCACACCTCTGTTAACCGGAACATTTCTCCGCAACATCCGATTATTTACAGAAGGCGTCTTTTTAATCTATCCTCCAATCCGTTTCTAAGATTAACATCTCGGGCTTGATGCTCTCCGGGCACTTGCGCTTCTGTAAAACTTATGGCCAGATGGCCTGTCTGCTTATATCATTTAATCCAATCCTGTTGAAACGTGAGTCCACTGCCAGTCGTGTTGACCGGGCCAG
>JBBAJN010000060.1:3407-16864 GCA_040404045.1 Chitinophagaceae bacterium
TCCTGTTGAAACGTGAGTCCACTGCCAGTCGTGTTGACCGGGCCAGCTGGCCTGTTTATTATATGATTTAATCCAATCCTGTTGAAGGTCATAATCCACTGTTGTCTAAGAAAGCCATTCGAACCCCTGAAATCTAAAACGAATGAGACTTTTTGCTACCTTTTTGCTGGCATTGTTTTGCCATTCTGGATTTACCCAGTCTTCTAACGGATACAGTTCTGAAGCAAATGTGATTACAATTCCTGTTGTTGTCCATGTTTTGCACTCAGCATCTTCAAATATCAGCGATGGGCAGATCCTTTCCCAGATCAACGCGTTGAATACAAACTTTAATGGTGAAAATGCAGACATCAATAAGGTGCCTGCAGTATTCCGGAAAGTTGCCGGTGTTGCAAACATCCGGTTTGTTCTTGCCAAAGTGGATCCGGGTGGGAGAGCGACTACAGGGATCACCCGCACAAAATCTGCACGCGAGATGTGGACCAATGATGATAAAGTTAAAGACCCTGCTTTTGGCGGTGTTGCTCCCTGGGATCCAGGCAGCTATCTGAACATCTGGGTTTGTAACATGATCCCCGGTTTGCTGGGTTATGCCTCAGCTCCAGGTTCACCCGCTGATAAAGACGGCGTGGTGATCAAGATGAGCATTTTTGGAGCTACGGGCGCTGGTAGTTTTGGGTTGGGAAGAACAGCGGTTCATGAAGTAGGTCACTGGCTGAATCTGAAACACCTTTGGGGGGATCGAGAGTGTGGTTCTGATGAAGTCGATGATACGCCACAGCAAAGAACATATAATCAGGGTAGTCCTGCTTTCCCACGAATTGGAACAGGCTGTTCTGCTGCAAATCCTCACGGAGATATGTTCATGAATTTCATGGACTTCACCAATGATGCAAGCATGATGATGTTCACACAGGGCCAGGTTAAAAGGATGCGCTCGCTATTCGATGCCGGGGGCATGAGAAAATCCATCCTGTCGTCCAAGGCACTGGGTGAGCCATACGTGGTCGCTCCGCCTACTGCGGCTTCGAACAACGTTGTGGTTTCTGTGCCAGCCCAAGGGGTAGCCGCGCCGTCAGCAAAACTGTTCCCTAACCCTGCAACTGACAGGATCACGATATCTTCAGAGCATGAGCGGAGCATTACCGGCAGTACCTTCAGTATCCATTCTGCTGATGGCAGGGTAGTTCAATCGGGTTTGGTTTCTTCAAACAATTTCAGCCTGAATATTTCTTCTTTCCGTCGCGGAATTTACTTCGTGAGAATCGGCGAAGACGCTGGCAAGCAAGTGATAAGGTTTATAAAGCAATAATATTTGTTCTGGTAGGGATAAATGGGGCAGGTTTAATGATAACATTAACCTGCCCTTTACGTTTTAGAGAATAGATTTGTCTAAACCGATCTCTAACATGAAAAGAATATTACTGTTAACGGTGTCGCTGATTTCATTTTCCACCCTTATCATGGCACAAACTACCCGGGATTCAATCGGCGGTATCAAGATCAAAAATCCATTGGACCGATTGATCAAGAAATCGGCGGGAGGCTCGCTGACCACAGACCAGATCGCAGCCGGATTAAAAGAAGCCCTGGCGGTGGGGGCTGAGCGGGGCACAAAAACACTTTCTGCAGCCGATGGCTTTTTTGGTAATGCAGCGGTAAAGATCCTCATGCCTGAAGAGGCAAGAAAAGTGGAGAACACACTGCGGTCGCTGGGCCTTGGACGGCAGGTGGACGATGCTGTAAAGACGATGAACCGCGCCGCAGAAGACGCTGCTAAATCAGCCACGCCCATTTTCGTGAAAGCTGTTAAGGAGATGAGTATTCAGGATGCCATGGGGATCCTGAAAGGAGGCAATAATGCTGCCACGTCTTACCTGCAATCTAAAACTACATCCCAGCTGACTGAAGCTTTCCGGCCCGTGATCAATGAATCCCTCCAAAAGGTGGATGCCACTAAATACTGGAATACGGTATTCACCAGCTATAATAAGGTGAGCAGGGAAAAGATCAACCCAGATCTTTCCGCATACGTAACAGAGAAAGCCCTTTCAGGTATCTTCTTTCAATTGGCAAAGGAAGAAGAAAAGATCCGTCTCGACCCGGTTGCCAGAACATCCGACATCTTGAAGCAGGTGTTCGGGAAGCAATGATTATTACAAAGTCCGTATAAAAAAAGTAAAGGCCGCTCCATTCGGGGCGGCCTTTATAATATAAGTTCAACCAGGCTTAAATGTCGATCGCTTCGCCATAAGCTGCAGCTGCTGCTTCTTTCACCGCCTCACTCAATGTGGGGTGGGGGTGGATCGCGTTCAGGATCTCGTGGTGGGTGGTTTCCAGCTTTCTTGCCGTTACCACTTCAGCGATCAGCTCGGTGACGCCCTGGCCAATCATATGAGCGCCAAGGAACTCGCCATACTTCGCATCGAAGATCACTTTTACAAAGCCTTCAGTGGCACCGGAAGCGCTGGCTTTTCCACTGGCCATAAACGGAAACTTGCCAACTTTGATCTCATAACCCGCATCTTTGGCCGCTTTTTCGGTGAAGCCCACTGAGGCAACTTCAGGAGAGCAATAGGTGCATCCGGGCACATTGTTATAGTCGATGGCATCGGGCTGGTGATGGCTTTTCTTTTCGAGATAGGCAATGTACTCTGCCGTATTGATGCCTTCCTTGCTGGCCACATGTGCCAGCGCTTGTCCAGGTGCGCAGTCGCCAATGGCGAAGATGCCAGCCACGCTGGTCTGTCCGTATTTGTCAACTACAACTTTGCCCTTTTCCGTTTTAATGCCATTTTCTTCGAGGCCAATATTTTCCAGGTTTGATTGAATGCCTACAGCGCTTAGCAGGATATCGGCTTCAAGTACTGATTCGCCAGAGGCGGTTTTTACAGTGGCTTTTACGCCCGCACCTGTTACATCTGTTTTGGTAACCTCGGCGGAGGTCATGATGTTGATTCCTTTGCGCTTCAATTGTTTTTCCAATTCCTTGCTGATGTCCTCGTCTTCTACGGGAACGATACGGGGCATGAATTCGATTACGGTCACTTTCGTGCCCATGCTGTTGTAGAAGTCAGCGAATTCCACACCAATGGCTCCGCTACCTACCACGATCATGGATTTGGGCTGCTCCGGCAACACCATGGCTTCACGGTAGCCAATGATCTTTTTTCCATCGATGGGCATTGCGGGCAGTTGCCTGCTCCTGGCACCGGTGGCGATGACGATATATTTTGCTTCAACAACCTGCTTTGTCCCACCCGCGCCCGTGACTTCCAGTTTGCCTTTTCCGGCCACTTTGCCAAAGCCCATAATGACGTCGATCTTGTTCTTCTTCATCAGGAACTGGACGCCCTTACTCATTTTATCTGCAACTCCACGGCTTCTTTTTACTACAGCGCCAAAATCGTGCGACACACCCGTGCTGTTGATGCCATAGTCTGCACTATGTTTCAGGTAATCATAAATCTGGGCGCTTTTCAACAGCGCTTTGGTGGGTATACAACCCCAGTTTAAACAAACACCACCCAGACTTTCCTTTTCTACTATTGCCACTTTTAGTCCCAGTTGAGAAGCCCTGATCGCGGCTGGATATCCACCAGGGCCACTTCCCAGAACAATTACGTCGTATGCCATAACAATTGTTTATAAGTTGAATGAGGTGCGAAAATACAAATTTGTATCCATCTTAATCCGGTAACATGCCTCATCCTTTATTCATCCTTTGTTTGGTGATGTTTTTGGTTATGTCGATGGGTATGCGAAGGCAGACCGTTACACGGCCTCTATCATCCAACAGGAGGGCAAGGGACATGAGTTGGATAGTTTCCTGGCTGGGTGGGATGTACAATCGGGCCTTTCAGAAGAGAAACTGCAATCTGTTTTTACCTGGGTTGCGACCTCGGGTAGAATTGTACCCGAGGTGAGTGGACAACTTGCATGGTGAGATCGGGCGAAGATGGCGAGATTAGATCTTCATTGGGTCTATATAGTCATTATTGGAGGAACCTGTTGAGGATCCCGGATAACTGGGAGGCAGACATGGCCCCGCTTTGCCGCCAGAGCAGATTGCCCTTTTGAAACAGGATAAGGGTAGGCACGCTGTTTACCTGGTAAGCCGCAGCTGCTTGCGGATTTTTGTCCACGTCCACCTTGATCACCCGGATCTTGTCACCTTCTTTGTCAACCAGCTTTTTCAGTTCGGGCGCCATGGTTTTGCATGGCCCGCACCATTCTGCATGGAAATCAACCAACAGGGGCTTTTCGTCATTGATTAAATCCTGGAATTTTCCCATGATAGTCGTTTTTAATTAGGCCTTTCTGGGGCAGGAGTTTATGCCCAGCATGGCATACAGCGGGCAAAAACTGATTAGGGAGGTTACAAGAAGTATGCCGCCAACGGCGAGCAGGATCAGTCCTGCTGTACCGGTGACCACATTGGTGAAAAACAAAAGGGCTGCAACGGCTGCAATGAGGATTCTGATCATCTTGTCGGCGTTTCCTACGTTCTTTTTCAATTTTGTATGTTTTATATAGCAAAATTACCCTGGTCTAAGAACGAATCCGGTGACCTCAGTCACCAATCCAAAACTTTTTTAGAGGATCTCTATGTCCCGCTCTGATTGTGTCCTCCACCTGGGTAAATACCCTGACCAGGCCCTCCAAAACCACGGGGATTACCTTGATATATTGGCCTTCGTGCAGCAAAGGCGTACCTTTGGGAAAGCTGGCACAGTCTGCAAACCCGGAAAATTCAGTCCGCAGGTCTTTGGGCAGAAAGGGGAGATATTTGTCGATGATTTCGATCTAAACGGGCATAAATGGCTGTTAATTCAGCAGTTCCGGAAAATTAGTCAGATAATAAGTGCAAATTCTTTTTGAAATTTGTAAGGAATTGCTGACCTTTGCACTCCCAAAATTTCAGATAATGGCTAGAGTATGTCAGATCACAGGTAAAAGGCCCATAGGCGGAAACTACGTTTCCCATTCAAATATTAAGACGAAGAGGAGGTTTCTGCCTAATCTGCAAACAAAGCGGTTTTTTCTGGCGGAGGAAGACAAATGGGTGACGCTGAAAGTGTCTGCCGACGCGATCAGAACCATCAATAAGAGGGGTTTGTATAACGTGGTTAAGGAAATGAGGGCTAACGGCTCACATATTTAAATTAAATTCAAAAACGACCGACAATGGCAAAGAAAGGCAACAGGGTTCAGGTGATCATGGAATGCACGGAGCATAAAACTACCGGCCTTCCAGGGACCAGCCGTTATATCAGCACCAAGAATAAGAAGAATACGCCTGAGCGTCTCGAACTGAAGAAGTACAACCCGATCCTGAAAAAATATACTATTCACAAGGAAATTAAATAGTCATGGCAAAAGCAGCTTCAAAAAACGCAAAGATCAAGGATGCCAAGGCTTCTGCCGAAGCAAAGAATTACACCAAGGTGATCAGGGCGTTCCGCAGTCCTAAATCTGGTGCATACACTTTCAAGGAGGCGATCGTCCATAAGGATAAGATCAAGGATTTCCTGGCCCAGAAATAATTCAAAATATTCGCATTGACCGGAAGCTGTTCTGAAACCCAGGACAGCTTTTGTTATTTTTACCACCCTTTGCGGCATTATGGAGAAACCCATTACAATAGAAAAGGCAGGGCCCGGGCATGCAGGCGTTATCCTGGGTCTGGCAAAAAAGACCTTTGTAGAGACCTATGGCGAGCACAATGATCCCCAGAATATGGAGATCTATTTGCGGGAGTCTTTTTCTGAGGAGGTTGTCACCAGCGAATTGTCCAATGAGCATGCGCGTTTCTTTATCGCCTATTTGGACGGCGAACCGGTGGGGTTCACCAAGTTGCGGGACGACAGGCATGCAAAGACGCTGGAAGGGATAAGGGCCCTGGAAGTACAGCGGATCTATATCCTGAAAGAATACCAGGGCTACCATGCCGGGAAGTCGCTCATGGAAAAGATCAAGTCTGTGGCCAGGGAGGAGCGTTACCAGACCATTTGGCTGCAGGTTTGGCAGCAGAATAATAAAGCGATCAGATTTTACCAACGTGCCGGCTTCGTAGTGTATGAAACAACTGAATTCCGCCTGGGCAATGAAATTCACCAGGATTTCCTGATGCGGTACGATCTCTATCTATAATTTTACAGCTATGGGATTATTCGATAAGTTATTTGGCAAGAAGGAAAAACAAAGCCTCGATGAAGGCTTGGAGAAAACCCGGGAAAATATCTTCTCCCGCATCTCAAAAGCCGTTGCCGGGAAAAGCACCGTAGACGAAGAAGTGCTTGATAACCTCGAGGACGCGCTGGTCAGTGCAGACGTGGGCATTGATACTACGGTTAAGATCATTGAGAAGATTGAGCAGCGTGTTGCCAGAGATAAATATTTGAATACCAGCGAGCTGAATCAGATACTTAAAGAAGAGGTCGAGTCAATGCTGGTGGATGCCAAGGAACAATCCTATCGGGATTTTTCCACGCCGCAAGGAACCAGGCCCTACGTAATCCTGGTGGTTGGCGTCAACGGAGTTGGCAAAACAACCACCATTGGCAAACTCGCCAACAACTTCCGGCTTGCCGGGAAATCCGTTCTTCTTGGTGCCGCTGACACGTTCCGCGCGGCTGCCGTAGACCAGTTGACGATCTGGAGTGAACGTGCCGGAGTGCCTATTGTCAAGAAAGATATGGGTAGTGATCCCGCATCCGTCGCATTCGATTCCGTCAACAGCGCTGTCGCCCGGGGTTCAGATGTGGTGATCATTGATACGGCAGGCAGGCTGCACAACAAGGCCCATCTCATGGATGAACTCGGTAAGATACGTCGCGTGATCCAGAAGGTGATCCCAGACGCACCGCATGAAGTGCTCCTGGTATTGGATGGTTCTACCGGTCAGAATGCCCTTGAGCAGGCCAAACATTTCACCGCGGCCACAGATGTGACCGCACTGGCCATCACCAAGCTCGACGGTACCGCGAAAGGCGGGGTGGTACTCGCCATCGCCAGCCAATTCGCTATCCCCGTCAAATTTGTTGGCGTGGGCGAAAAGATGGAAGACCTGCTGGTGTTCAACAAACATGAGTTTGTGGATAGCATATTCAAGGGAATGTGATGAATGTGGGAATGTTAGTATGTCAGTTCAGATAATACCGGATAATGATCTGAAGGGAATTTCCCATGGTAGGTATCGGTCAGGATCCCGTACCGTTTTACCTTGAACCGACGGCTGATGAATATGTGGTCTATCACGTCCCTGGATGGATTGTTGGGCTGGAAACTGTTGAAGCTCCCCGAATTCCTGTACGCATTATCGGTCTCAAATAAAGCATCCCTCAAGACCCCACTGTTCTTCAGCAACAAGTACCATTCACTCTGGTGATTGCCATTGAAATCCCCCATCAGAACCACATCCTGCTTTCCTGCTATTGCCTCTATCTTCTCCAGCATCAGCTTGCTGCTTTCTTTTCGGGCCTCAACCCCCTGGTGGTCATAATGCACATTAAATACGAAAAATGTCTTCCGCAGCTTTTTATCCTCCAGTTTAAGCCAGGTGCAAATCCTGTTCAGGTTCGCATCCCATCCCGGTCCGGGCTTCTCCGGGGATTGCGACAGCCAAAAATTACCCTGGTCCAGTACTTTGAAGCGGTCCTTACGTATAAAGATGGCCGAATGCTCCCCTTTATCCTTCCCGTCATCCCTGCCGATCCCGAAATAGGTATACTCCGGGAGTTGACGCTGCAGGTCGTCCAACTGGTGCTTTAGGCCTTCCTGCGTTCCCAGTATGTCAAACCCATGGAAACGGATCAGCGAAGCGCAAATGGGTGAACGGGCAACCCATAAATTTCCGGTATCCCTTGGATTATCGTAACGGATATTGAAGGAGCCTACGATGAGTGACTGTGACATAGCATCCATTGAAAAGGGAAAAACAATCAGGAGGATCAGCAAAAGCCGGGGCATAAACAGAATTTGACTGAAAGTTAATGAAACAACACGGAGGATGAACACGCGAAACAGCCTCGTTCCTCTTGGAACCGTTCACCATAAACGATAAGTTAAAGGGCAGGGCGACCATGATATTGGACATACATTGTCTATCTTCGCAAGGCATTTATGAAGACAAGGACATTAAAAAAAGACAAGGTCAACATCATCACCCTGGGTTGCAGCAAGAACCTGGTGGATAGCGAGGTGCTGAGTGGCCAGTTGCTGGCCAATGATATCGACGTGGTCCATGAGAATCGCAAGAAGGACCACAATATTGTTATTGTCAATACTTGCGGCTTCATCGATAAGGCCAAGGAAGAATCAGTTAATACCATCCTGGAACAGGTTGAGCTGAAGAAGAAGGGCAAACTGGACAAAGTCTACGTGACCGGTTGCCTCAGCGAACGCTATAAAAACAACCTTGAAGCTGAAATCCCCGAAGTGGATGCTTTTTTCGGTACCATGGAACTCCCACAGATCCTGAAGCGGTTCGAAGCGGATTATAAATCAGAGTTGGTAGGGGAGCGCCTGCTCAGCACGCCGTCCCATTATGCATATATGAAGATCAGTGAGGGCTGCAACCGCACCTGTTCTTTTTGTGCCATTCCGCTGATGCGCGGCAAACACGTAAGCAAGCCGATTGAGGAACTGGTGGCGGAAGCTAAAATGCTGGTGAAGCGTGGTGTAAAAGAAATCATGCTCATCGCGCAGGAACTCACTTATTACGGCCTTGACCTGTATAAGAAAAGGGACCTGCCCCGCCTGTTGCATGCATTGGCAGACGTGGAGGGCCTGGAATGGATTCGGCTCCACTATGCATATCCTTCCAAATTCCCGATAGAGATCATCGACGTGATCCGTGAACGGGATAATATTTGCAATTACCTCGATATGCCTTTACAGCATGCTGCTGATAACATGCTCAAGGCAATGAAAAGGCAGATCACCCGCGAAGAAATGAATGTCCTGATTTCCGAGATTCGGGAGCGCATACCTGATATATGCCTGAGAACTACGCTGATTGCAGGTTTTCCCGGAGAAACGGAAGACGATGTGGAAGAACTCAAGGGATTCCTGCAGCAGCACCGGTTCGACAGGGTAGGTATTTTTACCTACTCCCATGAAGAAGGTACCTCTGCCTATGATGTGGAGGATAATGTTCCACAGGAAGTGAAAGAAGAAAGGGCCCGGGAGGTAATGGAAGTGCAGCAGGAGATAAGTTACGAAAAGAACCAGGAAAAGCTTGGCCGGGAATTCAAAGTGCTCATCGATAAAAAGGAAGCTGGCAGATACCTGGGGCGCACTGAATTTGACTCGGTGGAAGTGGACAATGAAGTGATCGTGCATTCATCCCGTACGCTGAAGCCCGGCGATTTTGTGCAGGTGAAGATCACGAAAGCCTACGATTTTGATCTCGAAGGAGAGCTTGTTTAATAACGTCTATAACAAACCTATTCAGTTGGATTGTACTTCACGATTCATGCCATACGAGCGCACCGGGTTATTCTCCGGCCTGGTAGTGGATTACCTGAACAGCGGCGAAGCGGTGCGTTCATTTTACAGCCATCCCCCGAATGTGGAAGGGATCAGATCCGCGCTCGCTGAGCGAAAGGCATTTGATACTGACCGGACCCTGATCTGTGAAGTGTTTTCCGGGCTGTACGGCGATTCTGCAACCGAACTCCAGCAAGAGCATATCCGGCAACTGGCATCTCCAAACACATTTACCATTTGCACGGCGCACCAGCCCAATATTTTTACCGGTTACCTGTACTTCGTTTATAAGATACTCCATGCCGTCAGGCTGGCGTCTTTCCTGGAGGATAAACTTCCAGGTTATCAGTTTGTGCCTGTGTATTATATGGGCAGTGAAGACAATGACCTGGAAGAACTGGGCCAGGTGAAGGTGGACGGGGTGAAGATGGAATGGAAAACCAAACAGCAGGGTGCTGTTGGTCGGATGAAGGTAGACAAGGCCCTCCTTCAATTGATCGCCCAACTGGAAGGTCAGCTCGGCGTACAGCCCTATGGCCAGGAACTGATATCGATCCTCCGTGACAGTTACCGGGAGGGCACAGACATAGCATCAGCCACTTTCCGTTTGGTCAATCATCTTTTTGCTTCCTATGGCCTGCTGGTACTGGTGGCCGATGATCCCCGTCTTAAGAGGAAGATGGAGATGGTATTTATAGAGGACCTGTTCTCGCATGTCCCCCATGCCCTGGTGAATGAATCCGGAGAGGCACTTCAGTCCACATATAAAGTGCAGGTCAACCCGCGCGAGATCAATCTTTTTTACCTGAATGAAGGACTGCGTGAACGTATTGTAGAAGATGCGGGCCTGTTCAAAGTGGAGCATACCGATCTTCGTTTTACCCAGGAGGAAATAAAGAATGAGCTTGCAGCCCATCCGGAACGCTTTAGTCCCAACGTAGTGCTCCGGGCACTTTACCAGGAAACCATCCTGCCCAATGTTGCCTTCATTGGGGGCGGCGCGGAAGTGGCGTACTGGCTCGAAATGAAAGGCATGTTCGATCATTACCAGGTTCCGTTCCCGGTATTGGTGCTGAGAAACAGTTTCCTCGTAGGCGGAAAAGCACAGGATTCCAGGCTTGCATCTTTTGGATTCAAAATGGAGGACCTGTTCCTCCCGGAGTTTGAGTTGATGAATAAATATGTGGCGGCACATAGTGCCAATACATTGGATGTGACCGAGGAATCAACAGCGGCGGACCAATTACTCAGTGGTTTGAAGAAAAAAGCAGCGGCAGTCGACCAAACGCTGTTGCCCCATGTGGAAGCCATTCACGCCCGGTTTCAGAAACAACTCAAAGAAGCCGGCAAAAAGTTGCTGCGCGCCGAAAAAAGGAAGTTTGATAACCAGCGAAACCAGTTGCTAAAAATCAAGGCCCAACTATTCCCCAATGGAAGCCTGCAGGAAAGGGTTGATAATTTTATGCCCTATTATGCGCAGCATGGCAAGGCGTTTATCGATGCTTTATACAAACATTCACCAGCTTTGGAGCAAGAATTCATTATTTTAATTAGCTAGTGAGCTCGTTAACTCATTGGCTCATTCGTTAAGCCTGAATTACTCCCAGGGATCTGGCACCAGTCAATTAGCCAATCAGCCAATTAGCCAATCAGCCAATCAGCCAATTGATTAATACCCCGAAGGGTCCCCGCCTGCTGTCGTTTTGCTAGCCTGTCCATTCCGTCTTTTGGCTTCTTCGATGATGGCGGCAGTTGCAGTGGCACCAATACGGGTAACGCCCAGGGCTTTCATGGTCATCAATTCATCCAGGCTTCGGATGCCGCCTGCGGCTTTCACTTGCACCCCTGGTGCTACATGAGCCAGCATTAGTTTGCAGTCGTCCACCGTTGCGCCCTTCGTGGAGAATTTGCCATCGTCCCCTTTCGTATAGCCATAGCCGGTAGATGTTTTGACAAACGCAACAGGGATGGCGCTGCAGATCTGACAGAGTTTGATTTTATGCGCGTCTTTCAGGTAGTCATTCTCGAAGATCACCTTCAGGATAGCCCCGTGTCTAACGGCTTCCGCATTGATCTGGCGGATCTCATCTTCCACATAGTTCCAGTCGCCGCTCAATATTTTGCCAATGTTGGCCACCATATCGATCTCCGTAGCGCCCAGTTCACAGGCCTCTTTTGTTTCTGCTACCTTAATGGCGGTGGTTTGTGAACCATGTGGGAAGCCGATCACCGTGCAAACCAGCACACCCGTACCTTTCAGCCAGCCTGTGCATTTTGCCACTGCATAGGGCTTGATGCATACCGAGGCTGTTCCGTACTCAATGGCCACCTTGCAGCCCTGCTCCAGATCCTCGTCCGTCATGGTAGGGTGCAGGAGGGAATGATCGATCATTTGGGCCAGCTCGCTGATATTGTATTGCATAGTCAATGTATTAATGATCCCGGTCAAGGGTGTTCTGCCAGCCCGCAACCCGGAGTTTATTGATCTTAACATGTACTTCTTCGGTCATGTCCCTTTTAAATTGGTCCATCTGTCTTCCGACGGTTTCATCAAAAGCCCCGATGATCTCTCCGGCGAGAATACCTGCATTCTTCGCCGCATTTAACGCTACGGTGGCCACCGGTACCCCGTTGGGCATCTGGAGAATAGAAAGGATGGAGTCCCATCCGTCAATCGAATTGGAAGATCTCACTGGTACCCCTATCACGGGTAATGAGGTGAGCGAGGCTACCATACCGGGTAGATGGGCGGCTCCGCCGGCACCGGCAATGATCACTTTCAATCCCCTGTCGCGGGCCGTGGTGGCATAGTCCACCATCCTCAACGGAGTGCGGTGGGCGGACACAACAGTAAGCTCAAAAGGGATATTCAGAGATTGTAAGAATTCTGCAGCTCCCTTCATTACATCCAGGTCACTGTCAGATCCCATGATAATGCCAACCAGCGGTTTTGTCATATGTTTCAATTTATACTAACTGATCACCCGAAGCGTTTGTTTGACCTTGCCGGCCTTTCTCAGGAGATCCGACTTGTCGCGCTCCAGTATGGTTACATGCCCCATCTTCCTGCCGGGGGCTGTGTTTGTTTTTCCGTAAATATGCACGTATGCATTTTCCATGGCCAGCACCTCATTCAGACCTTCATACACCGCTGCCCCCCTGTGTCCTTCTGCGCCCAGGATATTGATCATGATACTGGGCATGATCACCGCAGTACTCCCAAGAGGGTAGCCGAGCATGATCCTCCATAGCATGTCGAACTGGGAACTGTAATGCGCTTCAATCGTATGGTGACCGCTATTATGAACCCGAGGGGCAGTCTCGTTTACAAACACGTCACCCGAACGGTCCACGAACATTTCAATAGCAAACAAACCCGGAGAACCAAAATTCCGGGCAACGGATAATGCAATGGCCTCTGCTTTCCACAACGCGTTTTTCTGGATCTCCGCGGGGCAAAGCTGGTAGTCCAACAGGTTGAGATAGGGGTCAAAGATCATCTCCACCGGCGGGTAGATGACGTGCTCGCCCTTCTTCCCGATGGCTACCGTTATAGCGATCTCCTTATCAATGTTGACCATTTTTTCCAGGACGCTGGGTCCGTCAAATCCCTTTTCCATATCCTCCCGCTTATGCATCACCTGTACGCCCCGGCCATCGTATCCGCCCATGCCCAGTTTATGGACGGCCGGCAGAAAATCACTTCTGCTGAGCAGCTCGTCCTTGCTGTTGGTGACCACAAAGGCAGGGGAGGGAATGTTGTGTGCCTGGTAATATTCTTTCTGCAGGATCTTGTTCTTGATCGTCCGAAGGGCAGATGGTTTTGGGATGATGGTCTTTCCCTCTGCTTCCAGCCGCTCCAGGGCCTCAACGTTAACGTTCTCGATCTCTATGGTGAGCACATCTACATGCTGGCCAAAGGCGTATACCGCATCAAAATCCCTGATATCACCCGCTACAAAATG
>JBBAJN010000061.1:0-16739 GCA_040404045.1 Chitinophagaceae bacterium
ACTGAAGTTCCATTACGAGGAATGAACAACCAGGTTGATGCACTTTTCCTTGCCTGCTCCATCCATTCATACCATTGCTGACGGGAGAACGCAGGATCAGGGGCAGGTAATTCCACCAAGTGATCGGCCGCATGTTCTTGCCGGGCCTGCTGAGACGCGGTTGTATTTGCGCCAGGCGTCCTAGTCTGAGCCGTTGCCACGATCAATGCCCCCTTTTTCTGAAGGGTTTGGGTATATGGACTATGACCGGTAGGGTTTAGGTAACGTGGCTGCATCGCCCCGAAAGCAATCGGACCATTTGTGCCTTTGGCTACCAATGACCAGACCGTTTGCTGCGTGGGATTGTCAACCATACTCATGGCCACACTGCCCATGCCGAAGTTATGGGAGGCATAAAACGCTTCATGGAAACTGGATCGCTCATTCATATGATAGGACGGTCGGTTTATAAAGGCTTCGACAGGGAGGGGTATCTTTTTGTTGATGATTTTCATGATGACCCGGTTCGGACGATACTGGCTGGTGATTTGATGAAGGGAGGTCAGTTGATCCTCCATCGGGATGTTCCGGCTCAAATCAGCACCCCATGTCCAGAGATACATTTCCATTTCACCCGGTCTCTCACCTGGCAGGTAGCCCCTTTTCTGGGCTCCGGCAATCGCGCCGTCGTAGACCTTCAGACCATAGGTGACTAGATAATAATCCAAAGCTGCCTGCGCCAACTCCCGATATTTTTTGTCTTTCGAAAAATCAAACACATTTAGAAAAGCACCTATGGAATGCGGATAATACATCTGCGAATCATATTCCCCGTTGCCGGTATAGGCCAGTCGCTTCACATAATCGTTCAGCATACTGTCAGTCAAACGGGCCACTTCAGGAGCGGGCACACCAGAGATAAGAGCATCCTGCGGAAACCACTGAGCGTACACCAGCGCGCTGGTCCGCCACATGGTCTTATGGTTTTCCGTACCACCATCTTTCATGTTGCCGCCCAGAAGTTGCCCCCTTTCGCCTACCAGATTATGTGGCCGGCTCATTGGATTGTGTTCACGTGGACCATCAGAGGGGCGGCGACTTTCAGCATACCCTGCAATGGCCTGCCTGAATCCCTGTTGCCATGTACTGTCCCATTTATGTCCTACCAGAGTAAAGAACCTGACCCAGTTTTTAGCGGCAAAATGATACTGCTGGCGCCAGTTGCCGGGTATAGACAAATAATGCCTGGCCTTTTGCTGGTCGGGTTCCAGCATCAGGGTGGCAATAGCAGGTGGAAAGTCATACTTCAGGGGGTCACCTCCGAACGCGAAGATCCTTCCCAAGCTGTCGCGCTGTTTTGCGCCAAAGTAGCCGGTAGGTCCCTGTTTAAACTTTCTGCCGGTATAAGGGGAGATGATGTCCTCTCCTTCCAGGGCCCATGAATACACCGGCAGACCGGTATCCGGACAACGGGCAAAGGATTTGCTGCGTTCACCGAATCCTTTCATGGCGAGGCGGGGCAGCATACCTTTGACCCGCTGCTGAAAACCGGCTTCATCCGGGAATGTGCGAACATCCCAGACAGGATAGTCTGGCTCTTGTGCGCCTGCACCAACTGGGAATAAAAGTACAATGCCAAGAATACATGTTATCAAGAGTTTCCTGAAGAAGGGCAGATGTATCATTTTAAAGGCTATTTAATCGGTATCGGGAAAGATTCAGAACAGTTATTCAAAATTTAATTGGATTTGAAGTCGAACCAAAGCACTCCCACTGTTGGTGTGTAATGCAACAATTTATTCGGCACATCCCTCTTCCAACGGGGAAGAGGCGCAGTTCCCAGGAATACATTTTTCTGGCTTTGAGGCCCCATCACGTTTGCTTCCTGAAACTTGGTGCCAATTGGACTTATAGCCTGTAGAAATCCAAGGTCACCATCGGGAAATGGCGGTGCGTTGTTCTCATTGAAGGTGCCCTTGGGTGGCTGAGGTTTCAGCAACTGCAGAAAATATGGCTGGTTTCCGGCCAGCACCGAAAAGGTTCCGAAACGGGTATGCAGGGTTGCTTCATAAACTTCGGCATGATATCCTTTGAATTCCGGATACTCCCAGCTTTGCCCGGTGACCGTATTGTTCCAGGCTTTCTGCCAGTATCCAAATTGCGGCCCTTTCATCCGGTTCTTCCAGACGCGGTGCGGTCCTTTGCCCAGCCACGCCACCGAATGCAGGGCGCTGTCCGGGAACCGGAAAGTGATCCCCTGATAATCGACCTCGCGGGTTTGCACATACCTATACGTCAGTTGTGGGGGCATCGTTTTCCTAAAAGTCCAGGTTACTTCCATTGTGGATGTTCCAACATACAAAGCCTGGATATTGTAGCTGCTGTCGGTGCCATTACGTGTCCATTTTTGGAGCGGCAGTTGCTCACCGGCCAGCATTGGCCCGTGTGTTAATGGAATGATCTGCCCATTTTGAACTATACCCTGCAATAAGGCCGTTGAAGTGTCGAAACGCCATTGCAGGTCACCCTGCTGTACTATCTGGTAGCGGCCCTCCAGAAACGTAAGGATGGGCTTTGGCGTAGTTTTCAACTGCAATTGTTTGGCCGAGAAGGCATCGGCCGCTATCACCGGCCATTGCCAGGTATGCAGTGCTTTACCGTTATGATCCACAGCCGTCAGTGCCAGAATCTCTGCTTCCCTGTATTGGGCCGGAAGGGGGAGGGATACCAGTCTGCGTTCACCAGGCTGAATATTGGGTAATCTTATTTCACCGGTTTGTTTGTTATCCTTCCCAAATGCAAGTTCCCACTGCAGCCGGCAACCCTCCAGACTAAGGAAATTATAGGTGTTGGTCACTAGTAATCGACCCTCATATCCTTCGTGTAAAGCGGGTTGATGAACCTGTATCGGCGACCACAATTCCTTTACGGTATAGAAGCTTCCTTCCTTTTCCCTGAAAGGACCCACAATGCCATCCGTTCCCTGATTTCCCTTTACATCCATCGAATCGGCCAGATCTTTACGCAGGATCCCTTCATCGGAAAAGTTCCAGAGAAAACCACCGGCCGCGTTTGGTTTTTGCATCATCGTATTCCAGAAATCTTCCAGCCCGGCCCCATGGCCACCATCATAAAGCCCATGCATGAATTCGGTAGGCATGAAGATCGCCTTGTCGTACAGGGAGGAATTCATCACATAGTTGAAATCCGGATAATGCTTAGTCTCAAATTTCCCATAGCGGTCCCAGGGCAGGTAGACTTCCCGCTGTTGTATATCCCACTTGGCATATAAAGGGATCAAACCCTTATTAAAGCCTCCTTCGTTACCATTGGCCCAGAGTATGATACAGGGATGATTCACATCGCGCGTCACCAGTTCCTTAACCAGTCTGGTACCCACGATGGTATCATAGGCCTTTTGCCAGCCAGCCAGTTCATTCAATACATACAGACCCAGTGAGTCGCAAATTTCCAGAAAATGTTTATCGGGCGGATAATGGCTCATGCGCACGGCATTCATATTCATCTCTTTGATGAGCAAAGCGTCCTGAAGGCTTTGGGCATGCGAAAGCGTTTTACCAGTGGAAGGCCATGTGCAATGGCGGTTAACCCCCTTCATGATTACTCTGGAGCCGTTTATGTAGATGCCGTCCCCTCTGCGTACGTCGATGGTACGAAAGCCAAATCTCTCCCGAACCGAGTGCACCACCTGTCCATTGGTTGCTACCAGATCAACCGCCACCTGATAGAGATTCGGCTGCTCCGCATTCCAGAGCAGCGGAAGGTATACATTCCCGCGCAGTTCTGCCAGCGTGTCATTGGTTTGAATGGACGCTGAAAAAGATTCGGCGGCGGGCTTACCCTTCAGATCAAGCACACGGGCACACACCCTCATACCTTTCGACAGGGTGGAAGTAAATACCTGCATCCGGAAACTGCCGTCGGCTCTGGCATCAATGGCCGTGCGAACAATGTGGTCGCGGGGTGAAATGGCCAGGTATACCGGACGGAAAATGCCACCAAATATCCAGTAGTCAGCATCCCGTTCTGCCTGGTTCACCGAAACATTAGACGACTCTTTAGCCACTTTCACTTCCAGTACGTTTTCTTTACCGGGTTTTACAAGGGAGCTGATATCATATTGAAACCTATAGAAAGCACCTTGGTGCACAGGGCCTGCCTGCCTGCCATTCACCAATACATAGGTGTCTGTCATGGATCCTTCAAATACGATGGATATCTGTTTTCCCTTGGCGGAAACCGGGAGCATGAAACGATGCCGATACCAGCCTTCTTCCTTGCCCTTGTTGCTATCGTGTCCATAATTATATGTACCGAAGCCATGGAACTCCCAGTTGGAAGGTACAGGGATGGTGGTCCATTTACCGCTGTTGCGTCCCTCGGTGCAATAGAATTCCCAGGGGACAGCATCGTCCGGTCCGGTGCCGGAAAGATATTGGATCACCGTACCCTGGGCTGCCAGATCATGGCAGAGCAACCAGGCCAGGAAGGTGAACAAGTATACAAATTTTTTCATACCTGACTTTTTTAAATCATGCGGGTACAGATTCATTATTTTTTCTCATTGTTCCTGCGGATCATGTTATGCATTTCAATACCGGCAAACAGTACGGCAAAAAGCCCGTGTGTGTCATTGTCGTAGAAAGGTCGCTGCCGGTAATAATTCTCATCTTCACTGCACATGGTGCCATAGCAGATATTGTGCACGGTGCCATCAGGTTTCATCTGTGATTGGACGGCCTCCCATCCTTTTAGGGCATATGGCCGGTACACTTCAGCCTTCAGCCAGCCATGACTGATACCGCGGGCGATGGCCATGGTGAAAATGGCTGTACCGGACACCTCTTCCGGTGAATCCGGACGATCCAGAAGCTGGAGCCAGAATCCCCTTTCATTCTGCAGAGATACCAGCTTGTTCACATGCTTCTGGTAATGACGGAGAATGAGTTTATACTTAGGATGACTGATGGGCAGCACCTTCAGTACTTCTGTGGTCGCCCAGATCCCCCAGCCATTGGCCCGCGACCAATGGGGCAGTTTCACAGCTCGTTCACTGTATCGTGCATGACTGTACAGATTCGACTCTTCAACCCAAACCTCCTTATTGAAGTTCAAGATCTGAGATGCCGCATCTTCCAGCCAGGCGGAACGTTCAGCAGGCGCGGAAGCATACTGCGCAGCCTGCACCAAAAAGGGAATACCCATGAACATATCATCTACCCATGTGGTATATTTCTCCGGAGTTAGCCGGGTGTATATACCGGAAACCGGCAAACGCACCTGCTCATCGCGGGCATAGCGCAACATGCGATCAATGTGTTTGACATAACCTTCCCGGTTGGCAAAGGCCGATTCTCGGCGCAGTCGGTAAATGAAGGGCAGTGAAGGTGCCAGTGTGAAATCGAGCAGGGGCACGAAAAGGAAATGGTGATTTGCGCTATTGGCCGCCCTTAAATGTCTGACCTGATGTTCCACAAACGGAGCACCGTTGAGGTGGAAGTCACAAAAATCATTCGCATATTTCCGGTATTTTTCCTCCCCGCTTACTTCGGCCAGGTGTTGCATGGCCCAGGCAACGCCTCCATTGTGATAATTCCAATTGTAATTGGTACCCCAGGGCAGCGGATCGATGACATCGCCCAGCACTTCTACCCTTGGAACCATCCAGGTAACCGGTGCGTCCAGTCCTGGATACATCGTACCGAATGAAAGCGGGCCGTTCCCGGCCAGTATGCCCGATGCACCGGGAGCAAAAGGCCCCAGCAAAAGCCAGTTGCTGAGCTTTGCAACAGAGGTATCAACCAGTGGAACCGTTGCCAGACCGATGGCCGGATAGTCCGGTAATTTCCCCAGTACAGCTCCTTTGGTGGTTGGAGGCTGCATGTAGAAAACCCATTCGCCTCCGTAACTTACCGATTGCAGCAAAAGGCTATTGGCTCCCTTGCGCAGGGGCAGCACCAGAGTATCGTGCAGTTCAATGCTCCGCTCTTCAAATTGTAATTGCAGCGTCTTTTTCCCTTTACGCTGGTACACCTGCTCCCCATTCAGCCAGATGGTACAGCCATCGGTATGCGCAAATTGAATGGTGACGGTTCCAGACTCCTTAGCGGCCAGATGGGTATAGGCATAGGCCATGGCTTCCCGGTGTGTGCCCATACTTCTGCCAAAATCGATGTGATGCAATCCGTTCAACCGGGTGTTGATACCAGCCATCGTAATCCTGTACCGGAAAGGAGTTTCCCTTACCAACTTGTCTCCTATCAGTTTCACCACATTCAGTGGATCGCTGATGTTTCGCACCTGCGCATCTGTTGTTTGCATACATGCCCAGACAAGCAGAGAAATTATCCGGTATTTCACAGCATTGCTTATCATGATTGTTTTTTCTTTCAGATTTTGTGAATGATGATCTTCCCTGGTTCTTATGATGCCTTTATCGAGCCCGATGTCCTGTATTTCATATAATTTGGGATAAAAGCCCAGGCGACGCCATGGATAGCGGTTGCCATTGTATGCTACAACGTGCATCAATAAATGATTCGATTCGCACCAGTTGCGGATAGACATGTCTGCACTGGCCGTTGCATCGCCCAATCTCCTATCCAGGCAACGGAATAACACCCGCCCATGAACGGAATGGTCTGCCAACGTAGTAAGCTTTGTTTCAGCCTTCCAGTTCGAATTCCGGCCCTCACCCTCCCTTGAATCCCTCTTCCCATGAGCACACCTGCTGACCGATCCGCAAGTTGTATTGGTGCGGATCGTATTGTGTCAGCCTCAGTTGCAAATGGAGACCGGCTGCCTCCAACTCATTCCTTTCTTTTTCTGTTCACCGTTACTGTTTGTACTGATCAGGAAAATAGAAGGCATATAATGCTCCCTTTATGGGCTTGCCTTCATAAAATCCATCATACTCACCGGTCCATTTTTCACCCGATCTGTTCAGCCGGATATTGTAGATGCCTTTACCGCCCGGGACCACACCATCGCGGGTAGGTTGTTCCGCAAACACCACTTCCAGAGTCATGTCAAGCTGGTTGCCACGCAAGGTGTGTTTCACAGGTTTGCCGCTCATTTTCCAACCGGCCAGATGGGGCAGCGGTTTACCTTCTTTCCACTCCAGACGAAGGTAATGCTTCGATCCGGGGCGAAGAGAATCCGGGAACAGGTTCATCTCACCAGTATAGATCGGTCCCTTCTTCCAGGCACCACCATTGTTGGCACGTCGCAGGTCATCGAGTTTGGAAAACAGTGTCTGCTGCACTCTGCTGTGCACATCCGGCTCATCCTCCAGGGTAACAACACCACTATGGATGTATTCTGCTGTAGAAGCGGGTGATACCCAGCGATACCAGGTGAATCCCACGATCCCATCATGCAGAGCCGTGCGTGTAAGCGTGTTGGTGCCGGAACGAAACATGCGCTCTTTCTGCGTTAGCGGAATTGATTTCTCGCTGGCAAAGGGAATCATTTTGAAAGGATCTGTACTCCAACTCACTTCTCCGATCAGCAACGGCAGTCCGGTATATTTATAAAGCGTGTCGTATCGGTCGTACAGGATGGGCTGATAATTATTGGCAGAAATTACATCCACCCAAGGTTTCATGGCATCCAACACATAGAAGGGAGGAGGACCGCCAAAACGACAACCCAGAATAAGGTGGTTGGGGTCGTACCGACGGATCAGGTCATGCGAGATCTTGAAATAACGCTCCGCATACCATTTCGAAAAAGCAGCCGCATCTGCATCGTAGGAGGGATCCTGGATCCGGACCTTCGTATTGTTCAGCATCTTCATATCCTCCGAGCTTGAGATCGCGACTTTCCAGTCTTGCGAAAGTGTACGGAACGAATTGCCATGACGCTCCAATACAAACTTCCAGGCCTCTTTGTATGCCGCCCGGGAACTATCCATGGCCAATACTAACCTTAAAAATGAATAGTCGAACTGACCAGCCTGAAAGCCCAGATCGAACTGGGTGTCTTCCACTTTCCCGAAACCGATCTCATTGTCTGTGAAATAGCCCACCAGCTCTTTAGAATTCCGCAAGGGTGTACAAAGGGCGCGTACCTTCTTGTCGGCGTTCACCATCCATTCCGGATCGAAGATATCCGGCAGACCGCCCTTGTTGTTCGCCGATGGCAGGAAGGGCCCTTCCTTGAAGAATTCAATGATCTCCGTGAACGGCATACCCTTATTAAAAAATTCCTCGGTGGCCCAGGCTCCCAGGGCATTAAAACCATGGGTGCGCAGGGTACGGAATGATGCCGTTACAAAGGCATCCGGACTTTGCTGATAATTATACTTCCGGTCGATCGTGGCGGCATAAGGTCCCGGTAGGGCACGGCGGCCTCCCATGGTACCGGCACGGTTAACGGCACAAACACCTTTGTAATAAAAGGGCTGCCCGTCGGGGGTTAGAAACCACCATTGCCCTTCGGTGGTTTTGGCAATGCGGAAATAGCCGGATGTGCCCTTGAATGATGACGGATCAAAGGTCAGTTTATGGTCATCCTGGGCAAACAGCGGATAAGCAGCCGTGATCAGCAGGAGCAGCGAAATAATGGAAAGATATTTTCTACGTGACATACATCTTTATTTTTTGGAAATTCAAATTCTATATGGACCCAGGTCATTTCTCCAAACGCAGCCATCGGCCATCGTATTCTTTCAGGTTGATGGATGCTGGATTCACTTTTTCACCTGTTATGGCATCGATCACCTGGCGATAGCTGTAACCCGGTGTTTCGAGTCGCACCGTTTTTGCGGGGCCATCATTGATCAGGATATAATGATCGGCTTTTTCTCCGGCCAATCGGTAAGTAAGGGCCCCATTGCAGGAAAAGTTGCGCGGGATCGTGGAAAGGGCGTATTGCAAAAGCATGCGGTCAGCTTTCCGGCCTTCGGTGGTCTTGCCAAATGCATTCCCCGTGCCAAAAGAGTTAAGCGATGCCTGAAAACCAAGCAGCACTGCCGTACCCTTTCCCAATGCATGCTCCAATACAGCGGGTTTGCCATTATCGTAACGGGCACGCACCGTTGCACCCAGTGGTGTGGCATTCATGACAAATCCTTTCAGGGTGTCTGTTCCCAGTTTGACGCTTCGATTAGTGCCTGCATACTGGAAATCGTCGATACTGGCACCAAAGAGGGAGGCAAAGGCCGAACCCTTACCAGTGGGCATTAGCACGGTATTCTGGTCGTACCATGCGCCGGGAAGATCCATCACCAGTTGGCCTCCGGCACGCACGAAATCATGCAGTAACGGAAGCAGGTCAGAGCGCACGGAAAGCTGTGCTGGCAAGTAGATCACCTTGTACCGGCCGGATAATCCCTTCAGCAGGTCGGTGGGGGTAACATATTCAAAAGGCACATTCGCATCCATGAGCGTGCGCGTTACACCAATTCGGGCCATTACCGGTTGCAGCCGAAAGTTCTCCCGGCCGGGAATACTCATGGCAGCCCAGGTAGCCTCATTTTCCCAGTCATACAAGATGCCAACGGTGGGTTCCTTGTGAGCGTTCCACAGTTCGAAGCGATATTTTTGCATGGCATTGGCCATTTGCCCCAGACGGATGGCCCGGGGAGTCAGCTGTCCGTTGCGATCCAGCAGACTGTACTCCCCTCCTTCCTTTCCGGCAGAGCGTGGATTCCAGCACCAAACACCAAATCCCCGGAATCCCGCCGCAAGCTGGCTCAGAAACAACTGCATCACTTCCCCCTCATCCACAAAATAGGAGTTACCGTAATCTGCCTCCTTTTCGCCATCCAATTGTTGTGGGCCACCCGTTGACTCCCATCCACCAGTCCATCCTCCTTTGAATAAGTCATTCATCAGCGCTGCCTGCATGTACATGGAACGGGTTATTTCACCCTTAGTCAGATCGTAATGCCAGCTGAAATGCATGGAAGGATAGAAGGAACCGAATGGGGTTAGTGCGTTAGCTACTCCTTCCATGTCAATGTTTAACCATGCAAAGGGATGGAACAGTGAGACCTCCCCTCCTGCACGATATGGTATGTTCCTGTCAAACTGTTGCAAGGCCGTTGCTCTTTCACGGATACGCTGGTGGTCGTAGTGCACCTTGAAACGGATGACGTCTTTCACATGGTTGTACTCCCGTATGGGCAACTGCTTCCAATTGGCTGCCACATCATCCCATGAACTGAATTTCCTGCGTTCCCCCAGGCTGAGGCCGGTATGTTGCAAATTCCAGGCATGATTGAGCGCTTCTACCGTCTTGTACCTTTCCTTGAGCCAGTTGAGGAACAACTCCACACCTTTGTCGGTGAGATCAAGGCCGCGTCGCCCTACTTCCGGCTCGTAGGCCACACTGCCGCCCCGCAGAGCCTGCCTGTTGGGTTGTCCCTGGGCGGCAGCCAGGGCTTCAATGCGGCTGGCCATCACATTTTTTTGGTGCTGTACCATGACAGGATGAACAATAGCCTCTTCCATGCCCATGGTGGCAGGCAACCTCAGTTTCTCTAGCAGCTGCGGGGTGATTTCCTCATACCCGCCCTCGCCATACCACCAGGGTATGATTCCTTCCTCCAATGCGATTTTGGCAATATCATATTCGGTCCATCCCGGTGCCACCATGATCTGTTTAAGCGCATTGAAACCCAGTCTTTTCATATTACGGAAATGCTCCCGCATCTCTTTCTGCCCATCTCCTGGATGCTGTATGTACACAACACCAGCTGGCATGGGTGCCATATGTTTGAATTTCTTTTGTACAGGGGAAGTATGCAGGGAATCATACAGACGATGAAGAAAAGGATCCTGTTGTGCGGAAAGCATTCCTGCCGAGCAGGAGATCAAGGTGATCAACACAAATCTTAAAAGCATAGCATTTAGGTATTTAACGTTTATTCTTTGTTTCCATCACGAGTCTGAACCCGGCATTCAACCCGCCATTGCCTTTTGGAGGATGGCCATGCCGATTGGCCGAACGAAGGGCTTCTGGCTCATTGTACCAACTGCCGCCCCGGTAAATCTTACGATCCCCCGTTTCAGGTCCCCTGGGGTCAACTGTGTCCAAAGGATCGTATGGCTGGAACCAGTCGCTGCACCATTCCCAAACATTGCCGGTCATATCGTGAAGTCCCCATGCATTGGGAAGCAGCGCACCTACCGGATGACTTTTACCTTCCGCCCTGGAGTAACCCCAGGCGTATTTGGAAATGGTGTTCTGTGATCCGTCATCGCCCCAGTAGTATGCTGTGGAGGTACCGGCCCTGCAGGCATATTCCCATTCTGCCTCTGTAGGGAGGCGGAAACGGCCGATACCCATACTATTGATCCTCGCTACAAAAGCCATCGCATCATTCCACGTGATCATGTCCGCAGGAAGCCGATCGGCATTCGGTTGAAGACGGAAAGGGGATGGATTGTTTCCCATCACTGCCTTCCACTGAGCCTGTGTCACTTCAAAACGACCGAGAAAGAATGGCTGGGATATCCTGACCTTTCGCCGGGGGCCTTCATCGGCGGCTCGTCCAAACTCTGTTTCCCCGCTCCCCATAACAAAACTGCCCGGTTCGATCCGAACAAACTCCATGACGATATCTCCTGGCAGCATGATCCGATTTGTCATCGGTTCATGGCGGTTTTCCTGAGCGGTCAGCGAGACGGAGGCAAACCATGAAAATGTAAGTATGGTACTGATTCTGAAAAGGCTCTTCATACGTTGATCATTCATTTTTCAAGGGTTCCCAGACCAGTCGCAGCCCAATAGCAGAATAGCGACCCTGCGGCTCATGCCGATGCCGATTGGCGGATCTGTGCGTCAGGTAGAAATCGTACCAGCTGCCACCCCTGAATATTTTTGCACTTCCCGATTCAGGCCCTCCGGGATCCCGTTGGGCATGTGTGGAATATGGACCATACCAATCGGAACACCACTCCCACACATTTCCGCTCATATCATACAAACCCCAGGCATTGGGCAGTTTTAGGCCCACCCGCTGAGGCGACGTGCCCGATTTGGAGTTGGCCCAGGTATGATCGCTGGTGCCATTCGTCATCATGGTATCCCCCCAATGATAGGCTGTGGAAGAACCTGCCCGGCAGGCATATTCCCATTCCGCTTCCGTTGGCAGCCTGAAATAACCCTTACCCAGTTTGTTGAGTCGGGAGATGAATGCCTGACAATCATTCCAGGAAACGGATTCCATGGCACGGGAAGGAGCATCCGGCAATAATTGGAAGGTCGCGAGATTAGAATCCATCAGCGCCATCCATTCACGCTGCGTCACTTCATAAGTTCCCAAGAAAAAAGGTTCGGAGATCACCACCTCGTGCAGCGGACCTTCGTCCGCATCACGGCCCAGCTCCGTTTGGGGACTACCCATCCTGAATGTGCCCGCAGGGATGTGGGTGAAATGCATCACCACACCAGAAGGCAGAGTCAACGCCGTATCCTTCAGGCCGGCGGCATTCACCTTGCCATTGAAAAACTGGCAGCCCCAAAAACATACGGCACTGGTCAGAAAGGCTAGTTTCATCTTAGGAAGCGGCATTTACTGTAATTACCATATTTTCTTCCGTAAGGGACTACATGCTGGTAAAAAATCCTGCTGATGCCGCTTTAATCCTTGTTACCATCACTGCGGCGGAAGCGTCCACGAACACCTGTCAAACACCATGCGTGGCATGGAGGGCGAAGAAGACCGCGCGTTGGGTATGCGTGCAACACCCTGTTGAATATTCGTCCCCCAAATTGCGGAGAAAGCTGCCTGACGGGACTTGCGCGTTGTATCGAAAAATGGCTCCAGGGTCCCGTTCGCGATCTTTTTGGGAAAATACCAGCCTGCCGGAATGGTGTCTGACTCCGGCCAGTTGATGGTAAGATTATCAAGGTTGAAATTGCGGATGTTCTCTGCCACCACAGCTGCTTTGGCTATTTTTGCCTCACGCCGGACGGATGCGAACTGCGAACTCTTCACCTGATCCACATGACGTTCAGGGTTCTCTATCCATGGATACGTGAGTACTAGATTCTGTAGGGTCAGGTTTTCAATCATATAGCCGTCCTGAGCCGTCATCAATATTCGTCCCTGGGTCTTTGCATGGAAATTTGTAATTGTAATGTTCCGCATCCGGGGTTTACGTCCCTGGTAATCAGACTGCTTGCCCTCCCTGAACATCCAGTCTCCATTAGAACCCCCATGGCCAAGCTCCGGCAGACGAAGACTGAGGTGGATGGGGCGGTTGAACAGAAGCGGCGCACGTGAATCCGTTACTATGTTGTTGACCACTACATCCTCAACCGTCCCGGCACTCTCAGCATAGATGGCAAAAGCCCGGGATGATTGATAAATGACACAGTTGCTGAAAGTCACCTGGCTGATGTCCCGGAAGCTCTCATTCCCGATTTTAAGGGCTGCACAGAAGCATTCAATGATGCAGTTGGTGACCGTTACCCGCTTGGTCTCTCTGCTGTCCACCATGGTCTTGAGGCAGATGGCGTCATCACAGGTTTTGATGATGCAATCACTTATAGTGACATCCGTACATCCGGATATATCAATACCATCGCCATTTGGAGATTGAACATTGTTCAGGATCCTGGCACCTTGTACCTGCAATCGGTCACTGTTGTAGAGGTGCAGTGTCCAGCCTCCTCCGGTGGTGAGGGTAACATCCCGGATACGCACATCCCTGCATTCCTGAATCTCCATCATCGGACTGATCTTCAGTTCTTTTGGCAAGATCCATTGGGGATCTTTTGTTGGGTCATATTCTTGCCAGAAAGCCTGCCCGTTCCCATCAATGGTTCCTGAACCTTCGATCGTTACATTCTGCACTTCCCTGGCCACAACCAGGTGATACGGCTGCCGGTCGCGGTTATGCCCCCAGGTCATAGGCACGTAGTCTTTCAGATCCGCAGACCCTTTCAAAACCGCCCCTCCCTCCACCCGAAGGGTCACATGGCTTTTGAGAAAAATGGTACCGCTGCGGTATATACCGGGCGTGAGTACAACGGTCCCGCCGCCAGCTTTGGAGGCGGCATCTATGGCAGCCTGTATGGCTTTGGTATCCAGTGTCACACTGTCACCCTTAGCCCCGAATGTCCTGACCGAAAAGAGTCCCGTTTGATCTGATGATGACCTGCATGCATTAAGCAGGAACAAGGGAAGGATAAAAAGACAAAAACGCATATTTTTGGGCATGTTCAGGAAATTGAATGGGTGGAAGATCAGGTGCTGCATCACAATCACGCTTACGTCATCTTCTTTTTCATCATTACAACCAGGAAAGCATCTATGGCCTACAGCAAACGAAAAAGAGAGGCTATGGACCGCTTTTCCGACGCATATTCTCTATGATCGCCACATTGACTGAATACCCCCTGATTCTGAAAACTGTTTATTCTGCCATTATGGTTGTGATGACAGGTCAAGGTTCTGCCAAACGGGCAACAGTTTCAGGTCCTTCCCCTGCCATCTGAAAAAGCCTTTTGTGCCTGTTGGCAGAAAAACACGGGCATACAGTCGATTACCGGTCATTCGGGATAGATTCACCTGAATATTTCCATAAGGTGTGGGCACTTCACCAGCCAATTTCTCGGTACTGGCAGGATGGGGTGCAATGATTACCTGCCTAAAGCCGGGTGACAGCGGCTGTACACCCAGCAGGATCTTATACAGATGATAGTTGGGGCTTGCTCCCCAGGCATGACATTCGGAGCGGGATTGCAGACCGGTCTCCGGCCAGGTGGTACAGCCAGCTGCCAGCATATCCTGCCAGATTCCGGTAAGGCTCAGGTAATCATTCCCCAATCCGGCCTTTACCAGCGCTTCAAACAAATAGAAATGCCAGTATATGGTTGGCTGGATCAGGCCCTGTTTCGACAATGCTTTCTTAAGAACTGCCGTTGACTGCTGCTTTTCCACCACCTCACAAAGAACAGACATGGCATTCGTATGCACAGAAAACCGGTCAGTCAATACATTATCGGCAAACAAACCTTCCTGAGGCCGGTAATAAAATTTGCGGACCGATTTCTTTATACGCTCGATGCGGCTTTGGTACATTCGTATATACTGAACGGACAGGCTGTTGTTCCCACCGGCTACAAACGCTTCCAGTTTTACTGCCCACTGAAGGGCCATAAGCAGGTGCAGGTCCACAAGTGCACTGTACCCAAGGCTATCGAACGGAGCCTCTCCCTTTGGAAATGACCAGTCCACGAAATTGTGAAATTCGGGCCGGCGAAAGGTCCCGTCTTCACGTTGCCTCTCCAGAAAATACTGCAACGTATTTCTAACACCTTGGATCTTTCCGGTGATGAACGGTCGATCGCCCACATGCATCATGTAGTCGTACAACATCCCTATCCAGAAAATGGAAAAGTTCGGAATGTAATAACTACTGTTTGCAGGATATCGGGCACTAAGAAGCCCCATCTCATTACGAGACCAGTCAAACTGCGTGATCGCATTTCTGGCCAGATCGGCATTACCGAATTGATCATAGGTGATGAGCGCCTGTACACGGGAATCCCCTTCAAATTGAGTCTGCTCGTATTAGGGGCAATCCATGAAAGTTTCATGACTGCAAAGCCGCACCGTTCGTTCACCCACTTCCAGCATGTTTTCGATGACCGTTGAATTCACAGGAAGATTCTTTCCGGAAACGGACAAGCTTGCCTTTGTTTCGAATGGATAGGTAACGAACAACGACTTGTAGTCTTGAAAAATGAGCGGCATATCGGCTGTTCGTATGGTCACCACCACATAACGAAAAGCACGCCACCAAAGGGGCTGATGATATTTGTCTTTCCCTCCGTCCGGGAACCACTCATCGTAAACACCTAAAAATTCTTTCCCTTCCACTTCATTCCGGTTGCCTTTTAGACGGCCCTTGACACCAACGGTCTCATAAGTTGCCTCCACGTATTTCATTTGAATGAAAGCGCCTTTCCCGCCACTGATTTCCATTCTGGGAAATGCAGTGGTTGTAAGGCCCATATCAAAGACCAGCCGAACGGAACGGTGTGCCGGTATCGTGAAAGGATATGGCCGGGCCGCAAATTCAGCAGGCAGCTCCACGCCTTCTGCTATGCGCACCTTTGCAAATCGCTGCCACTCCATTCTTTCCATTCTTATTTCCCTTGGTTCCAGTTTCCAGCGACCGGCCCAGATGCAGGTACGGGCTTTGGCACCTTCGATAACAGTTGCAGCAGGCCACTGGTCATCGTTATATGCAGGTGTATGCCAGTTCCACCATTTCTCCGAGGCATTCAATCGCTCGGTGGCCCCTGCTCCAAAGTATCCGCTGATCTGCGTTCTGTCTGTAGGAATTGGACTGTAAGACGGGTCGTGAACCGCTTTCCATCCGGTTCCGGTATTAATCTGCCTGAATCGCCGATCAGCGGCAGCCAGCAAAAAAGCTGTTTGTACAGAGAATTGCTGATCAGGAGGATACGCACCGTAGTTCCACACAACGGCGGCCAGCACATTTTCACCTTTGTTTAAAAAGCGGGCGATATTCGTTGTTTCATACTTCCAGTGATTCAGGTCACCGCGTTGCGGTCCCCACACGGCCAACTGTCCGTTCACAAACAACTGATATCTGTTGTCACCCGACGTATGTACCCAGAAGCTGTCAGGCAATTCGTTCAGCTGAAAACGATGCCTGAAATAAAAAACCCCGAAATCTTTTTCAGGCCCTGCGAATGCCCTGATCCATGAGGCCAGATACACTGATGAAGAAGACTAATGCTGTATTGTA
>JBBAJN010000062.1:0-16627 GCA_040404045.1 Chitinophagaceae bacterium
G
The DNA here is from genome assembly GCA_040404045.1 of Chitinophagaceae bacterium. GTDB lineage: Bacteria > Bacteroidota > Bacteroidia > Chitinophagales > Chitinophagaceae > Pollutibacter. The sequence continues at coordinate 2 of JBBAJN010000062.1, forward strand.
GGGCGATTATCGTAGGTTAACAAGATACCTGAATGAATAATGGAAGGATTAAATGATCTCCTCAAAAACATCGTGTACGCTGATCTTCAGAACACTCGTGATCAAATAAATCTGATAAACGCTGGTATTGATTTTCCCGCGCTCGATCCTGCTGATCTGGGAGTAGTCCATGCCAGATTCCATGGCCAGTTCCTCCATGGAAAGATTCTTCGTCAATCTCAGGCTCCTAATCCTTTTGCCCACTAGTATAGCAATCTCATCTTTTGTTCTCATAGGCGAAACAAAATTGTCTGATGAACCTTGAATTAACAATGGCAGATTTGCCATAGCAACAAAATTCCTGTGTTTAACCAGCCCAACCATGTTGTAAGCAACAGTGAGACTTGAGGAAAAAACGAATTGTTGGTATTGATTTTTTTAGTATAGATTTTTTCCGCCATGAGGTTGACTGCTTCCACAAGGATCTGGGCTATGGTTACCCCTTCCAGCGCTGTGCTTTTCCTGGGCTGCATGATGTCGTGAAAAAGTTCGAGGTTTTCGGCAATGCGGTTTTTCAGGTTAAGGGCTTTTCCGATGAATCGTTTCAGGTTTCTTCGGAGATATCGAGTTTGCCTTTTTGTTCGAGCACCAGTGTATGGGTTTGGGTTCATTCCAGCAGCCTGTTGGCCTGTTTCGAAAAACAATCTAGCGCAACCGATTGCGATATATGCAACATCATTCGAAAATATAAATGAGCTTTTTATCGGGCAGTGCATAAAATACCTCATTGTAAGTTGTGGTATGGGGAATCATACTCTTTGGTCCAAAAAATTTCAAGCCTGGTCAATGGTGTGGCATAAGGCAAGGTGTTGCCTGGTCAATGGCGGCATAAGGCGATTGATGTTCTGGTGGGGCTGGCGCGGCTAGAAATTGGGGGCCGAGAGCCTGAATGAGTTGGCGGGTCCATCGTAGCTCATGTTGCAATATTGCAACACATCGCGGCCAATGACGCCATCATAGGGGCTGTTCTCGAAGCGGCCTTCAAGGATGTCGAGTGGGAGTGCTTTCCTGCCGAAAATCTCCAAATAAAGAACGCAACGGTAACGATGAAGTGTAGCTAATCCGCCGGCTCCGTCAACAAATGCTTTCTCTGAATAGAGGGGAAGTTGCAGCATCTCGATCATGGTCCTGTCCAACGCTGAAATATTAGAGCCGGTATCGAGCAGCATTTTGTAACTCCTTGTTGACAGTTGCATTTGGCCGTTCTTGGACTTGAGGAAGATCCTCTCGCTCGGATAAATCTCCGCATGCACGAGGGCACCCTCGATATTCAGTTCAGGTGTAATGATGACGAGGTGCTCCATTCCATGAAATTAGAGCGCGTATCTATCAGTGCAATCATTTGTTGAGTGTTTCTGAATCGGCAGTTCATATTAAGTTTCACCTGTGCTGTGTGAAGTTTAAACACAATCATTACCGTAAGCATCACTAATGGATTTTATGAAGAAAGCACTTGTTGTTTGTATCGCCTGCCTGGCTGTCCGTTTCTGCTTCATTAACTCCCGCTGATCAGTGCCCCCATCAGGATGAGCAGGCTGAGAGCGAGGATAACGTACGACTGCAACATGGCGGGATGGAAGAAGGTCTGGACAGGAGTACGTTTGTACTTCCGGCAAAATTGGACATAGCCGATCACTGCCATCAACAGCCCCAGGAAGCCGGAAAAGATCATGCTGATCCCCACAGTTTTAGGATCCACTACTTTTAGTAAGGGGTGTTCACCGGGCAGGGCCGCCTGTTGTTCCAGCAGTTTGTAAATAGCAAAACCGAAGGTCATGAGGCTGGTGGAGGTCCTGACCCAGGCGAGCAGGGTTCTGGTGTGGGCCAGGAGCGTTTTCTCGTCGGCCAGGATTTCTTTTTTCTTTTTCTCCTTTTTCCCGGGATTTCCTTCATTTTCCAACAGGTGCCGGGCATTCGTTTCGGCCATGGGATTTTCATGCATAGTTGACAAAACTTAACGGAAATTAAGGTAAAAGGGGGTTTAGCGGCTGGTGAGTGACCGTCATTTATCGGTTATGGAACAAGCCTTAAAAAAGCTCATTTTTCACCTGCCCGCTTTGCGCATAATCATATTAATTCCCCTACCTTTGCGGCAATTATTCACCCTCGCATTATTTAATTTTTTAATATGGCCAACACGGGTAAAATCAAACAAATCATCGGGGCTGTACTCGACGTGCAGTTCTACGGGCAGTTACCTGAAATTTACAACGCCCTTGAAATTCGTCGTCCAAATGGTGAAAAGCTGGTGATGGAAGTTCAGCAGCATCTTGGGGAAGATAGTGTTCGCTGCATAGCGATGGACGGTACTGAAGGTCTTACGCGCGGTATGGAAGTAGTTGATACGGGTATTGCGATAGCAATGCCGGTAGGAGAGGCCATCAACGGCCGTTTGTTCAACGTGACCGGTGATGCGATTGATGGATTGCCCCAGGTGTCCAAGCAGGGTGGTCGTCCTATCCACGCTAAACCCCCATTGTTTGAGAACCTGAGTACGGCTTCTGAAGTACTGTTTACAGGTATCAAGGTGATTGACCTGATCGAACCTTATGCAAAAGGTGGTAAGATCGGTCTGTTTGGTGGAGCCGGTGTAGGTAAAACCGTATTGATCCAGGAATTGATCAACAATATTGCAAAAGGTTACGGTGGTTTGTCGGTTTTCGCAGGTGTGGGTGAGCGTACCCGTGAGGGAAACGATCTGCTGCGTGAAATGATCGAAGCCGGCATCATGAAATATGGCGATGCATTTAAGCATAGCATGGAAGAAGGTGGCTGGGATCTGGATAAAGTGGATATGGAAGGTTTGAAAGATTCAAAGGCTACATTCGTGTTCGGTCAGATGAATGAGCCTCCGGGAGCACGTGCACGTGTGGCGCTCAGTGGTCTTACTGTAGCGGAATACTTCCGTGATGGTGATGGCACCGGCAAAGGAAAAGACATCCTGTTCTTCGTTGATAATATCTTCCGTTTTACACAGGCAGGTTCTGAAGTATCGGCCCTTCTTGGTCGTATGCCTTCAGCGGTGGGTTACCAGCCAACGCTGGCCACTGAAATGGGTCTGATGCAGGAAAGGATCACGTCAACACGTAATGGATCCATCACTTCCGTACAGGCGGTGTATGTACCTGCGGATGACCTTACCGATCCGGCCCCTGCAACAACATTTGCCCACCTTGATGCCACTACGGTATTGAGTCGTAAGATCGCTGACCTTGGTATCTATCCTGCGGTAGATCCGCTTGATTCAACGTCACGGATCCTTACGCCCGCTATTGTGGGTGATGCCCATTACAGCTGCGCGAACAGGGTGAAAGGTATTCTCCAGCGTTACAAGGAATTGCAGGATATCATTGCGATCCTGGGTATGGATGAATTGAGTGAAGAAGATAAGCTGATTGTATCGCGTGCCCGTAGGGTACAGCGTTTCCTCAGCCAGCCGTTCCACGTGGCTGAGCAGTTTACCGGTCTGAAAGGTGTGTTCGTAAGCATTGAAGATACCATTCGTGGTTTCAACATGATCATGGACGGCGAAGTAGATGAATATCCTGAAGCGGCATTCAACCTGGTGGGTACCATCGAAGATGCGATTGAGAAGGGTAAGAAGATGATGGAAGCCGCGAAGTAAAATGTGGTGAAAGTGAGGAATGTGGTAAATGAAAGAATAATATACGAACATGGAACTTGAGATATTAACGCCTGAAAAGAAGTTGTTTTCCGGAACCGTTTACGGGATCCAGTTGCCTGGTATCAGTGGGTCTTTTGAGATCCTGGAGAAGCATGCGCCGCTGGTGAGTGCTTTAGGCCCCGGCAGCATGAAAGTGCTGAACGATAAAACCGGTAACAATAATACGGTGTATCAAATCCGCGGTGGATTCATGGAGATCCTGAATAACAAGGCGGTGGTTCTTGTGGAAGGGGCAGTAGCCGAATAAGGAAGATGTTCTGATATTTTTGAAGGCTCCGCAAACGCGGGGCCTTTTTTTGTACTGCCATGGCTGGCAGGGGTAGGGCGCAGAAGATGATGAATCAGCCTGGATGGAAAGGGATTTCAATGGAAGCCATTTATCTTTAGGTTATGACATTCAGCAACCTGTTTCCTTCGCGGATAGCCGTGTCGGGCCTGTTTTTTTTCATGGGTTTCATCTTTGCCAGCTGGGCTTCACGCATCCCCGTGTTTAAGAATCAGTTCCACCTCAACGAAGCAGAACTTGGGACGGTCCTTTTTATGTTGCCCCTGGGATCGTTCATCGCGTTGCCCTTTGCCGGATGGTCAGTAGACAGATTCGGCAGTCGTATCATGGGCGTGATCAGTACCAGCGGTTATGGACTTGCGCTTTATGCTTTGTCTCAGGCGCAGACGTCATTTTCCTTATCCGTCATGCTGTTCATCTTCGGATTTGTCGGAGACACGGTCAACATATCCATGAACACCCAGGCGCTTGATCTGCAGACTGCTTACCGCCGGCCCATCCTTTCATCGTTCCATGCACTTTGGAGTTTGGGAGCACTTTCCGGTGCCTTACTCGGAGGCTGGACTTTGAAAACGCAGATCAGTACGGAGATGCATTTCCTAATGGTAGCGATCGCTGTTGGGGTCCTTTGTTTTTTGTCTTGGTTCTACCTCATGCCCCACGATGGGAGCAAGGAAAAGGGAAAGAAATTATTGGCCCTGCCGGACAGGTCATTGTTGGTGATTGGCGTGGTTTGCCTCTGCTGCACATTATGTGAAGGCGCGATGGCAGACTGGAGCGCGTTGTATTATAACCAGGTGAAGGTGGATGCAACAACGATCAGTACAACGGGCTTTACCGCTTACGTCCTCATGATGGCCATGGGCAGGTTCAGCGGCGACAGGCTGGTGATGGCGATGGGCTACCGCAAAGTGCTGATCCTGGATGGAATCCTTGTTGCTGGCGGGATGGCCCTTGCGTTGGCATTGAAACAACCATGGTTGGTCATAGCGGGATTTGGCCTGGTTGGTTTTGGGGTAAGTACGATTATACCCATCGCCTATACGGCTGCTGCGAAAAGCGAAACCATGAAGGCCAGTGTGGCCTTGGCAGCGGTAAGTACGATCGGATTCACGGGATTCCTGATCGGGCCTCCGCTGATCGGATTCATTGCCCATGAGATCGGGCTGCGCGCAGCGCTTGCCCTGGTGATCTGACTTGGCATCCTGATCATCGTGCTGGCAAGGAGGGCAGTCTGATATCAATTCAGCTGCGGATCGGTTGGGAAGTTGATCATGATCTCGTATTCGCCGCCAAGGTGCCGTAACGAATCTTTCCACAGTTCTTTCATATTGTGGGGGAAGGCCAGTTGCTGGTTGCAGGTGGCGACAAGCCATGATTTTTCTGTCAGCTGTGAGTCGAGCTGGCCACCGGTCCATCCGGAATACCCGATGAAAAACCGGATCAGTTGTTCGTCGATGGTCCCTGATTCAAGCAACTCAATAGCGGTATTGAAATCCCCACCCCAATAAATGCCATCGGTCAGTTCCATGCCCCCGGGAATTTCATTTGGGCATGAGTGGAGAAAGTGCAGGGTATCAGTTTGAACGGGGCCGCCATAATAAACAGGGATAGACAGGCGGGTTACGTCCGGCAGCAGTTCTTCCAGGGTTGAACCGAATTCCCTGTTGAGCACAAATCCGAAGCTTCCTTCGGCCTGGTGATCGCACAACAGGATCACCGTTCTCATGAAGTTCGGATCTTTGAGAAAAGGTTCTGCAATCAACAGCGTACCTGCACCTGGTATTTCCATTATTCCTAAAATAACTTTTTCCTGATGAATTTGCAAAGCCCTGTTTTACCGGCGGTAGTCAAATTTGCCTTTAATTTGTACCAAATATTTGTCAATTGCTCCTAAACCTTAGTTAATTAGCCCATAAAATTTCTGCAAGGGAACGGGTATTGGCTAATTTTGTGCCGCCGATGAAGAAACTTTTTACCATCATTACCATACTGATCACGCTGTCCCTCATCGGCATTATCATTTTGCAGGTTTCCTGGATCAATAACACCTTATTGATCAAGGAGGAGCAGACAAGGGAGAATCTCGAGATCTCGATGTACGACCTCACCTCGGAGCTCCAGGAAGAGAAGAGCAAATTTCCTTCCATTGTTTCACCTAAGATGATCTCTGAGTGGCCGAAAGACCAGTTGCTGAACCTGTTCAAGGCTCCCACCATTGCGCAACGCTATACGGCTTTTAAAATGTACGAGAAGTTGCGAAAGAGTTTCGACCGGCATGGACTCAGGAATACAAAGTTTGAGTTCGCCATTGTGAGCGAGAACAACAATTTTGGGTATGAGTTACAATCGGGGCGCTTTGAAGCAAGCTATGAAAAGTCGCTCGAAGACACGGTGAACAACCTCGTTTATTACTGGCCCATCAACGCGCTGGAAGGCAGCGAAACGGAAAGTCTTTCTCCAAACGAAACGCTGATTGTTGTGATCTCTGATTTCAAAGAGTTCATCTTTCGTTCACTGGGTTGGATGATCGCAGGAGCTATTTTGTTTACCATCATCATACTGGCGGCATTTTACATCACCCTGCGCGCATTGCTCCGGCAGAAAAAGCTCAGTGAGATCAAATCTGATTTCATCAACAACATGACCCATGAGTTGAAGACGCCGCTGGCCACAATATCCCTTGCCGTTGATGCCATCAAGAATCCCAAGGTGATCAATGATCCTGTAAAGTTGGATTATTTCAGCACCATCATCAAGGATGAGAACAAGCGGATGAACAAGCAGGTGGAAACCATCCTTCAGGCTGCCTTGCTGGACAGGCAGGAGGTGCAGCTGAGGCTGAAAACCCTGCATGTGCATCATATACTCAGCGGGATCTCGGAGAATTTCAAACTTCAGCTTAACGAGAGGAATGGTTATGCCAAGATGGAGTTGAATGCGCAGAACGATCAAGTGCAGGGCGACGAAGTACATTTTACGAATATGCTGAGCAACCTGGTTGATAACGCGATTAAGTATTCCAGGGAAGATGTTCCGCCCATCCTTCACATCAGCACCCAGAACAGTGGGAATTCGCTGCGTATCCGTGTAGAGGATAATGGCATTGGGATGAGTCGTGAAACCGTCAGCAGGATCTTCGAAAAATTCTACCGTGCACACACGGGCAACATCCACAACGTGAAAGGTTTTGGTCTTGGTCTGAGCTATGTCAAAACGATGGTGGACGCCCACCATGGTAAGATCAAAGTGGACAGCACGCCTGGAAAGGGCAGTGTGTTTGTACTGGAGTTTCCCATTTCAATTGACTAATTAGCTCATTGGCTCATTGGCTAATTCTTTAGCACAAGCATGGTGTTTGATATCATAAACGCTTCCTGAACAGAACAATGAGCCAATTAGCGAATTAGCCAATGAGTCAATACTTCAGTATACATCCGTCGCCATAGCTGAGGAACCTGAAGTTTTGCTGCAACGCGTGCTCATACATTTTTTTCCAGTCGGGCCCAATGAGGGCTGCAATGAGGAGCAGCAGCGTAGACTGCGGCTGGTGGAAATTGGTGACCAGTCCCCTGGCGATCCCTGCGCGGTAACCGGGGGTGATGAGAATTCGGGTTCGGCAGATGATCCGTTTTTTATTACGACTATGCATCCACGTTAGTAGGTGCTCCAGCGCATTTTTATAGGGCAGTCGCTCTGCTTGCAACCTGTCATACACCTCCCACTGTTGCATTTCGAGGTCTTCTTCCCGGATGCCCGGATGGAGATAGCATTTCACACCCATCCAGTATAAGGATTCTACGGTCCGCAGGGAGGTAGTGCCCACCACGAACACATTTTCAGACCGTGCAAGGTGGGCGATGGTGAGGTCTGTGACATCGATGAATTCGGCGTGCATTTCATGTTCGGCCAGGGTATCTGTTTTAACGGGTTTGAACGTACCGGCACCAACGTGCAGGGTTACATAGAGGGGTTGGATCTGTTTTGACCGAAGGCTGTCGAAAACGGTATCGGTAAAATGAAGTCCTGCTGTTGGTGCGGCCACAGAACCCTCCACTTTTGCATAGATCGTCTGGTATCGTTCTTTGTCGGACTCTTCCGTTTCCCTTTTCAGGTAAGGCGGAAGCGGTATGATGCCTGCCAGGTGCAGCATTTCCCCGAAACTCAGGGTGTTGTTGTTCCATTGGAGGTTCACGAGGAAACAATCCGGAAGATGGGCCTTGATCTCGGCGGAAAGGACAAGATCCCCCGGCAGTTTCTTTTCCAGTACCAGGCCGCGCTTCCATTTGCTGGCTCCGCCGATCATGCATTTCCAGTTCACGGTACCCTTTTGCTGCATAGCCACCTGGATATCCGGGTATTCATCCCCCGGTTCGAGGGTGAAGATCTCGATCATTCCCCCTGTTGGCTTGGTAAACAGGATCCTGGCTTCCACTACCCGGGTATTGTTGAATACCAGGGTAGTTCCTTCGGGGATATAATGGGCAATGTTACGGTACTGGTCCTCCGTCATTTCGCCATGGTCGTATACCAGCAGGCGTGATGCATCCCTTTCTGCCAGCGGGAAACGGGCGATCTTCTCTTCCGGGAGGTCGTAGCTGTAGTCGTTTATGTTGATGTTGCGTGGATCCATGGGGTTCTGGGCCCTTCATTCACAACGTATCCACATTAATTCCCACGCTATCCACATATAAACCGGGGTTCTCGGCTTAAAGTCAATACCAGAGTGAGTTTTAGCTGTGGAAAAATATAAAAAATTCATTTACGTTATGAAAGTGGGAAATTGTGTTAATTTGTGTAAATATGGTTCAGTTTTTGATAACTTATTGTAAATGATTGGATTCCTAGGCGAATATGAGGTCACGCTTGATAGCAAAGGTAGGTTTCTTCTCCCGGCAGGACTGAAAAAGCAGTTACCGGAAGTGGATGCGGCCTCCTTCGTTATTAACAGGGGTTTCGAAAAATGCCTGACCATGTATCCTTTGAGAAGCTGGGAACCCATTTTTACCAATATCAGCAAATTGAATGATTTCGACCCCAAAGTTCGGGAATTCCGCCGATGGTTCCTGAACGGGGCGATCCAGATGGAACTGGACAGTGCCGGCAGGTTATTGGTGCCCAAAAACCTGATGGATCATGCAGGATTGGAGAAAGACGTGGTTTTGGTGTCGGCGGTTAACAAAATTGAGATCTGGGATAAAGTCAAATACCAGCAGTTCTTTGATTCTTTTTCAACCGAGGCATTCAGCGATCTGGCTGCCGAGGTGATGCAAGGTAAAACCGAGTAACATGTCCGGAGACACCCAGTCGCAGGAGGGATATCACATCCCGGTGATGCTGGCGGAGGCCGTGGAAGCACTGGCCGTCCGGGAGAACGGGGTTTATGTGGATTGTACGTTCGGAGGCGGGGGTCATAGCCGCGGGATACTGGATAAACTGGGACCCAAAGGAAGGTTGTATGTCTTCGACCAGGATGATGCGGCCCGTGCAAACCTCCCGGAGGATCCTAGGATCGTCTTCCTGCCCTATAATTTCAGGCACATCGGCCGTATGCTGAGGTTGCATGACATCAGGGAAGTGGACGGGGTGCTGGCGGATCTGGGGGTAAGCAGCCACCAGTTCGATGAAGCGGAAAGAGGGTTCTCGATCCGGTTCGAAGCGGACCTCGATATGCGGATGGACAGGCGCCAGACACTTACCGCGGCCCAATTGCTGAACGAGGCATCGGAACAGGAACTGGTGAAAATATTCGGGGAGTATGGGGAAGTGAGTAACTCGAAAACGCTGGCAAGGACAGTGGTGGAGTACCGGAAAACACTACCCATACATACCATCAGGCAGTTTAAGGAGTCTGTGCAGCATGTGGTGAAGGGTAATCCGAATAAGTATTTCGCCCAGGTGTTCCAGGCATTAAGAATAAGTGTGAATGATGAGTTTGGGTCTCTCAGGGAAATGCTGGAACAGATTCCATCTCTCTTGAGGCCAGGCGGCAGGATCGGGGTGATCACGTTTCACAGCCTGGAAGACAGGATCGTGAAAACATTTTTCAGGAACGGAAGCTTTTCAGAATTACAGTCAGACGAGATATACGGTACAAGGCAGGAATCGCCATTCAATATCATATCCAAAAAACCTATTCTGCCATCGGCAGAAGAACTTAGAAAGAATCCAAGATCCAGAAGCGCCAAGCTGCGCGTTGCAGAAAAGAAACAAGGATAAACATCCCAACATGGAACAAAGGGAAGGTAAACTGGAATGGAAGAAGCTTTTGCTGAACTATCAATGGATGGTCAGTAGTATCCCCTTCTTCCTGTTTCTTTCATTGCTTACCGTACTCTACATCTTTAACGGGCATTATGCGGAGAAAACCATCAAGGATATCAACCGCACCGCCCGCGAGCTGAAAGAAGTACAATATGAGTACAAGACACTGCGCAGTGAACTGATGTACCAGAGCAAACAAAGTGAGATCGTAAAAGTAGTAGAGCCGCTGGGACTGAAAGAACTGGTGCAGCCACCCATGAAATTGAAAGACACCCTGTATTAATCGTACTAAAACAACTGCCGGATTGGATATTAAGAAGGACATATTATGGAGAGTGTACCTCATCTTCCTCGGCATTGTTGTCTTCAGCCTGGCCATCATCGGTAAAACGGTTTTTATACAACAGAAAGAAGGAGCCTATTGGAAGAAGATGAGCGACAGTCTTCATCTGGAATACCGTGAGCTTGATGCAGAACGCGGTACCATTTATAGTGAAGACGGAAGCATGCTCAGTACTTCCATTCCTTACTTCGACGTGCGTATCGATTTTGGTGCGGACGGCCTCCGCGAAAAGAATGGCAAAAGATTCAAGGAGAATATAGATTCACTTTCCATAGAGCTCGCAGATCTTTTCCACGACCAGACTGCTGCTGCCTACAAGAAAGAATTGCAGGCCGCCTTCAGGAACAAAGAACGTTATTACCTGCTCCAGCGCAACATTACCTTCCGCCAGTACCAGGTGATGCGAAGCTTTCATCTCGTGAGGGCCGGCAGGAATAAAAGCGGATTCATTTTTGAGGATAAGGAAAAACGCCTTACGCCTTTCGGTTTGCTGGCCAACAGGACCATAGGTCTCGCCCGCGAATACATGGGCAGCGATGGAAAAATGGTCAGTAAGAATGTTGGACTTGAAAAAACCTACGATACCCTCCTGCGTGGTGAGAATGGAAAACGCCTGGTGAGAAGGATCTCCGGCGGTGCTTATGTGCCTATCGAAGGTTCAGAAATAGAACCCGAACACGGGCGCGACCTGATCACTACACTTGACGTCAACATACAGGACATCACCGAGAACGCCCTCATGAAAATGATGGTGGCCAACGAATGCACCAATGGCACCGCCATTGTCATGGAAGTCAAAACCGGTAAGATCAAAGCTATTGCCAACCTCGGTCGCCAGGCCGATGGATCCTATATGGAAGACCTGAATTATGCCATCACCAAATCAGAACCCGGCTCAACGTTTAAACTGGTGACCATGTTGTCTGTATTGGAAGACAAGCACGTTAAACTGAACGACATGGTGGACCTCGAAGGGGGTGTTTGGAAAGTGGCTGGCAGAACGGTGTATGACAGTGAGAAGCATGGCCGCCAGGGAGTCACCGTAAAACAGGCTTTTGAACTGAGCTCCAATGTGGGTATGGCTAAAATGGCCATGGCATACTACTCAGACAAGCCCAGGAATTTCCTTGATCACCTCCACCGTTTGAAACTGGATACCATCACAGGTGTAGGTCTGCTTGGCGAGTCCAGGCCCGTGATTCTGTCTCCTAAATCAAGATACTGGAGTGCCCCCACGCTTCCCTGGATGAGCTTCGGATACAACCTCTCACTTACACCGTTGCATACCCTGATGTTATACAACGCGGTAGCCAACGGAGGCAGGATGATGAAGCCTTACCTCGTGAACGCCGTAGTAAAAGATGGCAGGGTGGTAAAGTCTTTTGGGCCTGAAGTCAAGTTGGCCTCCGTGTGCAGCCCCGAGACCCTTGCCCAGTTGAAGGAATGTCTTGAAGGTGTAGTGATCGAAGGCACAGGAAAGAGTATGGCCAGTCCTATTTATGGTATCGCAGGTAAAACCGGTACCGCACTGGTGGCCAATGGAACCAGGGGTTATGCGGATCATATTTATCAGTCATCCTTCGCAGGCTATTTCCCTGCAAACGATCCGCAATATTCATGCATTGTGGTGATACGGAATAAGCCCTTCGCGCGTATCTATTATGGTGCGTTGGTTGCCGGACCCGTGTTTAAGGAGATTGCCGATAAACTCTATTCGAATAATCTCCCCGCATTGCCTGCCTATACTGCCGCACCTGTGAAAGACAGCACGCTGGCATATTGGGCCGGATGGAAACAGGATTTCAGTAAAGTTTTTGGCAAGATGAACATGGGTTATACGGATTCATCGCTTTCTGCAAAATGGACATATATACAGCGTCAGAATGATGTGGCAACAGCGAGGAAACTACAGGTGGCCAGGCACGCCATGCCCAACGTGAAAGGGATGGGCCTGAAAGATGCGCTCTACATGCTGGAGAATATGAACCTCAAAGTGGTAGCTAAAGGCATAGGTAAGGTTAGTCAGCAATCACTGGCAGCGGGAACAACGATCGCACAAGGACAAACAGTTTATATAGACCTCAATTAATGGCAACGCTGAGCGACATATTATATAAGGTGAGCCTCAAAGGGGTGACGGGATCTACGGCTGTCCAGATCACAGACGTGGTGACGGACTCCCGCAAGGTGGTGCCAGGTTGTTGCTTCATCGCAGTAAGGGGCACCTTGAACGACGGGCATAGTCATATCGCTTCCGCTACAGCAGCCGGGGCCGTGGCCGTGGTTTGTGAGGAAATGCCTGCTACGCCATCCGAAGTAATCACGTATGTCCTGGTTGGTAATTCGGCAGAAGCCGCTGGTTATATGGCCCACCAGTTCATGGGCGAGCCATCCAGGAATATGCAGTTGGTTGGCGTTACAGGAACGAATGGGAAAACCACCGTCAGCACCCTGCTTTACCAGTTGTTCCGCGAGTTGGGTTATACATGCGGTTTGGTTTCCACGGTGAAATACATGATCGGAGACCGGGAAATGCCATCCACCCACACAACGCCCGACGCGGTCAGCCTGAACAAACTCCTGCACGAGATGTGGGCGGCAGGCTGCAGCCATGTGTTCATGGAATGCAGCAGCCATGCGATCCACCAGCACCGCATCACGGGGCTGCAGTTCGCCGGGGCCATATTTACCAATATCACCCACGATCACCTTGATTACCATAAAACCTTTGATGAATACATCAGGGTGAAAAAATCGTTTTTCGATCATCTCCCGGCAGATGCATTTTCGATCTCCAACCTGGACGATAAGCGGGGCACTGTCATGCTGCAGAATACCGCTGCTTCAAAGTTTTATTATAGCCTTCGTTCCATCGCTGATTTCAAAGGGCGGATACTGGATAATGGCCTGTCAGGCTTACACATGTTGATCAACGAGCAGGAAGTGAATTTCCGGATGATCGGTGAATTCAATGCCTACAACCTTCTGTCAGTTTACGGTGCCGCAGTTTGCCTGGGAGAAGAAAGGCAGGAGGTGCTTACTGTGCTAAGCAGCCTGCAGGGTGCCGAAGGAAGGTTCGAATACATTGTTTCGGAAAAAGATTCCATTATAGGTATTGTGGATTACGCACATTCACCCGATGCCTTGCTGAATGTACTTGCAACGATCAAGAACCTCAAGAAGGGTTATGAACGTGTCATCACTGTGATTGGATGCGGGGGTGACCGCGATAAAGCAAAACGGCCTGTCATGGGTCAGGTTGCCTGTGAGCATAGTGACAAGGCCATCTTCACATCGGATAATCCCAGGTCCGAAGATCCCGCACAGATCCTGAAAGATATGGAAGCGGGCCTCAGTGTGGAGAACAGGAGGAAGTTCATTTCTATTGCAGACCGAAGGGAAGCCATCAAAACGGCGGTTAGCCTTGCGGGTAAGGAAGATATTGTACTCGTCGCCGGAAAAGGCCATGAGAAATACCAGGAGGTCAATGGCGTGAAATTGCCTTTTGACGACAGGGAGATATTGAAGGAATGTTTTGAATTAAGATAACATATGCTGTATCATTTATTCCAATGGCTGACAGAAAATGGCATTAAGCTGCCGGGTGGGGGACTTTTCCAGTTCATCACATTCAGGGCGCTGATGGCCATCCTGCTGTCGCTCATCATAACAATGATATATGGCAAACGGATCATCAATTTGCTGAAACGCAGGCAGATCGGTGAAAGTGTCAGGGAGCTCGGCCTTGCAGGTGAACAGCAGAAAAAAGGTACACCTACCATGGGTGGGATCATCATCCTGCTCGGTATCCTCATTCCTACATTGCTGTTTGCGGACCTTGATAAGGTCTATGTCCGGCTGATCCTTCTCTCCACCATTTGGCTCGGCATCGTGGGCTTTGTGGACGACCTCCTGAAACTTAGGGCAAAGAAGCGGATACAGGAGATGGGTAAGGATTACAAAAAGAGTGATAAGGACGGCCTGGCAGGTTGGTCAAAGATCATGGGCCAGGTAGGACTGGGCATTATCATTGGCGCAACGTTGTATTTCAGCCCCAGCACAAAAACATGGCGTGAGTATTCCGGCAATCCTTCTGGTATGGAGAATATCAAAATGATCAACATCGACGGGCAGCAAAGATATTTTGTGGAAGCGAACGAGCCCATCACCACCATCCCATTCGTGAAAAGCCACGAGTTCAACTATGCCAAACTGCTGCCGCAGGCCCTGAGGCAATACACCTGGGTGCTGTATATACTCATTGTGATATTCATTGTCACCGCGGTTTCAAATGGCGCCAACCTGACCGATGGTCTTGATGGACTCGCCACGGGTGTGTCCGCTATCATTGGCGTATGCCTCGGTTTGTTTGCGTATGCCAGCGGGAACCTTCGCTTTGCGGACTACCTCAATATCATGTATATCCCCAACCTGGGTGAACTTACCATATTTATTGCGGCCATGATCGGGGCCTGTGTCGGGTTCCTCTGGTACAATACCTATCCTGCCCAGGTGTTCATGGGTGATACTGGCAGTCTTGCATTGGGAGGCATCATTGCATCACTTGCTGTGATGGTGCGCAAGGAGTGGCTGATACCCATCTTCTGCGGGATCTTCCTGGTGGAGAACCTGAGTGTGATGATACAAGTGAGTTATTTCAAATATACAAAGAGAAAATACGGTGAAGGGCGGAGGGTGTTTTTAATGAGTCCGCTTCATCACCATTACCAGAAACTGGGATATCACGAAAGTAAGATTGCTGTCCGTTTCTGGATCGTGACGTTGATGTGTGTGGTATTTGCGATACTGTCTTTAAAGCTGAGGTAACACTCTGCCGGGATTGAATGGAAAACCAGTGCCTGAAAAGGCAACGGCCTTGAATATGATTCATCCCTTTGAAGAACCATTTTTTAAAAAGAGCGGTATGAGCAAACTGGTCATATTGGGAGGTGGCGAAAGCGGCGTAGGCTCCGCGGTGCTGGGTAAGATCGCAGGGTACGAAGTTTTTTTGTCGGACGCAGGCCCCATCAGGGAGAAGTACAGGCAGGAGCTGAAGGAGTTCGGGATCGATTTTGAGGAAGGCGGACACAGTGGGTCGAAGATCCTTGCTGCGGATGAGGTGATGAAGAGCCCGGGTATCCCGCACAAGAACGAGATGGTGAAGCAGCTTATAGAGAAAGGGGTCCCGCTCATCAGTGAGATGGAACTGGCCTACAGGCACAAGCGCGATGGTAAGATCATTGGCATCACCGGGAGTAACGGCAAAACAACCACTACGGCGCTGACTTATCATATCTGTAAGGAAGGCGGAAGGGATTGTGCCCTGGTGGGGAATATCGGGAATTCTATAGCGAGGCAGGTGGCCATTGACCCGAGGGAAATTTATATAGCTGAGATCAGCAGTTTTCAGCTCGACGATATAGACCGGTTCAGGCCGGATATAGCCATACTGACCAACATCACGGAAGATCATTTGGATCGCTATGATTACCGGTTCGAAAACTATATCAGGTCCAAGTTCAATATCATGAGAAACCAGAACGCTGAGGATTTCTTTATATATAATGAAGACGATCCCGTGACCATGGAAAACCTTAGCCATTATCCATTAAACTCTAACCCACTACCGTTGACGATGAACAGAGAATTACCAAAAGGCGCTTTTATCGGGAATAACATGATGACAGTACAATCTAAAGATCCATTTACGATGAGCATTTATGACTTTGCCCTGAAAGGAAAGCACAATCAATACAATACTATGGCGGCATGTGTGGCGGCTTCAACGATCGGGATAAGGAAGGAGAAAATTCGTGAGGCGGTGAAAACTTTCGGAAGCCTTGAACACAGGATGGAACCGGCAGGCCTCGTACGTGGGGTTGAGTTTATCAATGACAGCAAAGCGACCAATGTCAACAGTACCTGGTTTGCCCTTGAGAGTATGACCAAGCCGGTGATCCTGATCCTCGGCGGGGTGGACAAAGGCAATGATTACTCCCTGTTGTACGA
>JBBAJN010000063.1:0-4538 GCA_040404045.1 Chitinophagaceae bacterium
CAACTTTTTTGATCACTTCCATCGCCATTTCCGTTCTCAGTTTCTTGGATATGCCTGCATACACCAGCGGAAGGGCCACGTTCTCGAGGGCAGAGAGGCGGGGCAGGAGGTTAAATTGCTGGAACACAAAGCCAATCTCTTTGTTCCTGATCTCTGCCAGGTCGTTATCCGCCATCGTGCTGACATCATTGCCGTTAAGGATATACGTTCCGCTGGTAGGCGAGTCGAGGCAGCCCAAGATATTCATCAGCGTGCTTTTCCCGGACCCGGAAGGGCCCATCAGGGCTATATATTCGTTGCGGTTGATGCCGAGACTGATCCCCTTAAGGACCTGCAGTTCCTGCCGGCCCATGATGTAACTTTTCCTGATGTCTTCCAATTTTATAACCTGGCTCATGTCCTTCCTTTTATTTTCTGATCACTTTGGGTACCGTAAAAAAAGATCCGTGGGGATCGCCTGCATTTGACAAAGCCTGTTCTGCGGTCACGGAGCCTTTTACCTCGTCTCTACGGAGCTGGTTGACTTCGGTACTCATATGTAAAACCGGCTCCAGGCCAGTGGTGTCCAGTTCATTGAGCTTGTCAACAAAACTGATCATCCGCTGGAGGTCTTCACGGATCTCCCCCTTTTCTTCTTCATTAAAATGAAGCCTGCTCAGATTAGCAAGGTGGGAGACCAGTTCGTCATTGACTATCATGGTGCAAAAATAGCTGAATTGGCATTTAATGGGCACTAATAGTGCTAAATGGTTCAACCTTGTTACAACTGGCTTAAGGAAGCATCCTTATGTTATCTTTGCCGCCATGGAAAATGCAATTGTCATGAGTGGGATAAGGCCCACGGGTTTTCTCCACCTGGGGAATTATTTCGGCGCGGTCCGGAATTATGTCAAAATGCAGTCGGCATTCACCTGTTATTTCATGGTAGCTGACCTTCATTCGCTGACCACCCACCCGGACACGAAGGAGCTGCGGAATCATGTGGCCAGGGTACTGGCGGAGAATATTGCCTGTGGACTGGATCCTGATAAGGCGGCTTTGTATTGCCAGAGCCATATACACGAAACAGCGGAATTATACCTGTACCTGAATATGATGGCCTATAAGGGAGAACTGGAGAAAACCACTACTTTCAAGGATAAGGTGAGGTTGCAACCCGATAATGTGAACGCGGGCCTGTTGACCTATCCTGTTCTGCAAACGGCCGATATTATCCTTCACCGGGCAAGCCTGGTGCCGGTTGGGAAGGACCAGGAGCAGCATCTTGAGATGGCCCGCAATTTTGTTAACCGATTCAACCATCGCTACGGCGACGTTTTTCCTGAGCCCCATGCATTCAATTACGGGGAAGAACTGGTGAAAGTGCCCAGCCTCGACGGCGCAGGCAAGATGAGTAAGAGCGAGAACCAGTATGCCACGATATATCTGGCGGATGATGATGACCTGATTCGGAAAAAAGTGATGAAGGCGAAAACAGATTCGGGGCCTACCGGGCCGAATGCAGAAAAGCCTGACTATATCGAGAATATTTTCCTGCTTATGAAACTGGTTTCCGAACCAGCGGTTTGCGAAAAGTTTGAGTCAGATTATAACAACTGCACCATCCGGTACGGCGATATGAAAAAGCAATTGGGGGAAGACATGGTCCGTTTTGTGGCGCCTGTACGGGAGAGGGCCGAAGCCATTAGAAACAACGACAAATACCTGCGCGAAGTGATGGAGAAAGGGGCAGAAAAAGCCCGGAAAAGTGCCGCTGCCACCATGGAAATTGTACGCAGCGCTATTGGGCTCAAGTATTACTAAAAGCTTTATCTTTAAAAACCTCTGGCCCTTAACATTCAATCTTGAAATCTCTTTATGGCGAAAGCGAAGAAACCGAAACATATTGCCATTGCAGGCAATATCGGTGCCGGAAAAACAACCCTGACCGAAATGCTGAGCAAGCATTATCGTTGGATACCCCAGTTTGAGGATGTGGACCACAATCCATACCTGTTTGACTTTTATGAGGATATGCCGAGGTGGAGTTTTAACCTGCAGATATTTTTCCTGAACAGCAGGTTGAACCAGTTGGTGGATATTTCCAGGGGCACGGAAACGGTGATCCAGGACAGAACGATCTATGAAGATGCCCACATATTCGCCCCTAACCTGCACGAAATGGGGTTGATGAGCAAGCGGGATTTCGATAATTATTTCCAGTTCTTCCAAACGCTGAAGCAGATGGTGCAACCACCAGACCTGTTGATCTACCTGCAGGCCTCTGTTCCCACTTTAGTTGGCCAGATCCAGAAAAGGGGCCGCGAGTATGAAGAGAATATCAGGCTGGATTATCTCAAGCGGCTCAATGAATATTACAACAAGTGGATCGATGGGTATAAAGAAGGGCCGTTGCTGGTGATCAATGTAGACAGTAATAAGTTTGCTGAGAGTGATGAGCACCTGGGGGAGATCATACGCAAGATAGATTCCCAGTTGTACGGGCTGTTTTAGAATTTGACGGATTGACGAATTAGCGGATTCGCGAATTCATTTCGAAGAATCCGCCAATTTGTTCATTCGCCCATTCGCCGAGCCGTTCATTCGCTAATAAAAAAAATCCCCGCCAAAACGGCGAGGATGCAAGCAAACAATCGATGGGACCGCTAAATAGTTGGTGCCGCTGCCATAATATCCGGTGAAACGCCGGCAGCATATTTTTCAAAATTCTTTACAAATAATGTCGCAAGGTGCCGCGCATGCTGGTCGTACGCGTCCTTGTTTTCCCAGGTGTTCCTCGGATTCAAAAGTTCTGACGGAACGCCAGGGCATGAAACCGGGATGGAAAGATTGAAGATGGGCATATGCTCATATTCCATACCATCCAGTTTCCCCTCCAGTGCCGCAGTGATCATGGCCCTGGTATAGCTCAGTTTCATGCGTGTGCCTTTGCCGTAAGCACCGCCTGTCCAACCCGTATTCACCAGCCAGACACTGGCCGCTGATTTCTCCATTTTTTCACCCAGCATATGAGCATATCTTCCCGGATGCAGAGGCAGGAACGGTGCGCCGAAACAGGCACTGAAAGTTGCTTTCGGTTCTGTTACGCCGGTTTCGGTACCTGCTACTTTTGCGGTGTATCCGCTGATGAACTGGTACATGGCCTGCTCCGGACTGAGTTTCGAAATGGGTGGTAACACGCCATAGGCATCGCAGGTCAGGAAAAAAATATTTCTGGGATGACCACCCAGTGAAGGCTCCACCGCGTTGGAAATATGATGAATAGGGTAAGAAACCCGCGTGTTTTCGGTGATGGATGCATCGCTGAAATCTATGGTATTGGTGCCTGGAAAGAAGCATGTATTTTCCACGAGGGCACCGTGCCGGATGGCGTTGAAAATTTCGGGTTCTTTTTCTTCGGTGAGGTCAATGCATTTCGCATAACATCCGCCCTCGAAGTTGAAAATGCCCTCGTCGTGCCATCCATGTTCATCGTCACCAATCAGTTTTCTCAGGGGGTCGGCGCTAAGTGTTGTTTTTCCGGTACCACTCAATCCAAAGAACAGCGCAGTATCTCCTTCATTACCCATATTGGCCGAGCAGTGCATGCTGAGCACATTTTTTTCGATGGGTAATACCAGGTTCAGGATGGTAAAGATGCCTTTTTTCATTTCGCCGGTATAGCCTGTGCCCGCGATGATGATCATTCGGTGGCGGAAGCTGATCACGGCGGCATGGGAGTCACGGGTGCCGGATTCTTCTGGATCCAGGAGAAGTTCCGGGGCGGACAATACATGCCATTGGGGAATAAAATCGTTCAGTTCCTCTTCAGTAGGACGGAGGAACATATTGTGGGCAAAAAGATTGTTTGCCGGTTTTTCATTGATGACCCTGATGTTGAGTCTGAATGAAGGATCTGCGCAAGCATAACAGTCACGGATCCAGAGATTGTCCCGGCTGCCCAGGTGTTCTGTGACTTTCCTGAAAATGATATCAAAGTATTTCTCTGCGATCGGGATGTTGAAATCGTTCCAGTGTACCAGGTTTTCGGAGAAATTATCCCGCACAATGAATTTGTCCTTGGGCGAGCGGCCGGTAAACCGGCCGGTACCGATCACCAGGGCGCCGGTATCGTTCAATTCGCCCTGTTTTTTATCCAGGGAAGCAGCCACAAGTTCTTCAACAGTGCACTGGTAATGGATGGAGTCGGCATTTTTAAGTCCGAGCTGCAACAATTTGTGCCTGGGCATCAGTTGTGTGGAAAGGGGAACTGCCATAGGAAACGTTGTTAAGGGGCAAAGGTAATTATTTAAAAGTTCTTCAAACAAAGCGGAGAAAGGGCGATTATTTTGTAAGATATATGCTAATAGGTTTTAGTTATTGATATAATTCTAAAATAACTAACGATTGTTAGTTTCTTCCGAACAGAAGGGCAAACTGCTTGAACGGAATCTATTTTTTCCAATTGGCTCAATAGATCATTAGCTGATTGGCTGATTGGCTAATTGGAAAGTTAAGCGGTGTGAACATGTACGCAACGAGCTAATTAGCCAATGAGC
>JBBAJN010000063.1:4638-16156 GCA_040404045.1 Chitinophagaceae bacterium
AATTAGCCAATGAGCTAATTGATTATCTTGCGGCCTATGAAATACGAGCCGCTTGACCCTTCCATTTTCATAGAAAACCGGCGAAAATTTATGGGCAGGATGGAGAAACAGTCCATCGCTATTTTCAACAGCAATGACGAGTTGCCGGTGAACGGAGATGCCCTCCATAAATTCAAACAGAACTCAGACCTGTACTGGCTGACGGGCGTTGAGCAGGAAGATTCCATGCTGATCCTTTTCCCGGATAACCCGGACAAAAAATACAGGGAAGTGCTGGTACTGGTCCGGCCCAATGAGCTGAAGGAAAAATGGGATGGGAAGAGGTTGCGCAGGGAAGAGGCTACCGCTATTTCAGGCATCGAAACCATCATCTGGCTGGAGTCGCTGGACGCCATCTTGCAGACATGGATCCACCTGTCTGAGATCATCTACCTCAATACCAACGAGAACGACAGGAAGGCAAGCCAGTTGGACGTGCGCGACTATCGCTTTGCCCGGGAAATGCAGGCTCGCTATCCCCTCCACCATTATCGCCGATCGGCCAGGATCATGAAGGATCTGCGCTCGATCAAGTCGGCCAGGGAAACCGAGGTCATCAGGAAGGCGATCGATATTACTGATCTCACTTTCCGCAGGTTGCTGGGCTTCATCAGGCCGGGGGTTTGGGAGTATGACATTGAAGCCGAGATATGGCACGAATTCCTCCGTAACCGGGCAACGGGTCCGGCGTATGGCTCTATCATTGCCAGTGGCGACCGCGCAAGGACCCTCCACTACGTATCCAATAACCAGCAATGCCTGGATGGCGAATTGGTGCTGATGGATTTTGGCGCTGAATATGGGGGCTATTGCGCCGATCTGACAAGGACGGTGCCCGTCAACGGAAAGTTCAGCCGAAGGCAGAAACAGGTGTATAACGCCTGCCTGAATATCCACCATTATTGCGCTTCCATCCTGAAACCGGGGATCTCTATTGTTGATTATACGGATAAGGCCGGCGAGGAAGCCACTGCCCAGTTCCTGAAGATCGGGTTGCTCAGGAAATCAGATGTAAAAAATGAGGATAAAGAAAATCGGGCATACCGTAAATATCTTTATCACGGGATATCCCATCACCTGGGCATAGATGTACACGACCTGGGTACCAGGACTGAGCCCATCAAGGCGGGTATGGTGTTCACGATCGAGCCGGGGATCTACATTGAAGAAGAAAGAATGGGGGTCAGGATCGAAAATAATTTCTGGATCACCAAAAATGGAAATGTGGACCTCATGAAAAACATTCCCATTACCACCGATGATATTGAAGCTTTAATGAAGAGAAAATAATGAAGAATATTCCAAACCTGTTCACCCTGCTCAACCTGGTATTTGGCTCCATAGCCATCATTTTCATACTACAGCCCGGTGAATCCATTATGAGTTATAACGGAGAAGACTGGAAGGTATACCTGCCTGAGAAAGTGCAGTGGGGCGCATTTTTCATTTTCCTCGCGGCCGTGGTTGATTTCCTCGATGGCTTTGTAGCCAGGCTGATGGGGGCTGATTCAGAAATGGGAAAGCAATTGGATTCGCTGGCGGATGTTGTGAGTTTCGGCGTAGCTCCCGGGATGATCATGTACCAGATGCTGCGGATGTCGTACGCCTATGAGCCGGAAGGCCTGGATACCCAGTTGTACCTCCTGGCACCTGCTATACTGTTGCCTGCAGCAGCAGCCTGGCGCCTTGCCCGCTTTAACATAGACCCTGCACAGGGCTATGGATTCAAAGGCCTGCCTGCCCCTGCCGCAGGATTGTTCATCGCTTCCATTCCAATGATCGCGCTCTACAATTATTTCGGGGTGCAACAGTGGCTGCTCAATAAATGGGTATTGTATATCATCATCCTGTTCATCAGCTACCTGATGGTTTCTACAATGCCGTTGATGAGCCTTAAGTTCAGGAATTACGATGTGAAACAGAATTGGCCTAAGTTCCTTTTGGTGGGCCTTGGCCTGGTTAGTATTTTATTGTTGCAATGGATGGCGGTTCCGGTCATCTTCATAGTTTATATTCTTTTATCTTTGCTCTCTCAAAATAAAACAGCATGACCTATAACGTTCATATCAATATAATGCCCTTGAAAGAATTGCTGGATCCCCAGGGAAAAGCTGTGCTGGGCGGCCTCAATAACCTGGGACTCACATCTGTTGAAGATGTGCGTATAGGCAAGCACATCACCCTGCAGGTGGAAGCGGCATCAAAGGATGAAGCCGGCAGGATCGCCGAGGAGGCTTCGAAGAAACTCCTGGCCAATGCGGTTATGGAATCTTTTGAGATCAGCATTGATTGATCATGCTGTACATCGTTCCCACTCCAATCGGTAATCTGGGGGATATGACTTTCCGGGCCGTTGAAGTGTTGAAACAGGCTGACCTGATCCTGGCGGAGGATACCCGAACTTCCTCCGTATTGCTCAACCATTACCAGATCCAGAAACCGCTATCTCCTTACCATCAGCATAACGAACATAAAATTGTGGACCATCTCGTAGACCAGCTGGTTGACGGGAAACAGATCGCGCTCCTGACGGATGCTGGTACACCTGGCATTTCGGATCCGGCTTTCCTGCTGGTAAGGGCTTGCATCAAAAAGGACGTCAAGGTTGAATGCCTTCCCGGCGCAACAGCATTTGTACCGGCCCTGGTCAATAGTGGCTTGCCGATCAACAGTTTTTGTTTTGAGGGTTTCCTGCCGCTGAAGAAAGGCAGGCAAACCATGTTCAAAAAACTGGCAGAAGAGGAAAGAACGATGGTCTTCTATGAATCACCCATGCGGCTGGTCAAAACACTGGCCGACTGCATCACCTGGTTCGGCGAGAACAGGCCCTGTTCGGTTAGCCGTGAACTCACCAAGAAATTTGAAGAGAACTTCCGCGGCACCCTCAAAGAAGTTCATGAACATTTTTCAGCAAAACCTGTTAAAGGCGAGATCGTAATTGTTGTTGCCGGAAAAGACGAACGGTCACTTTAACTTACTCTTAGATTCACCCAATGTAATTTCGTTACTCCCTATAAATGCCAGTCATGTTGAAGAATATTATTTTTTTGATCGGACTTTCTATTGGAATGATGCCTGCTAATGCAGCCGCACAGGAGAAATGGCAGCAGCGGGTGAAATATAAGATGGATGTGTCGCTGGATGTCTCCACCAACATCATAAAGGGTAAGCAAGTCATAGAGTACACCAACAATTCTCCCGATACCCTGCACGTCTTATACTACCATATGTACTGGAATGCCTTCCAGCCCAATTCAATGATGGATGTCAGGAGCAGGGAACTGGGCAGGATCGCCATTGATGGCAGAACAGATTGGGATTACCGGGTGGCCGACAGGATCAGTAAGCTTAAGCCCGATGAAACTGGTTACCAGAAGATACTCACGTTAAAAATGAACGGCCGCGCCCAGGAAACCGAGCTCCAGGAAACCATCCTCAGGGTGAAGCTTGACAAGCCCATTGCGCCCAGGGCAAAGGTGCTGCTGGACGCCGATTTCGAGGCTCGTGTGCCTGTACAGATCAGGAGAAGCGGGCGCGAGAACGAAGAGGGTGTCAAATTCAGCATGACCCAGTGGTACCCTAAGCTCGCAGAATATGACGCAAAAGGCTGGCATGCCAATCCCTATGTGGGTCGCGAGTTCTACGGCGTTTGGGGAGATTTCGACGTCAACATTACACTGGATAAGAATTATGTGATTGCCGGGACAGGCTATTTGCTGAATCCGAATGAAATTGGTTATGGCTATGAGGCTGAAGGGACAAAAGTAAACAGGCCGTCCGGGAACCTGTTGACCTGGAGATTCAACGCGCCCAATGTGCACGATTTCGCGTGGGCCGCCGATCCTGATTATAAACACATCACAAAGAAGATCCGGGAAGGCCTGACCATCCATGTATTCTACAAAATTTCACCACTGCACCTCCAAAAATATTTTTCAGCGCTTCCTGCCAGGGTAAAGTCATCGTATAATAACAATGCGGGCCTCTTCATTCAGAATTATGAAAATGAATGGCTTCAATTGGCCAGCAAGATGGAAAAGGCCTTCCCTTTTATTGAGAGGAATTTTGGCAAGTATCCTTACAAGCAATTCTCCTTCATCCAGGGTGGGGATGGCGGTATGGAGTACCCTATGGCCACGCTGCTGAAGGGGGCAGGCGAAGGGGTGGTCTATCATGAATTTTTACATAGCTGGTTCCCTATGATCATGTCCAACAACGAAGCCCAGTCCGCCTGGATCGACGAAGGTTTTGCAGCATATGCGGAGGATAAGGTGATGGCCTTTATGAACAACGATACGTCAGGTTTTGTACATAAGGACAATTATGCAGCTTATTTGAAACTTGCCCGTTCAGAGTATGCAGAACCGCTAACCACACATGCAGACCAGTTCCGTACCAACTATGGATACGGCAGGAGTTCCTATTCAAAGGGCGCTGTTTTTTATGAGCAGCTGGGCTACATCATTGGAAAGCAAAAGCTCGAGCTGACGTTCCAGGAGCTGTACCGCAAATTCAAGTTCCGTCATGTTGATCATTATGATATTATAAAGGTGGCCGAATCTGTAAGCGGCATGCAGTTGGGATGGTACGGCGGCTATTGGGTGAACACCACCAATACAATCAATTACGGGATCGACAGCCTGTGGCAGGAAGGGGCCAAGATCAAGGTCAGGCTGAAAAATACCGGGCAGGTGCCCATGCCCATCGACCTGATGATCACCTTTAAAGATGGCACCAAACACCTGGCGCATATACCGCAGTACCTCAGCTTTGGATACAAAGCCATGGAAGACAGTTCCATCAAGAGAACGGTACTCGAGCCCTGGAAATGGACCCAGCCTATGTATACAGCAGAGGTCGATGGCAACCTGATCAATGTTCAACTGGCTGAGATCGACCCATCCCAACGGATGGCAGACGTAAACAGGAACGATAACCGTCTGGAGATCAAATGGTAAAAAAAAGTGGCTCCCGGGCGGGAGCCACATGATTTGAACGGGTTTAGGGATGGGCGTTATCGTCCAAAATATTTGTTTACTGCCTCCACACGGTTATTGACGTGGAGTTTTTCGTAAATATGGTAAACATGCTTGCGCACGGTCTCCTGGGCAATGTTCAACTGCGCCGCGATCTCTTTATACAATAACCCCTTGGCCAGGTGTTCCAGGATCTCTGCTTCCCGGTTTGATAATGAATCGATTTGTGTGGACGGGGTTTTCTGGAACACATTGACCACTTTTCTCGCGATCTGGCTGCTCATGGGCGCCCCGCCTTCGTACAACTCACGGATGGCCTCGAGCATTTTCGAAGGCGCTGTCTTTTTCAGGATATAGCCATTCGCACCGGCGGCCAATGCTTCGAATATCTTTTCGTCTTCTTCATACACTGTGCACATCATAAACAGGATCTCGGGGTGATGGGGTTTGATCCTCTTTACACATTCAATACCATTCATCTTCCCCAGGTTGATGTCCATGAGTACAACATTGGGGTGTAAGGCAGGAAGGCCTATCAACGCGTCTTCTGCAGACTTAAAAGAACCAAGCAGCTTATATCCTTCACTCATGGTGATGATCTGCTCCAGGGCCTGGAGGATATCATGATTGTCTTCCACGATGCATACAGAAATCCGCGACATATTCTAAAGTTAAAGAAACTTCATGGTCGCTCAATACCACTTTAGTGGTAACGGTTAAACCGGGACGTAAAGGATATACTTTTCTGCGAACCAGGCTTCTTCGAAAATAGAGCCGATGTCCCAAACATGCGGGCGCAGGCGGCTCTCTGAGATCTCGCCCGCCAGGTCGCCGCCCTTCAGGAAGATCATGCCATTTTTGAATTCGGGGAGTTTGCGATCGTTGTTGATAAAGGGCTTGCCCCATTTCCAGAGGTCTTTCAGGGGAGCCACGGCTCTTGACACGATAAAATCAAAAGGCGGGTCAGTAAGGTCCTCCACCCGCGAGTGGCGCGTGACCAGGTTCTTCAGGCCCGCCGCTTCGCTGACCGCATTCACTACTTTCAGTTTTTTACCAATAGAATCCACTAAAGTGAATTGAACATGGGGAAACATGATGGCCAGGGGAACGCCGGGGAACCCACCCCCTGTGCCAATGTCCAGGATCCGGAGACCGCTGGCGTTGGAAAAATCGAATATGGCGGCTATGGCCAGTGAATGCAGGATATGTTTTTCATACAGGCTGTCGATATCTTTTCTCGAGATCACATTGATCTTTTCATTCCACTCCATGTATAAGTCTCCAAGCATGGAAAACTGCTTTTCCTGCTCTTCCGTGAATTCGGAAAAATATTTTTTCAGCAGTTGCAGGCCTTGTTCATTCATCAGATCTATGTTATTTCCAAACGGCCTTTGGCCTTTTCAATATAGCAGGGGAGAAGATAATGTAAAACAGGAACAGCGCTACATCAAAGAACAGGTACCATGGGAAGAGGTCCTTTTCGTTCAGCTTTTTCATGCTGTTGTAGTACACCACCGACTGCGTGATCATCCTCACCGAAAAAATACCCAGCACGATCCTCCAGTCGCAAAACATCATAGCTCCGATGAAAAGCGGATAAAAAAGAAATTGCGAAAGGGAATATATGGTGAGCAGGAAGCGGTGGACAGGTTTATAGAATTTTGCAACAGAATAGTGCCTGGTTTTCTGTTTATACCAACTGAAAAAACGGGTATGGGGGACAGACAGTGTATGCGCCTGGGGGTCCACAACTATTTTTGTGTTGTGGGAGTTTGAGGCCATGTTGATGAAAAGGTCATCATCGCCGCCAGATATATGGTTATGGGAGGAAAATCCTTTATGACGGTAAAACAATTCTTTTTTGTAGGCAAGGTTACGGCCAACACCCATATACGGCATTCCTGCGAGGGCATAGGAAAGGTATTGAAGGGCGGTATGGAAGGTTTCAAAACGGATCAGTTTATTCAACAACCCTTTTCGTTTATGGTATGCTCCGTAGCCAAGTACCACCTCGATGCCATTCCCGAACGGTTCCTGCATCTTCTGGATCCAGAATTCAGATGCCGGTACACAATCAGCATCTGTGAGCAAAACCACTTCATGCTTGGCAGATTTGATGCCCATTGACAAGGGGAATTTTTTTCCGGGTATCAGCTTGGCTTCCTGCAGGAGTTCAACCACATTGAGTTGGCGAAATTGTTTATGGAGGCCTTCCAGCAAATACCTTGATTCGTCCTGCGAGTTATCATTCACCAACACTACTTCGTGTGTGGTACGATAATTCTGTAAAAGTACACCAGGAAGATTGTTGGCCAGGTTGTCAGCTTCATCCCGCGCACATATCACCACGCTGACAGGTTTTTCCTGGTAATTGTCAGTCGTATCAGGTTTGAAAAAAGCGAGCCTTCGGAAAAACCAGAGATAGTAGAAGAGCTGGATCAGCGTAACAAACGCAAAACTTCCAAGCAGGATCCAGGGCCAGAGTGTAAACATGTGCACGAAAATACTAAGAGTGCTGTGTTTCAGGCACTAATCTCTTGCACAACTGTGGAAAACTAATGGCCAATTCGCATATTTTTGCCCGCTAATACGCAACCCCTGCAACTTTCATTTTCCATAAATGCCCGCGATGCCGCCTCCAAAGCGAGGGCAGGTACTATGGTCACTGATCATGGCGAGATCCCTACGCCCATTTTCATGCCTGTTGGTACCGTGGGCAGTGTTAAGGCTGTATCCCAGCAGCAACTAAAGGAAGATGTCAATGCCCGAATCATACTCGGCAACACCTATCACCTGTTCCTGAGGCCCGGAACCGGGGTATTGGAGAAGGCAGGGGGACTTCATCGTTTTATGGGATGGGACAGGCCGATCTTAACTGACAGTGGCGGGTACCAGGTTTTTTCACTGGCTTCAAGCCGCAAGATTTCTGAGGAGGGAGTTGTATTCCAAAGTCACATTGATGGCTCCAGGCATTTGTTCACTCCGGAATCCGTGATGGACATCCAGAGGAGTATTGGTGCAGATATCATCATGGCTTTTGACGAATGCCCTCCCTATCCCAGCGAATACAAGTACGTGAAGGACTCGATGGATCTTACCCATCGTTGGCTCAACCGTTGTATCAGCAGGCTGGATGAAACAGAAGATAAATATGGGTATACCCAGAATCTTTTTCCCATTGTGCAGGGTGGCACCTTTGCCGATCTCAGGAAAGCTTCCTGTGAATTTATCAGCGAGAAAAACGCAGCGGGTAATGCCATCGGCGGTCTTAGCGTGGGTGAGCCGGTGGAGATGATCTATGAATACTGCGGACTCTGTTGTGAACATCTTCCCGACCAGAAACCCCGCTATCTCATGGGCGTGGGAACGCCCTGGGACCTATTGGAGTGTATATCGCTGGGCGTGGATATGTTCGATTGTGTAATGCCCACGCGCAATGGCCGGAACGCCATGCTTTTCACTACCCAGGGGGTGGTCAATATCGACAACAAGAAATGGGAGCACGATTTTTCCCCGCTGGACGAGCATCTTCCATCTCCCTTCAGCCAGCATTACTCAAAAGCGTATCTCCGGCATCTCATCAAGTCAAAGGAGATCCTGGGCCTGACCATTGCTTCGATCCAGAATCTGGCATTTTATCTTTGGCTGGTGAATGAGGCGCGCACTAAGATACTTGAGGGCACATTCAGTTCCTGGAAGCATGGAATGGTTGATCAGATCCGCCAAAGGCTTTAACTATTTCCGCTGGGCGAATAACCAGGGCAGGAGTTCTTTTTCCTCAAATGCGTTTTTCCAGCTATCGTGCCCAACACCGGGATATTCCGTGTATTTCACCTGGGTGCTGATTTTTTTCATGGTATTCACTACCAACCTGGAATTACTGACCGGTACGGTCTGGTCATTTGCTCCATGAAATACCCAGACCGGTAAATTTTTCCTGAACTGTTTTACGATCTCCGGGTCAGAGCCGCCACAGATCGCAAATGCGGCGGCGAATAGGTTTGGGCGCGTGCGAAGGATATTAAATGTGCCTATACCCCCCATCGACAAGCCGCCGATATAGATTCTTTTCGGATCGATGGTGCCTGCTGCGATCAGGGTGTCTACGAAATTGAGCAGCAATTTAGAAGGTCGTGTTAATGGCGAATCAGGGTAGAACCTCATCCTGGTGCTGTCTTTTGTATTGTCGTGGCTGTAAGTTGCCCAAACCGCATTACCCGGACATTGCGGGAACACGACCACCGCCGGATATTTTGTTCGGTTGAGGGAATCCAGGAAGAACTCGCTCCCCCATGTTAACTGCTTTTCATTGTCGTCTCCCCTTTCGCCCATTCCGTGTAGAAAAACGACCAGCGGATATTTTGTACCTGGTTTAAAATTGGCGGGGGTCAGGATGCGGCAAGGGAGGGTGTCTTCGTTCTGGATGAATAGTTGCTTTTCGTACAACTCCCTGTGCTGTGCCACCACCTGGAACGCGAGAGCCATGAGAAGGGTTGGGAGAAGAAACTTTTTCATAGCCGCAAAATACAATTTAACGCAGAAGATTTTAACTTCCCCTTACTGCGTAAATCAAGTATTTTTGCCCCTCAAACCCACTACAACTGAAGAAGTTAGACTGGTACATATTCAAGAAATTCATCACAACGTTTTTTTTCTCGGTGATCCTGTTCACGCTGATATCGACGGTGATCGATATGAGCGAGCACACAGATGATTTCAGCAAATCGAAACTGGATGCCCGGACGATCGCTTTGCAGTACTATGCCGGCTTTGTGCCTTTCATTGTTTCTATGCTGTTTCCCCTGTTCGTGTTCATTTCTGTGATCTTCTTCACTTCCAAAATGGCCAACCGGACGGAGTTTGTGGCCATACTGGCCAGCGGGGTCAGTTTGCGGCGGATCCTCAGGCCCTATTGGTTAGGCGGCATCCTGCTGGGTTTGTTGCTGTTCCTGGGAAACTTTTATGTGGTTCCAAGAGCCAATGAGACCAGGACAAAGTTTGAGGCCAAGTATATCAAAAGCCCGGTGATGGATGTGGTCACCAAGAGTATCTACATGCGCGTGGACTCATTCTCTTACTGCGGTATCAGGTATTACGATACGGCTACCAGGTCCGGCAGCAACTTTTTCCTGGAAAGGATACAGAACCATAAAGTGGTATATAATCTGCGGGCAGACAATATCACCTGGGATACTGCCAGGAAGAAATGGCGCCTTGCCGGTGTAGTAGAGCGGCATATTCGTGACCTTAAGGAAGACGTGGAGTATTTTCCGGAGGTGTATAAGACCTTTAATTTCAGGCCACTTGACCTGCAGCGGGATGAATATGTCAAGTCAAGGCTCACCACACCCGAACTCACGCGGATGATAGAATTGGAGAAGCTGCGGGGTTCCGAGACCGTGAAAGAACTGATGATGGAAAAGGCGCACAGGCTGGCCACACCGGTTGCGGTATTGATACTGACCATGATCGGGGCGATCCTGGCCTGCCGTAAGATCAGGGGGGGCAGCGGGGTTCACCTGGCTTCGGGTATCCTGATCTGTGCCGTTTTTATCCTGACAGACAGGTTCTCCACCATATTTTCCGTGAAGGGTGATCTCAATCCATATGTGGCTGCGTGGATACCCAATGTAGCCTTCAGCCTGGTGACCATCTGGTTGTATAAAAAGGCACCGAAATAACATTTTGCTGCCAACTTTCCCCTTTAAGTTTTGTTGTGGTAACCAGCATTGTCTACCTTTAGTTTTTACCGTCAGCCGACGGGATTTATAATTTCAGAAGCCATATGGAAGTGTTAAAAGAGCGTTTTAAAGCAAAATCAGATCTGGTATCTGCAGAGATCAAGGGTATCATTAAAGAGCATGGGAATAAGAAGATAGGGGAAGTGACGCTTTCCCAAATCTACCAGGGAATGCGGGGTATGACCGGCCTGGTGACCGAAACCTCATTGCTTGATGCTAATGAGGGTATACGTTTCCGTGGGTATTCCATCCCTGAACTGCAGGCCAGGCTTCCGAAGGCCAAGGATGGCAGTGAGCCCCTCCCTGAAGGATTGTTCTACCTGATGCTGATTGGCGAACTGCCTGACCATGAAGATGTGGCCAGGGTCACATCCATCCTCCAGCGTAGGTCACATGTTCCCAATTATGTTTTTGATACCATTGAATCCCTCCCTGTAAGCGCACATCCCATGACACAGTTTGTAGTGGGTATCATGGCCTTGCAGACAGAGAGCCAGTTCCAGAAGAAGTATGCGGCTGGCATGAACAAGAAGGACTATTGGGATGCCACGTTTGATGATGCCATGGACCTGCTCGCCAGGCTACCCAGGATCGCCGCTTATATCTACCGGAGAAAATACAGGAACGGGGAACATATTCAGCCGAATGGCCTGCTCGATTGGGCCGGGAACTTTGCCCACATGATGGGATTTGAAGATGAAAGTTTCTGGGAACTGATGCGCCTGTATATGACCATCCATTCGGACCATGAAGGCGGTAATG
>JBBAJN010000064.1:0-16083 GCA_040404045.1 Chitinophagaceae bacterium
TGGCCGACCTGCACAAAATCGATCCGGGAAACCCTGAACTGATCGCTTTGTATGCGGATGCCCTGATGGTCATCCACCCCTGGGATCTCTACGAGGGCAGCGGAGACCCAAAAGCCTGGACACCTGCACTGGTAACCCTGCTGGAAAAAGGCCTGCGGGCCGATCCCCTGCATCCCGGCATAAACCATTATTATATCCATGTGGTAGAAGGTTCCCGCGATCCGGGGAGGGCTACACCCAGCGCAGACCGGCTTGCGTCGATCGTTCCATCTGCAGCGCACATGGTGCATATGCCTTCGCACATTTACATCAGAACCGGCGAGTACGCCAAAGGAGTTGATGTCAATATCCGGTCTTTAGGCAGTTTTGATGTTTACCTGAAACAGTATCCGCCAGTTACCGACAACAGGTTTCTCTATCAGTATCACAATACACATATGATGGCTGCCTGCGCCATCATGAATGGCGATTCACGGGCGGCTTTGAAGAGCGCAGTCAAATGCCATGATGATATTCCGGTTGAACTGTTCGAGGCCGCTGCCCCCATGAGTGAAATGGTCCAGTACCTCTATGCCACCCCCATCTTTGCCATGGTACGGTATGAAAAATGGGATCAACTGATCAACATGCCCGTCCCCGAAGGCCTGCACTACTATAAGATCCTTGCTAATTTCGGAAAGGGGATCGCATACGCCAGAAGCGGGAAAACAGAAGCCGCAGAAATGCAACTGGCTTCCATGGATGGAACCATCAGCCTGTACGACAGCACCCTGCGCATCAAAGCTTTCAACTCCGCCTATGACGCGGCGATGGTGGCCCGGGAAATGCTGCAGGGCATCATCCATGAAGAAAAAAATGAGCTCGACAAGGCAGCGGCTGCCCTGCAAAAAGCTGCATCGCTGGAAGAGGCCATGGTATACAATGAGCCTAAAGACTGGCTACTGCCGCCACTACAGTATTTGGGTCAGGTTCAGCTGAAGAAGGGGAATTATGCAGGCGCTGAGACCAGTTTTTCAAAAGATCTGCAGTTCAATCCGCGCAATAGCTGGTCACTCAACGGCCTAAAGGAAGCAGTGTCCAAACAGGGAAAAAGAGGCCGTTGAATTAACGAATTGGCGGATTATTTATAAAATGAAAAGAGTCCCTTGAGGGACTCTTCAAAATATTTTCCGTTTGAGACCTGCGTTACCAGGGGTAATTCGTTAATCCGACGGTCCGTTAATCCTTCCTCGCCATCAACCAGAGGAAGAAGAATATAAAGAAGATACCTATTCCACCCAGGCCGAACAGGAACATGGTCAATACTTTCTGCCCAGTGCTAGAAATTACCATAGTTGCCGCCAGCGACAGGTAGATAACGTAAATGAAAATCAGTGTGGAGATCCTTTTATCCATAAAAAAGAATATTTCGGGGCAAATATAAACAATTGGCGAATTAACTCATTGGCTGATGGGCTAATTCTTTAATTTCCAATCAGTCAATGAGCCAATTAGCCAATGAGTCAATTTATACAAGCTTCCATCCATCTCGGTACTCCCTTCTCACCCACTGGTTGGCCTCGTCGAAGTTGGTCACCTTCAGGTTTTTGGCATCCCAAAGGAGCTTCTTCCGGCCCAGCCATTTATCGTTCCAGTCTTTCAACTTGGGATTCTTCAATTGGAAGGCACGAAGCGCAAGGTTTCCAATGAGGATACTCTCTGTGAAAGGTCCGGCAAAATCAAATGGTGAGGAGGTAAATCCTTTTCCGTAGCCATCGATGCAGGCATTCACCCACTGCACATAGTGCCCTTCAGGAACGCGCTTGATGGTCTCTTTGGGCAGGGTTTCCTGCTTCATTTTAGAGGTTGGCAACAACCGTGGATTGGCGCCATAGCAGTCAGCCAAAAGTTTTCCTTTGGTACCAATGAACAGTACACCACCGTCCCAGTTTCCAAAAGGTTCCTCCGTGCCCAGTTCATCAGGACGCTGGGGCAATAAACCGCCATCGTACCAGGACACCTTGATCGTTCCTTTTCCGTCTGTGCGGGGGTAGGTCAGGTGTATGATGGAGGAAGCAGGACAGGAATCCGGATTCTGCGTATCGTCCCACATCTTACTCCAGAGCGTGGCCACGCTAGCCTCCACATCTGTTGGATAGTCGATGGGCGTACAGCGGAACACGGGATCCATGATATGGCAGGCCATATCACCCAGGGAACCAGTACCGAATGCCCACCAGCCCCTCCAGTTGAACGGGAGGTATGCGGGGTTGAAATCCATCTGTTTGGCAGGGCCCAGCCAGAGGTTCCAGTCGAGCTCTTTTGGAATGTCGTGCTTTCCCGTTGGCGTAGGGAGACCTTGCGGCCATACCGGCCTGTTGGTCCAGCACTGGATGGTATGAACGTCGCCGATCAGGCCAGCGTCGATCAGTTCCTTGGTGCGGCGTACGCCATCACCCGAACCACCCTGGTTACCCATCTGGGTAACCACCTTATATTTTTTTGCGGCTTCCGTTAATACACGGGCCTCATAAATGTCGTGGGTCAATGGCTTTTGCACATACACGTGCTTGCCGAGTTGCATGGCAGGAAGGGCCGCTACGGCGTGCACGTTATCAGGGGTAGATACCGAAACGGCATCGATATTCTTGTGCTCCTTCTCCAGCATCTCCCGGAAATCGCGATACCTTCTGGCTTTGGGGAAACGATTTACGGAAGCAGTGATCTGGCGGTCGTCCACGTCCGCAAAGCAAACAATGTTTGCCCTCGGACTTTTGGCAAATTCTGCCAGGTCAGACTCACCCTTACCGCCGGCACCGATACCGGCAATGTTCAGGGTATCGCTCGGAGCGGTAAAACCCTTGCCCAGCACGTGGCGGGGAACTATGGTGAAACTCGCAGCCGTCAATGCAGCATCCCGGAGGAACTGCCTGCGTTCATACTTTTTCTTCTTGTTTGCGTTTTGCATGTTGGGTCTATTGCTTTTACGTGAATAGATGGTTGTTCAATCAGGAATACTTCACACATTCCTTCAGTTCCTTTTCCGTGTAGGCAAGGCCGTATTGCTTCAATACATCGTCCGGCACGCCGTTCCATTGGTTGGGCGCATTACCCACATAGCCAACGTCTTTCACCCCCATCTCGGTGGTATAGAAGCCCGTTGCCGTGAGATCCCGCATGGTATTGAAGAAAGCCACACCCTGAGCATGCTCGGGCTTTGCCTTATCCGGATAAGCGATCATGTCCACCATGTCGATCTGCTGCTGGGCGTTGCAGTCTTTGAACGACTTCTCAAATTTTTTGTACGAATGAATGTCGAGCCATTTCAAGCCACCCCGCATTGGGATCTGGTAATGGGGCATATCCTTTACAATAAACTCGATAAACTCCGGCACTTTCGCGTCGGTGGCACTGCCACTTACATCATCCTTGGGAATGATGATGTCCGCAAGTATAGCAATGGTTGCCATTTCATGCTCATTGAAAAACGTTTTTGAGGTAACCTCTTTATAATGGGCGATCTCTTCAGGCTGGCGGTCCAGTCCGGGAGAGCCACCACCTTCATTCACTGAAGGCGCCTTCGAAGCCTCGTCTGTTTTTTTATCAGCCGTTTTACAGGCATCCAACAGCAGGCTTGCAGATACGGTTCCAACCGCCAGGGCTTTGAGGGATTGTCTTCTATCCATGGATGGTTTATTAATGTTTAGATCTCTTTCTTTTTCATGCTGTCCATCAGGTACTCGGACGCCCTCATCGATAGCGCCATGATGGTCCAGGTAATATTCTTATCGGCCTGTGATGTGAACGCCGCGCCGTCAACTACAAACAGATTCTTGCAATCGTGGCCCTGGTTCCACTTGTTCAAAGCTGATGATTTGGGATCATCGCCCATGCGTGCCGTTCCTGCTTCGTGGATGATCTTACCGGGGGTTTCCAGGCCATAATCATTCTTGGCATCATCATCACCCCAGGTGATCACGGCACCCATATTGTGCATGATCTCCTTAAAAGTTTCCTTCATGTGCCTGGCCTGCTTGATCTCGTGCTCGCTCCACTTGACGTTGAACTTGAGCACGGGGATGCCGTACTTATCCACCACATTGGGATCGATCTCGCAATAGTTGTCGAAAGTGGCGATGGCCTCGCCCCTTCCCGCCATACCTACGCCGGCACCGTAGAAGTACCTGACGTCTTCCTTGAGGGAGGCGCCATAACCACCGGCTTCTTTTTTCTTGCCGTTCACCTCGTATTTGCCGTTCATGCCTTGCATGCCCATGCCAAAGCCGTATGCGGGCTGGCCCATGCCACCCCAGTATTCGATATGATATCCGCGGGGGAAATCGAGTTTTTTGTTTTCGCCGAACCAGGGGGAATATACGTGCATACCACCCACGCCATCTTCGTTGTAACGTTTCCGCCCGAAGAGTTGGGGCAGAACACCGCCCATGGCTGCGCCGGTGGAATCGTGCAGGTAATGCCCCACCACGCCACTCGAATTACAGAGCCCGTTGGGGTGAGCTTTTGATTTTGAATTCAGCAACAACCTGGATGATTCGCAGGCACTGGCCGCGAGGATCACGGACCGTCCCATCACCTGGTATTCCATCATATCGTCCTTGCTCACATAGGAGATCCCGGTAGCCAGTCCCTGTTCATTAGTGAGGACTTCCCTGGCCATGGCCATGGGGATCACGTCCACATTTCCGGTAGCAATAGCGGGTTTAACCAGTACGGAAGACGATGAAAAATCCGCGTGCACCTGGCAACCCCTATTGCATTGCGAGCAGTAAAAACAGGCGCCGCGTTCGTCGTTTATTTTCTGCGTCAGGATAGACAACCTCGAGGGGATCACGGGAACACCGGACTTGATACCGGCGTTCTTAATCATCAATTCATGAAGTCTTGGTCTTGGAGGAGGAAGGAAGATTCCGTCAGGGTCATTTTCGAGACCCTCGTTGGTTCCAAAAACACCTACGAGCTTGTCCAGCCTGTCGTAAAACGGTTTTATATCTTCATACCCGATGGGCCAGTTTTCTCCCAAGCCATCGATGCTTTTACGTTTAAAATCCTTGGGGCCGAAACGGAGCGAGATCCTCCCCCAGTGGTTGGTACGGCCCCCGAGCATGCGGGCGCGCCACCAGTCCCAATTGGTTCCGGCTGCACGCGTATACGGTTCCCCATCGATCTCCCATCCCCAGTAGCTGGCATCGAAATCTCCGAAAGGACGAAATTTTGTACTGGCACCACGACGAGGCGAATCCCAGGGATTCTTTAATTGCGTAACATTCTTCGCAGGATCGTACATAGGACCTGCTTCCAGCAGGCACACTTTAACCCCGGCCTTTGCCAATATATAGGCGGCCATACCACCTCCTGCACCCGAACCAACAATGACAACATCATAAACTTTCGGCTGCTTTTTTACCTGAAAATCCGGCATAGATGAATCCTAGTTTTTGGTAGAGGGGGTAAATTAAGAAAAAATACGATAAGAGAGCGGGGCCGAGGGGAACAAAACTAGTTGAGGCAACCGAGGTTAAACAATAAGGGCGTTAAACCTGCAACGACTTCGATAAATATCAACATGATCATGCTATCCTCAGAAAGCCCAGATGGCCCAGGCTGCTACCATAATGACGAAATACAGCGTAAGCACGGCGCCCACGACGATGCCTGCGATTGCCCAGCCTTTTCCATCCTCGCCTTTCTTCTTGATCTGTGCAAGTGCAATAATACCCAGCACTATACCTGCCGGCGGCAGGATTATGCTGGACACAAATGCTATTATCGCCAGGGTATTTGTCTGTTTAACTTCAGCCATTCCACTGCCCTTAACGAACTTCCTCCTGTTGGCCTTAAAATCGGCTTTCTCCCTATCCGTCATTTCGCGCCCCATGATCTTGGCCATATCGTCGGCTGACATGTTCCGCAACGCTTTCTTTGACAGTTGATAGCGTATTTTCTGACTATTGGGAGAAATCCTGTCATTCTCTTCAACAGTCGAGGTCGCGGGCCCAGCGATGATCAACCCTGCTGATAAGTTTGTGAACACAAGGATGGCGATAAAGGAGAAGAAGAAAAAACGTTTCATGGTTAGATACTCTTTGTAGGGTCAATGATACATACCATTGGGGAATTGCCAAACAGTGGAACATCAAAATTCAATCAAAGCATACATCCAATGTTTCTTCGTTCTTTAATTATAGCTATGGATTTTAAATACCTACATAGTATTTGCGTTTGATTTGAATTGCAATAAATTAAATTCGTTTTTCAAATCAAACAACAGATCTATGAAACGTCTCTTCAATTTTTTGCTCCTTATTTCTTTGTTATTCGCCACCTCATCTGCAGGTGTTGTCACTTCAGAAAGTCTGCCTTCAGCTACTCCTGCTGCTGATGCCACTACCACATCAGAGCCCGCAAAAAAATCGATCTATGATTTGTCGAAGAAAGAACTGAAAAAACTATCAGTAGCCGACATGGAAAAAATGCTTGGTAGGGAGATGACCGGCTTGGAAAAAACGGCTTACAGGCTGAGCAAGAAAAAGTTTGTTGAATTCAATAAAATGGCGGAGAATGAAAAAACAAATACCATGGCCATTGTGGGATTTGTATCCAGCCTTGTGATCCCCCTACTTGGATTGATCTTTGGCATCATTGCCCTGGGTCAGATCAGAAATCGAGGCGAGAAGGGTAAAGGTTGGGCTATTGCAGCCGTCGTCATTGGAGCGGTAGGAACCGTAATCGGCATCGCCGCCCTGCTGTAATCATATTGGCTCAAGGCTTTAAGAGCTGCCAGGCAAGTCCGGGCGGCTCTTTTTTATGCAGACATCTTTATTCATCTTACCAATTGCCCGAATAAAAAATACCGGAAAAATATTTGGTGAACTAAAAACTTAGTTTATCTTAGACTAAATTCTTAGTTCATGAAGACGTTGACCAAAGCAGAGGAACAGGTGATGCAGGCGGTGTGGAGCCAGCCGGAAGGTGGCATGCTCAAGGATATCGTGGATGCCATGCCCGATCCAAAACCCCACCACAACACCGTAGCCACCCTGCTTAAGATCCTGGTGGAGAAAAAATACGTGGGCATCAAAGGCAGCGGCCGCTTCAACCACTATTACGCTAAAGTGCAGCGCGACGAGTACACTAATATGGCACTGTCCGGACTGACCAAAGGATATTTCGAAGGATCCTACCAGGAAGTGGTATCCTTCCTGGTCGACAAAAACAAGATCTCCGTGCAGGACCTGGAGTTATTGCTCAAACAACTTAAAACGGGAAAAAAATGATAGCGCTATCCTATTATTTACTGAAGGTCATCTTCTGCTCCGGTATCCTGTATGGCTACTATCACCTTGCCTTAAGGAATAAAATATTCCATGAATGGAACAGGTTCTACCTGCTTGCCATCATTCCCATATCCATCTTACTGCCCCTGCTGGACATTAACGTCATTGCCCCGGAGGAGAGTAGCAGCAAGATCCTTACGGCCATGAAGATTGTAGCAGAAGCCGATGACCACCTGTTCAATGAAGCACCTGGATCCGGATGGCATCTGTCCACCGAACTCCTGATTGGATCTGTCTATACGATCGTATCCGCTGTCATCCTGGCCATGTTTATCACCGGTCTATTCAAGATAGCAGCAATGGTCAAAAAGTATAACCACATTCACCTTGGCGAGATCCTTTTCCTGAACACCCGGGAACAGGGAACCCCGTTCAGCTTCTTCAAATACCTATTCTGGAACGAAGAGATCTCCCCCGACTCAGAAAACGGCAAGCGGATCATGGAACACGAACTGGTGCATATCCGCGAAAAGCACAGCTGGGATAAAATTTTCGTTCATCTCAGCCTGGTATTCTTCTGGGCAAACCCCTTCTTCTGGCTGGCCCGAAAAGAACTGGCCATGATCCACGAATTCATTGCCGACAGGAAGACCATTGGCAACGGTGACGTGCAAGCTTTTGCCAAACTGATCCTCGAAGCCTCCTTTCCCCAACACAGCAGTTTACTCACCAACTCATTCTTTCAATCATCCATCAAAAGACGCATCTCCATGATCACGAAAAAACATCAGCGATTCAGCTACATCAGTCGCCTCATGATGATCCCCGTTATTTTCATACTCGTGTTCTCCTTCGCGGTGAAAGCGAATAACATGCTCAACAATCCGAAGTCCACTCCTGCAAGACTGGAAAAGAAATACACCGTAGTGGTGGATGCCGGTCATGGTGGCAGCGATGACGGTGCCGTCGCCGGTTCGGTGAAGGAGAAAGACCTGGCACTGTCCATGGCCCTCC
Organism: Chitinophagaceae bacterium; assembly: GCA_040404045.1. Lineage (GTDB taxonomy): Bacteria > Bacteroidota > Bacteroidia > Chitinophagales > Chitinophagaceae > Pollutibacter. Next base: position 8,289 of record JBBAJN010000064.1, read on the forward strand.
TGATCAAATCCCTCAGCAACAATCCCAACATCAACATCGTGCTGACCCGTTCCACCGATGTGCTGCAGCCCATCAAAGACAAAACTGTATTGGCTGAACAGGCCAATGCCGACCTCTTCGTATCCCTGCACGTGAACAGCGCCAAATCACCCGACAGCTCAGGCATGATGACCTTTATCTCCGCACGGAACACCGACTTTCACGAAGAAAACGTGCGATTTGCCAGCCTCCTGTTGAGCAACCTTTCTGGCGTATACAAGACCGACCCAACCATCAGGCAAAGGACCACCCAGGGCATCTGGGTACTCGATGCCAATAAATGCCCCGCCGCCATCATAGAATGCGGATACGTGTCTAATCCGACCGACAGGTCATTCATCAGCAAAAACGAAAACCAAAAGAAAATCGCGGAACAGATCCTCAGGTCCATTGAAGAATATTTTTCTACAAACGTGAAGGTGAATACCAGTGCTGTCAAGCCCGCGACCGCCAAGGCAGACACAGTAGTGCCCGGTAAGAAAGCACCAGAAACATTAATGCTGAGGGCCGATACCCTATATTTCAAAGCCAATTCACTCGGGAAAAAATCGGACACCAGCAGGATCCCTGACAATGCGATCTACACGATCAACGGTATAACGGTAACCCCGGAGATCGTCGGCAGCATCGATCCCGGTAAAATCGCCTCCATCAACGTGACCAAAAAAGATGGTAAAAACCAAATCGATCTTATCCTGAAAGACTCGAAAGATGCACCACCAGTAGGTACGGCTAAACCCAACGGAGCAGTGACCTTCATCGGCTACCCCGACGATGCAAAGGGCATGAAGGCCGTGATCGGATACCCCATTGACCCCAAGGACCCCAAGGACCCCAAGGATCCAAAGGCCGTGATCGGATACGCCATTGACCCCAAAGATCCGAAGGCCGTGATCGGGCACCCTATTGACCCCAAGGAAAACGGGAATAAGGAAGTCATCGTGAAAGGATACAAAATTTCACCCATTATGATCGTGAATGGGAAAGAAATGTCCGTAGAAGAAGCCGATAAAATATCCCCCGATCAGATTGCCGAAGTGACGGTGCTGAAGGGTGAGGCAGCCAAAGCCCTGTATGGCGAAAAAGGCAAACACGGCGTGGTGCTGATCACCACGAAAAAATAATCAGGACAGGGCCGACTTGATGAAATCAGTGACCAGGTAAGCGATGAGCTTACCTGTTTTTTCATCTGTACGTCCGTCGTCCAGTTTCGCTGCCCCCTCGCAGATGTGCAGGTAAGCGATCTTGGGATTGGCCGCTGCAAAAACCATATACTGCCGCGCGTGTATCGCAGTGATACCCACCGGTGACATCGCGCTGCTCAGCGTTTCGCGAATAGCGTCAAGGTCCAGGTCAACGCCTGTGTAATCGTCATCCGTAAATGTAAATGCCTGTGCCACGGCCTGGCGGAAATTCATTTTCTCATGGATGAAAATATCTTCAAAACTCACATACTGGATATTCATGTTGCTGTACAGGTCATCCATCATGCTCTGGGAGTTATAGTTCTCATGCAAGCCCACCACCGCATACTTCCGCAGGTATGATTCTTCTATGGCGTACCGGAACCCATTGCCGCTATGCCTGCCTTCGCTGATCCTGTAGTCAGCATGGGCGTCCACATTAACCGCATTGATCCTTGGCTTCTCCGTTTTACCCGTTTTATTAAGGCCTTTTGCAGAACCCTTGATGATCGGATACACGTTATTATGCCCTCCGCCTATGGCAACAGGAATCTTTCCTGAAGTAGTAATGGTTTTCACCAGACCCTCCACTTCCTCATCAATGATATTGGACACAGCATGGCGTAAGGCATCAATTCTTTCCTCGTAGCTTTTTGCGTTTGCGTCAATGACTTGTTCAATATCAGAGAAGTCGAAATGCCCGAGCAGGATCACTTCATCACCCGTGAAACGATCGCAGCTCTGCACATTCACCATGGCCTTCAAAAAAGGGATCCATGCTGAATCAGCGCCGCCGATACCATGGTTCGCGCGCACACCAACGTCTTCGGGTATTCCGAACAAGACAAACCTGGCCGAACTGTCCGCAAGCTGTGCGGCAAGATCCTTATCCCCTTCCACCGACCTCATCTTCTCGCCGAGTTTAGTTTCATAGCGGCGCAATTGGGTGATGTTCAGAATGTCCTGCTTGGAATAGTACCGGAAATGTTTCATAAACTATAAAATGTCTTTTCGGTCTGAAAATTTCCCTTCCTCCACAATTTGGGATGAGGGCTTTTTATAAAAGACCATGCCCAGGGTCATGATCAGTCCTGTTACCAGGATCACAAAGAAAAGAATGTCGTCATTAAAATTCTCCAACCTGAATTCGGGCGGGATCTTATAGAACAATACAATAGTAATTAATCCCCTTGGAATAAAGAACGATTCCGGGAACACATTTGTCTTCAGGAAGAACCTCAGATACAGGAACCTCACCACCAGCAGCGCAACAACGATAAGACCGCCGGTAAGCAACACCTCTTCGTTCTCCAGGAACCCTATGGTGATGGAAAAGCCAAATATGATGAAGAAAAAAGTACGAATCAGGAAGGAGGATTCAGCGGTAATGGTGTGCAGCAAATGCTGAAGATCCTTCACCGTGCCTTCCGGGAACATCTTCCTGAACCATGGAAACCGCACTGATTCCAGGTTGTTGATGAAAAGACCGAATACCAGGATGACCAGCAGGGACGGTAAATGCAGTAATTTACCACTGACATAAATCGCGAGCAGGAGGGCAAAAACGAGGAAAAACTTGATCTGTATGGTACTGCGAACGAGGATGATGAACAGCAGGGCCGAAAAAACAATGGACAGTATGATGGATACAAACAGGCTTCCAAAAAAACCGCCCGTAGACGCCAGCGTAATGGTGCTGCTCGCCGTCAGGAAATTGAAGAACATGATGCCCAGAATATCGGAGAACGAAGCCTCGTACACCAGAAATTCCTGCTTTCTCTCCGTCAGGTTATGGATACTGGGGATCACGATGGAGCTGCTCATGATAGACAGGGGAATGGCGTACACCAGGCAGTTCATGAAGGGCTCATTCAAAAAATACTCCAGGATATAGGCTACCAGGAAAGACGATGCCAACAAGATCACCAGCGCCGAAAAAAACGTATTCCTGATCAGGCTGAGCTTTTCCTTTTTCAACTTCAGGTCCAGCCCCGCTTCGAGGATGATCATCACCAGACCCACGATCCCAAGCAACTGCACCAGGGAATCAGGAAGATCAATCTTTTTGCCCGTTGAATCTGCCAGGATGCGAAGGCCCACCCCGGTAAACAACAACAGCAGTACAGAAGGTATCCTGATCCACTTGCTGATGACGGAGTAGAAATACGACATCACCACCATGCCAGACACAATGATCAGCAGCCATTCTACAGATAATCCATTCATACGAATCTATTGCCCCGCCAATATCGGAAAAAGAACTAAGCCATCAGGAATTTATCCAGCGATTGCAGTTGTATGTTGCCGAAGGCATAGGGAAGATGGGCGATCGATGGCATGGGCACCGTGATGTTCAGCCGGGCTTTCTTGCCTACGGACACCGAGCCCACTTCATCGGCACATTCCATGGCAAAGGCGCCATTGATGGTAGCGGCATTGATGGCCTCTTCAGGAAGCATCCGCATGCCGATGCAGGCCATGGATACCACCAGGTTCATATTCCCGCTTGGGGAAGACCCGGGATTAAAATCTGACGCCAGGGCGATGGCGCAGCCCGCATCGATCATCCTCCGCGCCGGTTGAAATGGCATCCGCAGGAAAAAAGCCGCAGTGGGAAGTAAGGTACCGATGGTATTTGAAGAAGCCAGAAGGGAGATGGTATCCTCATCCATGGTTTCCAGGTGATCAACGGAAACCGCGTTCACATGTACACCTGCCTGAACTCCGCCGGAGAGACTGAGTTGGTTGGCATGGATCTTTGGTTTCAGCCCGAATTGTCTACCCATCAGGCAAATTCGCTCTGTTTCTTCCCGATTGAAAAATCCCTGCTCGCAAAACACATCGATATAATCGGCCAGTTTCTCGGCAGCGATCACGGGCAGCATCTCCTCGTTAATTAGTCGGATATAGCCTTCATGATCGTCCTTGAATGCGGCAGGATAAGTATGTGCACCGAGGAAAGTTGACCTGATGATCATGGTGGATCTTTCTTTCAAACGCCTGATCACCCTAAGCATCTTCAACTCCCCTTCTACCGTCAAGCCATAACCGCTTTTGATCTCTACGGCCCCGGTACCCATGGCCCTGATCTCGTCCAGACGCGTCAATGCCAGTTTGAACAACTCGTCTTCCCCCATCTCGTTCAGTTTAGCTGCCGAATTGAGGATCCCCCCTCCTTTGGCCGCGATCTCCGCATAGCTGAGGCCCTTGATCTTGTCAACAAACTCATCTTCCCTGCTGGCAGGATAAACGAGATGGGTATGGGAATCACACCAGGCAGGAAGGATCATATGTCCGGAAGCATCTGTAACGGCAGGAACAGAAGGCATGGCACCATCACCCATCTTCCCAAATCCGGCGATGAACCCGTGATCCAGCAATAGCCAGGCGTTCCCGATGGTGGGTAGTTGCTGTAATGCCTGCCCCCGCAGCGGACTTTTAGGGTCCTGCACCCCAACCAGCGATTTGATATTTGTGATCAGGTGTATCATCCTAATTCCTCCCAGACCTGGGCTGCAAAATGTTCGAGCGAGGGGTCACGGGCTCCCATTAACAGCAATACGGTATCGCCTTTTATATCCCGCATGGCCTCTTTCACGAGATCATTTCTATGTTCCACAAAATGCGCATTGATCCCTTTTTCCTTCAGGTCGTTGATCAGGTCTGCCGCCGAAATGTCTTTGGTGGTGGTGCCGCCGGCATAGAAGATCTCGCTCATCCAGATCTCATCCTGCGGTCGCATGGCTGCGCTGATCTCCTCGCAGAAATCCTTCCGCAGGAATTTCGTTGGGGCGTACCCGTGAGGCTGGAACCAGGCGATCAGTTTGTCGCCCACCGGTTGGCAGGCTTTGATCGAAGCAGCACATTTTACCGGGTTATGGGCATAATCATCGATCAGGATCACGCCATGCTTTTTCCCTATGACCTGGTGCCTGCGGTAGATGCCTTCGTACTTGCCGATCGCATCCGCGCTGGTTTTTAAATCCACGCCCACCATCGCGGCTATGGTGGCGGCAGCCAGCGCATTCTCCATATTATGCTTACCCACAGTGTGCAGGGTAAATGGTACATCATTGACCTTAAAATGAATCGCCAATCCCTCCTGTCTAAAATCCGATGCGATATACCGGGCCCCGGTGGAAGCATCAAAGGAAAAATCATTTGCGGCATCCGAACTTAGGGTAGCCGCCAGTGGATGCGAACGGTTCGCCACAAACTTCCTGCTGTTCCTCCGGAAGGTTTTAAAGATATCCATCAGCACATCGATCTCCTTATGGTCCTTGTCGACATTCAACAGCAGCCCGATCTCGGCATGGTATTGCACGATGGAACCATCGCTTTCATCTGCTTCAATCACGAGCCATTCACCCTTACCCACTTTTGCGTTGCCGATCTTGCCTTCTTTGATGATGCTGGTCAATCCAGCCCCGCTGATGATGCTGGGATCCATGCCGGCGTACGACAGAATGTCGAAGATCATGGCGCTGGTGGTGCTCTTGCCGGAGGTTCCGCCTACGGCGATCGTTTTTTTCGATGCGCAGATCAGGGCTAACAATTCACTTCTTCTAATGATGGGTATGTTCAGTGCTTTTGCTTTCTGCACTTCTTCCACCGTGTCTTCAATAGCTGTTGATACCACCACCAGATCTGTCGTTGTAGTGATGCCGGTAGCATCTTGCGAATAGCATCCTATACCTTCTGCTTCCAGTTTCTCCCTGATCTCGCCCGCCTCTCCTTTCGAAAAATACCTGTCGGACCCGCTCACTTCTTTGCCAATGCCCCTGAGATACTGCGCAAGGGCGCTCATGCCCGTACCGGCTACACCGATGAAAAACACACGTTGAAAATCGCCTAAGGTTTTGACCATGCGGCAAGTTAAATTAGTTTCTTATTTGTCTTATATGCCCAACCCAAATTCAGTGGCCGTCTTCTTCGCTAATTCGTACCCGGCATCTGCATGCCTGATCACCCCTATGCCCGGGTCGTTCCGCAACACCCGGCTTAATCTCTTCGCTGCCGCATCGGTACCATCTGCCACGATCACCATCCCCGCGTGAATACTATATCCCATACCTACGCCACCGCCATGGTGAAGGGATACCCAGGAGGCTCCACCAGCGGTATTCATCAATGCATTGAGGATGGGCCAGTCGGCCACGGCATCAGAACCATCCAGCATGGCTTCGGTCTCCCGGTTGGGCGAAGCCACAGAGCCTGTGTCCAGGTGATCCCGGCCGATGACGATGGGCGCTTTTACCTTTCCGGCTCGCACGAGTTCATTAAAGGCCAATCCCGCTTGTTCGCGTTCGCCCTGCCCCAGCCAGCAAATACGCGCGGGCAGCCCCTGGAAAGCGATCTTTTCCTTTGCGAGTTTGAGCCAGCGTTGTAAGGACGTATTCTCGGGGAACATGTTCGCGATCAGATCATCTGTAACCGCGATATCTGCCGGATCACCACTGAGGGCGACCCAACGGAAGGGTCCTTTACCCTCGCAGAACAGGGGCCTGATGTATGCAGGCACAAAACCAGGGAAATCAAATGCGTTTTTTAGTCCCCGCTCCTGGGCCCTTGCCCTGATGTTATTCCCGTAGTCGAACGTGATAGCACCTTTCTGTTGAAGGGCAAGCATCAGTTCAACGTGGCGATGCATAGAGTCATAGGCCAGGTCAATGTATTTTGAAGGGTTCTCGTCACGTAATATTTTAGCATCCTCATAAGGGATCGAATGCGGCCAGTAGCCGATCAGCGGATCATGGGCCGAAGTTTGATCCGTCAGCGTATCGGGAATGATATTCCGTTCATTCAATCGTTCCAATAAATGAACGGCATTACATAATACCCCGATGCTTTTCACTACACCAGCATTTTTGTACGCCAGTGCGCGGTCAATGGCCTCATCAATATCCAGCGATTTCTCGTCGAGATATCTTGTCTCCAACCTTTTGTCGATCCGCCATTCTTCCACTTCTGCGATCAGGGCCACGCCTTCATTCATGGTAATGGCCAGCGGTTGTGCGCCACCCATGCCACCGAGGCCTGCGGTTACATTCAGCGTTCCTTTCAATGAACCACTAAAATGTTTATCTGCTGCCGCCGCATAGGTTTCATAGGTACCCTGCACGATGCCCTGTGAGCCGATGTAGATCCAGGAACCTGCGGTCATCTGGCCATACATCATCAGCCCCTTCTTCTCGAGTTCGTCGAAATGTTTCCAGTTGGCCCAGTTGGGGACCAGTTGCGAATTGGAGATCAGCACGCGCGGCGCATCGGGATGTGTTTTCATGATGGCTACGGGCTTGCCGCTCTGCACCAGCAGGCTTTCATCGTTCTCCAGTTTTTTGAGGCAATCGATGATATGAAACAGCGCTTCATGGTTCCTCGCAGCCTTACCACGACCGCCATACACAATGAGGTCATCTGGCCGCTCAGCCACTTCCGGATCGAGGTTATTCAGCAGCATTCGCAGGGCAGCTTCCTGAATCCAGCCTTTGCATGTCAGCGTGGGGCCTGTAGGAGTGCTGGGAATGGGCTCTTTAGAGTTTAAATCGTTGGTAGCTGTCGTTTAAGGTTAT
>JBBAJN010000065.1:0-15420 GCA_040404045.1 Chitinophagaceae bacterium
CGAGGTTGAAAAAGAGGGCCACATCTCCATCCTTGACACCTATTTGGTCCCGCTGAGCCAGGTGGAGGGCATGGAAACCCACCATCGGCAGCGCCCAGCCATGCACCTGGCAGGCGCGCTGAAAATCCCGCTCGTCGTACAGCCTGTTGGTCGCTTCCTCGGAAGGATAACCGCTTTCCAGTGTAAGGTCGCCCAGTCGGGTGGCCTGGTGGCCGGCTGAGCCAGGCGTATTGGATGTGGATGCAGCGGTGGAATCCTTGCTGGAGGTATTGCCTCCGCCGGAACAGGCATAGAAGCCGATTGAGGCGATCAATGAAAAGCAAATAAGTCTGAAATGCATGAGTATGATTTTTGGAATGATGAATTTTTGCACTGCTTTATGTAGGAACCCAGGAAAGGCGAAAGGTATAAAAACCTGGTTATAGCAAATTTGTCTGCTCTGCAATGATAGGGAGATCTGGCACCGGGAAAACAAAATCCGCGCAGGATATTGACCTGAATTCTATGATTTCAAACAAAACGCAACAAGCTCAACCCTTTACTCCAACACGAAGATGTTGAAAATACTCAACAGGTGTTTTGCCGGTCTTCTTCTTGACCGCCGCGATGAAAGCGCTCCGTGAGTTAAAGCCCACCGTATTGCCTAAGGCTTCCAAGGTATATTGAAATTTATCCGGGTTGGACTGAAGCATTTCTTCAAGGTAATCCAAACGCTGGTCATTGATCAGCTCGTTAAAATTCTTTCCGTATTCCTGGTTGATGAAGGCGGAAAGCTGATAGCCAGGGATGTCGAGCTCTTTGGACAGCTCATTGATCTTGTAGCCTGCCTTGAGGAATGGCCGATTTTCCCGGAAATGCTTTTGCAGGTTGGCCTTATACTCAAGCTTCTGCTCTAAATAAAGGGTCGTCTGTTTCGCAGCACCACTTTTGGCATCCATGGCTGTCCGGGGCCCCGCCTCTTTTACCTTCTCCTGTAACCATCCGGTCATCCCGTACAAGATATTTGGCCGAACCAGAAGATAAGTACAAACAAAAAAGACATTGGCGGAGATCGTTAGTATGATCAACTGATTCAAATCGATAAAGCTCGAAACATGCAACACGGTTTCTACGAACAAGATCAGGTAGGACAATGACATCACGACTGTGAAATAAAACAGCCAATTGAAGGTGTCCAGATTCTGCTTCACCGGCTCTTTATTCAGCAATATCCTTCTCCTCGTCTTTGCCAACAAAGCATATTGCGCAAAAGCCATGCCCAAGCCATAGCCTGTTCTGAACAAAAACCCCCACCCTTGGGGCAAACTGCCTTCCGGCTCCTTTGGGATAAGGGAATGATCCGACATGAGTCCTCGGAGAACTTCCAACTTGTGTGGGGTGTCAAGGATGAGGAAGGGGACCATGGTCAGCATATAGATCACTCCCGGCAGGAAAAAGAGAAAATCAGTATTGCGGAACCTGAACTCCTGTTCCAGTACAGTGCGGACATACAGATATGCAAGCGGTGGGGCAAAGAAAGAGGCCCAGGCTACAGTGCGCCACAAATGCGGGAAATTCAAAAAGAAATCTGTGTTGGTGAGGTCATAATTAAGCAGAATGACAGAAGCACAAAAAAGGTAAGCCGCCAGTATACGGGCGGAAAAAGATTCGTTCTTGTTAATGATAAACAGAATAGCTGCTACCACCAACCCGATCGTTCCAAAAACGAACACCAAAATAAAAACCCAGTCAATGGCTTGTTGCATGTTTTCCCATTTATGATCCGCTGTTCTGCATGTCTATCCTGTATGCATTTTACACTTAAAATCTTTATTTCCCATTTAATTTGCGTCGGAGTAATACCTGAAATGCGAAAAGCCCTTTTAAAAGGGCTTTTCTTGGAGAATATCGGAGTCAAACCAGTGACCTTTTGCATGCTATGAAAGCCCAGGACCATCCATAAACCCAGGCAGGAAATTCTTTTCAAAATCATCCATTTGAGGCCCTGTAAAGAAAACAGACTGAAAACATCATTCAAGGCCGTCGGTCAGATGCTGTGTATTTCTTTGTTTACAAGCTGATTACCATGCGGGGTGCCGCTTGTAGTAATATTCCTTCCGTGCTCATTGAACTCAATACCTGGATTCCAAAACTGATGCTCTTGCTCACGGGGTATTGATAACGGGCATGAAGACCCGCGCCCGCCCAGAATGTTCTTTCATTAACAATACCAAAGGTGGTAACATCAAACATGGTATTATAGACTTCACCGGTGGTCAGCGACCTGCAGGCTATGCTTTGCTGTTGCATGCTGGAACTTACCACATCGCGATTATAAAAAGTACCCGTCACAGTGATACCGGCTTCTATGACTCCCCCTCCGGCATACCAACGTCTGCCGGCATGCAACATGAAATTAAGTCTGCTTGCTTCAAGCGCCTGTGTTTGAATGGGCACCTGATTCGATCCGGTTTTAGTTACATTGCCGTTGGTGATGATACTTACCGAAGCCTGCATAGCCTAGGGCAGGAAGAAATACCCCGTTCCATCCCATGCCCCTGGTATCGTGCAGGCGTACAATGCGCCTTCTCCCTGCATTTGCAGAGGTAGAAGTCGATCACTGTTCAATTGATTACGATGGTATTGTACATCAGTGCCAACATACCAGTTTGATTTGGTGGTGTACTGGTAGCCCACGCCCTGAAAGTGGCGATTCATTTCTTCTTCATAAGCCAAATCAGAAGCATACGCAAAACCTGTTTGGACCTGAAAGGAATGGCGGGCCTTGCCATACTGGCCTTGCGCAATTTGGAAAAACAGGCAGGCAATCAACAGAATGGAAGTTTGTTTCATCAATAACTGTTTTGGTGTGATCGTCAGATAGATACCTGTCCAAAGTGTACCTGTCCGTTGAATAACCGCTCAACCGACCAATTTGTTGGTATTTTGATAAAAAAAGCCCACGATATACGTGGGCCTCACTTGGTGGAGAATACCGGAGTCGAACCGGTGACCTCTTGCATGCCATGCAAGCGCTCTAGCCAGCTGAGCTAATTCCCCTTCGGGGATGCAAATATAGGGTAAAATCAAATGTCAGAATTGAAAAAAAAGGATGCCTTATGCCAAGGACGCCATGATGTTATCCCTCGCCAACAGCAGCCCTCTGACGATATCGTCGAAGGATTTCTCGAAATCCTTATCCTCGAACTCGATCACCAGAGGGCCTGCATAACCGCTATCCTTCACTCCTTTGAGAAACGCCGTCCAGTTCACGTCGCCGCGGCCGGGTAGCTTAGGGGAATGATATTCCAATGGCGTTGCCAGGATGCCTACCCTGTCCAGCTTGTCGCGGTACAGTTTAGCATCTTTAAGGTGTATATGGAACAGCTTATGGGAAAACTCCTTCAACGGCTGCATATAGTCCATCTGCTGCCAGATCATGTGTGAGGGATCATAGTTCAATCCAAAATGCGCACTGGGAATGATGGAAAACATTTGCTCCCAAACCACCGGATTGATGGCCATATTCTTTCCCCCCGGCCACTCGTCGTACGTAAACAGCATAGGGCAGTTCTCAATGCCGATCTTTATCCCACAAGATTCCGCATGCCGGATCACAGGAGGCCAATACCGAGCAAACAGCTCAAGGTTCTCTGTCAGGTTCTTCCCGGGATCACGACCGATGAAAGTATTGACTACAGGAACACTTAGTGCTGCGGCTGCAGAGATCACCTTCCGGATGTGGCCAAAATAGAACTCCCTTTTTTCCTCGTCGGGATCGAGTGGATTGGGATAATATCCAAGGCCGGATATGTATACCTTATGATGATCCAACAGCCTTCTGATCCGTTCTACCTCCACAGCGTCCAGGCTGTCTACATCAATGTGGGTAACACCAGCATAACGTCTTTCTGCCTGTCCAACCGGCCAGCACATCAGTTCCACGCATTGAAAACCATGTGAGGCCGCAAATGACGCTACCTCTTCTAACGATTTTTCAGCAAGAATGGCGCTTACAAAACCAAGATCCATGATCTGCTTTTTTGGAGTTATCCTTCAGACTTTATCCTGATATTCTTCCAACGCACCTTGATACCTCCACCGTCATGTATCTGTAGGGCGATGAATCCTGTTCCCTTACCGATCTTCTCATCCTGCAGGTTGATCATCTGGTGACCATTCAAAAAAGTGGTTACCTCATCGCCTTTCACTACGATCTTCAACTTGTTCCACTCCCCTGTCTTTAACCATTTCTGATCTTCCTGGCTGGGCTGTATCAGCCAGCCCCTGCCGTAAGACTCATAAATACCACCCGTGTTATTATTAAGGGGAGCTACTTCCACCTGCCAGCCGCTGATCTTGGTTCCCTCAATGGACGATCGAAAGAAAACCCCGCTGTTCCCGTTAGCCTCCTGCAAAAACTCCAGTTCAAGGGTAAAATCCTTGTAACTCTTGTTGGTAGACAGATATCCGTATTGTTTATCAGGTCCGCTCTCACATACCAGTTCGCCATTCTGCACATACCATTTCTCAGTACCATGTGCAGTCCAGCCCTTAAGGTTGCGACCGTTAAATATACTTTTCTGCGCCTGCGTCTGCAACGAGGCGCAAACGATGATGACAAATAGAAACAACGAAGATAATTTCATGTCAAGATTAGTTTGAATCGAAAATTAACGAATTAAATTCAATGGCAGAATGAAAGCCCGGCAGATCAAATGGAACTGCTGGTTCCAAAAAAAAAGATCAGGGCAGTTTCGTACCCTGATCATGCAAACACCGCGGTCCTTTACGTCAACCAACGCGAATCGATCATTAGATATTTTTACGATTCAAGCGGATTTCCTTGTTTGATCCACTCATTGATACTCGCAGAATAATTCAGCACATTATCGTATCCATGGGCTGCCAGCAGAGAATACCCGATCGATGCCCGATCCCCGCCCTGGCAGTGGATCACCACTTTCCTTTCTTTGCTTACTTTATGGAGGTTATTCAGCAGCGTACCTACAAAAACGTGTTTAGCCCCTTTAATATGACCCTGCTTGAATTCAGTAGCACCCCGGAGGTCAACCACCTGGACATTATTGACAGCCAGAATGTCTTTCAGCTCGTCAGTATCAATGATCTTAACGGTATCCAGTTTCCCTCCGGCTTTTACAAACTCATCCGTTGATGGCACATAGCCCATGATGTTATCGAGCCCGATACGCATCAGCTTACGGGTCAGGTCGTCCAGCTGGCTTTCATCAGCCAGGATCATAAATGGCTCTTCATAGTTCAGGTACCATCCAGCCCATGTAGCAAAAGCGTTATTACCCTGGATATTGATGCTGCCGGGAATATATCCTTTGGCAAAATCAGCTTTGTTCCTGGCATCGATCAGCCTGATTCCCTTCCCGATGGCCGCCATGACCTCGTCGTTGCCCAGCTTCTTTAACTTGGGCACCTCGGTGAGCAAGGGTCTGTCCACTTTGTTGAGCTTTTTCATCATGGCAAAGTACTTCGGTGGCTCGGGTTGATCTTCAAGCAAGAATTTTACAAACCCGTTCTCATCACTATTGAATCGAAATGCCCAGTTGCGAATTTTCTCGTATCCAACAGTAGAACTGGGTACGGCTCCCAGGGATTTACCGCAGGCAGAACCAGCGCCATGGCCCGGCCATACCTGGATATAATCCGGAAGGGCAGCAAATCGCTGAACGGACTTGTACATTTGGTGGGCACCGGCATCCTGTGTGCCTTTCATACCGGCAGCTTTCTCCAGGAGATCAGGACGGCCGATATCGCCAACAAAAACAAAGTCACCGGTGAAGATCATGACCGGTTCCGCAGATGCCGGGGTATCGGTCAGCAGGAAACTGATGCTCTCAGGCGTGTGGCCTGGCGTATGCCATACTTCCAGCTTCAGGTTTCCAACCATGAAAGTATCTCCGTCTTTCAAACCCTTATGGGGGAATTCATATTCCCACCCAGGACCACCTTCATCAGAAAGGTAAAGCTCCCCGCCTGTCAGCGCTGCCAGTTCCCGGGCACCAGACAGGAAGTCAGCATGGATATGGGTCTCCATGATATGGGTGATCTTCATATTATTCTGTTTGGCAAACTCCACATAGGTGTCCACATCACGCTTTGGATCGATGACCGCAGCCACACCTGCCTTCTGGCAGCCAATGAAATAACTCGCCTGTGCGAGGGTTTTGTCGTAAAAGTGTTGAAATAACATGAGGGTATTTTTTTGTTTTGCAATAACAAACGCTTGGGTTTGTAAAGCAAATGTCTGATGTTCTGCAGCCCTCAATGGTGATAAATATCACTGACTGAAAAGACCATGAAACGGATCACTTGATCAAGGACCGTGTTAACATCCTGATGGATACACAGGTTGGCAGGGTACTCACAAACCCATTTCCTGCAATGAAAGTGAACACAATGGCCGTAAGTTTCTGATCCCTGTTGATCCATGGATGGGTGCCAAAAAGGCCGGGACTGCTTGCCTCGATCAACTGGTCACCGGCGCCCGTAAGGTCACGCCACAGGCCCAGGCCATATATTCCCCTCGTACTCAACAAGGCTGGAGGATACGGTGAAAAGGATAGATCTGCTGTCCCGATCTGGCTTCTTTCCATGGCATCAACTGCAGCTTCAGAAAGAACACGCTTCCCCTGGATGGACCCTTTATTCAGGATCATCGACAGGAATTTCAAATAATCGTTTGGAGAACTTTTTGCACCCCCGCCAATGATGGGATTGATGCCCAATCCATAACTGGTGGATGCCATCCCGCAAGGCTGCGCGATCTTCTCGCTGAATAAGGCATTCCAGCTCTTCCCGGAAACCAACTCAGCGATCCTTCCGGCGATTTGCATACCCACTTCTCCATAATCAAAAAAAGATCCCGGTGTATTTAAGAGCGGAACCCTCAGCGCAATGGAGTCGACCGACTCGGCCAGACTCAAACCAAACTCACGCTCATATCCCCTTGCAGACTGTCCGGGGAAACCTGAAGTATGCGACAACAACTGCCTGATGGTCATACCTCCCTTTCCCCTCGCACTGAAAGCCGGCAGGAATTTACCCACCGTATCTGCCAGTGATAATTTACCCTCGTCCACCTGTGTCATGACCAGTGCCGCAGAAAGCCATTTTGAGCAAGACGCGATAAATTGAACCGTGTTACCATCATAACCTCCATAGCTTCTCTCATAGATCAACTTATCGCCCACCTTAATGGCAACATATGCATTGCCACCGAAACGGCTGGCCACGGAGTCATTCATCAGCTTGGTAATACCGCTAAGATCTGGCCCTGAAGTGCCGGGTTGTTGGACATCCTCCTTTGAGCAGGATACGAAGAAAAGAAAAACAACTACGATCAGGTAGACTACACGATGCATGTGGTAAAGGTAAACGTTGACGGATAAAAAAAGACCGCCGCCTTGTTGCGGTAAAAAAATTAACAGCATAAGAAAACTCCGGGTCCTGGAACCCAGAGTTATCTTTCGGCATAGCGCACGTTGTTGACTATTGCCTGTCTTTACCAGTAGGTCCGGAAGAAGGTTTTCCAGAACTTGTCATACCGGTACTGCTGCCAGGACCAGTGCTGCCGGCGCCTTGCGTGCCGGTAGTACTCGCTCCTGTTGTTCCGGTGAGTGCTGGACTACCGGTGCTCTCAGTACTTCCTGTACTGCCAAGAGAAGACGATCCAGTTCTCGAAGCTGAAGCCCCTTCACGCTGAACGCGGATGTTATTTTGCACATGCTGCACGCCGGATACCTGTTCTGCAAGATCTTCCGCCCTTCTTTTAGCTTCCCGGTTATCTACACTGCCCATGAGCGTTACTTCGGATTTGCTCACCTGTACTTCGATATCAGAAGCGTCTATACGTTCATCATCGGCCAGCCGATCAGAAATATCCTCCCTGATCCTGTCATCTGACCTCCTGTAATCCTTCGGACCTTTACCGCGGTGCGTGCCCCTGCTCATGCCTTCGCTGCCATAATTCGAACTCCCATAGCTGGCGCCGCCGTATCCGCCCATGGACCCCCGATCTTCCATTTCATTCATCCTCCTATCACGCTCTCGACGCCTTTCTGTTTCATCATCGCCAAACCCTGATGAGCCGTAACCAGATTCGTAACCCCTACCGTATTCCCCGCGGCCAGAGTTCCCATATCCACCATAATGTCCTGAACCCTGGGAACCGCTCCAACCTCGGTTACCCATCCTGCCGATATCCCAACTGCCCTGGTTTTGGTTAGATTCGCCCCAGTTTCCACGGTCAGATCCCGAACCCCGGTCGGAACTGCCCCAATTGGATGAACCGCTGCCACCAAACCCACCGGAAGTTCCATAGTTGCTGCTGTAATCTGAACCGTAACCCGGGTGGTTGTAACGATTCTCCGATCCCTGAAAACGGCGTTGTTCTTTGTGGTCCTTGCTGCGATATTCATCGCGGTTCTGATCATACCTGTGTTCCTGGCTACCTTGCTGGTCCCAGTTACGATTGTTGTCTGTCATACCGTAAATTTTTAAGGTTATTTAATCGAGAAGCAAATAATGAACACGGCAAATAAAATACCTGTAGCTATCGAGGTGGTATGGCAACAGTTACGGGGAAGGTGTCGAAAAGATTACACAAAAACTAATCTTCCAGGGAAGAAGAATCAATGGGCAGGGGATGATGATAGTCACCCTTGAATGCAAAGTATCCAAAGATCATCAGGCCAATGGCAATGGGAATGAAAACGACCACAAAAACACCCCACTGGATGAAGGTATCAATCACGGGTTTCTTACTGATCTCAGAAATGGCCGTTCGGATCAGAAATATCATCGCCAATGGACCCAATGCGATCCATACAATACCCATCAGTCGTTTGAGCTTTTCCATCATCAGTCGTTTACATCGGGATCAATGTTATTGTTCAGGTACATCAAACCGATCACCAGGCAAACAGATGCAATGATGATGGGGTACCATAAACCAACCAGTTTGTCGCCTGTATATATAGTGGTCAATAAGGTTGCTATGAATGGCGTGAGTCCACCGAATACGCCGTTGCCCACGTGGTATGGGAGAGACATGGAAGTGTACCTGATACGTGTGGGGAACAGTTCCACCAGGAATGCTGCAATAGGGCCGTATACCATGGTGACAAAAATGATCTGTACAAATACCAGCAATACAAGCTCCCAATATTCTTGCATGGGGAGTGTGACCGAACCGTCGACCAGGAATGCCGAACTGATCTCATAACACTCGCGGTAAATGGGCCTGTATAAAACAACAGCCAGCAACATACCCGTCATCATGATCCATTTTCTGCCGATCTTATCACTCAGGTTACCGAACACCACAAAAAATGGCGTTCCAAAAAGGATGGCCCAGATGAGGATCGTGCGACTCTGATCAAAATTGATCTTACATACATTCTCCAGGAATGACTGGGCATAGAACTGACCTGTATACCAAACCACACCCTGCCCCATGGTAGCGCCGAACAAGGCCAGCAATACCATTTTAAGGTTGGAACGATGGGTAAAGCTTTCTTTCAAAGGATTAGTAGCCACTTTGCCATCCGATTTCAGTTTCGTAAAAACCGGGGACTCCTTCATCTTCATCCTGATATAGATGGAGAGCACAACAAGCAGTATAGACACCAGGAACGGGATCCGCCAACCCCACGCATTAAACTTCTCGATCGATCTTGCCTGGTCGGGATCGAGCGCATGGCGGGTGATGAGGATCACACCGAGCGAAACAAACAGACCAAGCGTAGCGGTGGTCTGGATCCACGATGTGTAAAATCCCCTTCTTCCAGGCGGCGCATGTTCAGCCACATAAGTAGCGGCACCACCGTACTCGCCGCCAAGGGCAAGGCCCTGAAGCAACCTGAGCAACAGAACGATGACGGGCGCGGCAAACCCAATGGTTTCGTAAGATGGGACCAGGCCTATGGCAAATGTGGATCCGCCCATGAGGACCAGGGTGAGCAGAAAAGTATATTTTCTGCCAACGATATCGCCAAGACGCCCGAAGAACAAGGCGCCGAAAGGACGAACAATAAAGCCCGCTGCAAAAGTGGCCAGTGTACTTAACAGGGCCGCCGTGGGATTGGTCTTCGGAAAAAACTGGCCAGCAATCACGGTTGCCAGACTACCGAATATGTAAAAGTCGTACCACTCAATGAGTGTACCCATAGAAGATGCACCGATCACCTTCCAGATACCCCTGGCATCATTATCTTTATTATTCATTTTGCGCACAAAAATTAAAGAATTATACTGAAAACGAATTTTTTACTTTTAACTTTTGACCCACATTTTTGAGACATGTCATACCCTTACCAGATCAAATCGTACGATGAGTATAAAACGGCTTACAGGAAAAGCGTTGACGACCCCGAAGGCTTTTGGGCGGATATTGCCTCGCATTTTTATTGGCGCAAACGCTGGGACAATGTGCTGAGCTGGGATTTCAATGATTACCATGCTACCTGGTTCAACGGCGGAAAACTGAACATCACGGAGAATTGCCTGGACAGGCACCTGGGCATGCTGGGGAACAAGCCTGCTATTGTCTGGGAACCCAATGACCCCGAGGAGCATCATCGTGTGCTGACCTATCGCGAATTGTATAACAAGGTGATCCAGTTCGCCAACGTGCTGAAAAATAACGGCGTGAAGAAAGGTGACCGGGTCTGTATCTATATGGGCATGGTGCCAGAGCTGGCCGTAGCCGTACTGGCCTGCGCCAGAATGGGGGCCATCCATTCGGTGATCTTCGGTGGATTCAGCGCCCAGAGCATCGCGGACAGGCTTATGGATGCCAATGCCGAATTCGTCATCACCTGCGACGGAGCCTTCAGGGGCAATAAGGAGATCCCGCTGAAGACGGTGATCGATGACGCATTGATCCAGTGCCGTTTTGTAAAGAAAGTGATCGTGCTCACGCGCACCCGCACCCCGGTGTCCATGATCAAAGGCCGCGACGTCTGGTGGGAAGATGAGATCAAGAAAGTGGAGACCATGGGCAATCCTGATTTTCCCGCCGAAGAGTTGGATGCCACGGACCCACTATTTATTCTGTATACCTCCGGCTCCACCGGCAAACCCAAAGGCGTGGTGCACAGCTGCGGGGGCTATATGGTATACACCAATTACACTTTCGTCAATACGTTCCAATATGTTCCCGGTGACATCCATTTCTGCACGGCAGACATCGGATGGATCACAGGCCACAGTTATATCGTTTACGGGCCTTTAAGTGCAGGCGCCACTACCCTTCTTTTCGAAGGCATTCCCACCTGGCCTGATGCAGGCAGGTTCTGGGATATTGTTGATAAATACAAGGTGAATATCCTGTATACTGCGCCCACGGCTATCCGCTCCCTCATGGGCTTTGGCCTGGGCCCGGTCCATGGAAAGCACCTCGACTCATTGAAAGTGCTCGGTACTGTAGGAGAGCCGATCAACGAAGAGGCCTGGAACTGGTATAACGAAAATATCGGGAAGGCCAGATGTCCTATTGTGGACACCTGGTGGCAGACTGAGACCGGGGGTGTGATGATCTCCAATATGGCCGGCGTTACTCCGTCTAAGCCAACGTACGCAACACTCCCTATGCCCGGTATTCAACCCGTGCTATTGGATGAAAACGGCAAAGAACTGGCAGGAAATGATGTCACCGGAAACCTCTGCATAAAATTCCCATGGCCGTCGATCCTGACCACCACCTATGGTGACCACGACCGTTGCAAGAAGAATTATTTCAGCGCCTATCCCGGATATTATTTTACCGGCGATGGTTGCCACCGTGATGAGCATGGATTTTACCGAATCACGGGGCGGGTAGACGATGTACTCAACGTCAGCGGACACCGGATCGGAACAGCTGAAGTGGAGAACGCGATCAACATGCACGCCGGTGTTGTGGAAAGCGCGGTGGTAGGATATCCGCACGATATCAAGGGCCAGGGCATCTACGCCTTTGTGATCTACCAGAGTTCCCATGGCGATGAAACACTCTCAAGGAAAGATATCACACTAACGGTTAGCCGAATCATTGGTCCCATCGCCAAGCCGGATAAGATCCAGTTTGTGACGGGGTTACCAAAAACCAGGAGTGGCAAGATCATGCGGCGTATTTTGAGGAAGATCGCAGAAGGGGAAATGGAAAACCTCGGCGACACCTCCACCCTGCTGGACCCGGCCGTGGTAGACGAGATCAGGAACGGCAAAATATAACCTGAAGAGGAAGCCCCGGCTTCCTCTTTTTTATACATGATTTATACCATAGTCACCCTGATTCCTGCATTCGCAAGGGTCTGTCAATGCGTAATTTTGCAGGAGTAATATCACATTATGAAACTGATCAACGGACTTCACCACATAACGGCTTTGGCTTCGGACCCGCAACAGAATGTAGATTTTTATGCAGGGATCCTCGGCTTGCGGCTCGTCAAAAAAACGATCAACTTCGACGCGCCTGATGTCTACCATTTTTACTACGGCAATGAAGAGGGATCCCCTGGATCCATACTCACTTTTTTCCCATATAGTGGCCTCATGCGCGGAAGGCACGGCAAGGGTCAACTGACCACCACTTCTTTTTCCATTCCTGAACACAGCCTGGGTTACTGGACGGAGCGGCTGAAGAAATTCAACATCCCATTCCAGCAGCCACAGGAACGCATGAGCGAAGGTTTCATTTACCTGGAGGATGGCGACGGACTGGGCATAGAACTGATCGCAAACAATAATGATGAACGCCCCGGCTTCAGTTATGGGAACGTAGAGGAAAAACACAGCATCAGGGGCTTCCACAGCGTTACACTGTCGGAGGATGGTTACGAAAAAACTGCCGGCCTGCTCAGCACATTTATGGAGCACCGGAAAATTGCTGAACAGGGAAACCGATTCAGGTACTCCGCCAGCGGTAAGATCGGTGACCTGGTGGACATTGTCTGTGAGCCCGACAGGCTGCGGGGTCTGCAAGGGGCAGGCACGGTACACCATGTGGCCTTCTCAACGGATAACGATGATACGATCGTGCAGATGCATCAGAAGCTGGCGCGCGGCGGGGTACATGCTACCCATGTGTTGGACAGGCAGTATTTCCACAGTATTTATTTTCGCGAGCCGGGCGGGATCCTGTTTGAGGTGGCTACCGATCCCCCAGGGTTTGCCATCGACGAAGAACCGACGCATCTTGGGGAAACGCTGAAGTTGCCCGAATGGGAAGAGCCCAACAGGCCCATGATCGAAAAAGGACTGAAGCCGATAAATCTTGACTGGAAAAAATTCATGTAATGCACAAAAAAAACATACTGGCAGCGGGCACCCCTCTGGATGAAGCAAAAAAAGCAATGATCTTTATTCATGGCCGTGGCGCAGATGCAAGGGGCATTCTTGAACTGGCCGGCGCATTGGACGTGGAAGGATTTGCCTTGCTGGCACCCGAGGCTACTGGTAACACCTGGTATCCATACAGTTTTCTATCTCCTGTTTCCATGAATGAGCCCTGGCTGGGTTCCGCCATTGCCACAATACATGAACTGATCGACGAAGTGATCGCATCGGGCATCCGTACAGAAAACATTTACCTGCTCGGCTTCTCCCAGGGCGCCTGCCTGACATTGGAATCAGCAGCCAGGAAAGCCCAGCGCTATGGCGGTCTAATCGCGTTTACAGGCGGCCTTATCGGTGATATCATAGACAGAAAAAACTACTCGGGAGACTTCGCTGGCACACCCGTGTTCATTGCTTCCGGCGATCCGGACCCTCACATTCCCGTTTCCAGGGTCAGGGAATCAACAGCTATTTTCACTGAAATGGGGGCGAATGTTACAGAAAAGATCTATCCGGGTATACCCCATACCGTTATACAGGAGGAAGTGGACTGGGTAAACAAGAACCTGCTGTTGTGAGTTTTAATTGATGGCCAAACATTAAAGTTTGACAAAACGAACAAATTGGCTGAAACTTCGTTAAATTTCTCAAAATATTGGTCATGGCAAAATTCTGTTTCCTGATTTCCGCCCTCTTGTCGCTGGTCGTTTTAACCAGCTGCGACAAAAATGAATCCGGCAGTGCCTTAACTCCCACCGAAGAACCATCAGCCTGGCCGACTGAAGAAATCAGAACAGTAAAAGCCGATCTCTCCCATCCCTGGGAAATACTGTGGGGAAAAGACGACCATCTATGGGTAACAGAGCGAGCCGGGAAAGTATTGAAGATCAACCCTAAAACTGGCTATACCGTTTTCAAATCGGTGATCCCTGACGCCCTGCAACGGGGTGAAGGTGGTGTACTTGGCATGGTGCAGCATCCTGACTTCCTGCAGAATGGTTTTCTTTACGTGGCGTACAACTATCTTAAATCGGGCAAATACACACAAAAACTGGTCAGGTTTCGCGTGAAAAATGAGGAGCTGATTGAGCCCCAAACGCTGATCGACAATATTCCTGCAGCCCTTGAAAACAATGGCTCCAGGCTGGCCATCACCCCCGATCAAAAACTGCTCATGACCACAGGCGATGCTACCATCAGCGAATCTGCACAGCAGGTGGGCTCCCTGTCCGGAAAAATATTGCGCATCAACCTGGATGGAAGCATCCCCTCAGATAATCCTTTCCCCAATAGTCCGGTTTGGACCTTTGGACATGCAAATGCCCAGGGTCTGGTGATCGTCAACGGCAATGTCCTCGCCTCTGAAAACGGTATTGGTATCATGGATGAACTGAACCTGATCGAAAAAGGCAGGAATTATGGCTGGCCAAACGCTGGCGGACCAGAAAAAAATACAGTGGCCCCCCTATGGAATTCCGGTTCCGGCCACTTCACCGTTTCCGGAATGGATTACTACAATGGCGACCTGATCAGCAAGTGGAAGAATTCTATCCTGATGGCCTCCCTCAAAGATGGCAGCCTGTACCAGTTGAAACTGAACGCGGCCGGAAATGCCGTGACTTCCGTTTCCTCCATGTACCAGGGCCAGTGGGGACCATTGAGGGATGTATGCGTTTCTCCGGCTGGCAGGGTCTATATCAGTACTGGTACCGGCGAGGGTAACGACAAAATCATCGAGATACAAAAGTAGTTGGGCGATTTAACTACCAACCTTCCGGGGTCCCTACAATGATACCCCTCTTTTCCAGGGAATGAAATCGTCCTGGTTGAGTTGTACCGATTTCGGGATCACTTCGCCGCTGGCTGCTTTGATGCAGTATTCCAAAATCTCCTCTCCCATTTCTTCAATGGTCTTTTCACCGTCGATGATGGGTCCGCAGTCGATATCAATGATGTCCTTCATCTTGGTGGCCAACTTGGAGTTGGTTGCGAGTTTAATGGTTGGGCAAACGGGATTGCCTGTGGGCGTGCCCAGGCCGGTGGTAAACAGGATAAGTGTTGCCCCTGAAGCCGCCTTGCCTGTGGTGG
>JBBAJN010000065.1:15430-15753 GCA_040404045.1 Chitinophagaceae bacterium
TGCATACCAAACTCAAGCCCGGCTTTGTGGCAGGCTCTGTATAATCAAGTACATCCACAACGGGTGAGGTGCCGCCTTTTTTTGCGGCGCCGGCACTTTTGATAGCGTCTGTGATAAGACCATCTTTAATATTTCCAGGAGAAGGATTCATATGGAAACCGGACCCCACTTTAATGGCCTGGTCGCTGTACGCGTCCATCAGGTGAATGAATTTCTCCGCCGTGTCCTGACTGACACTCCTGTCGATCAATTCCTGTTCAGCTCCACATAACTCGGGGAATTCAGCCAACAAAATTTTGCCATTCAGCGCCACCAGCAGATCT
>JBBAJN010000066.1:0-15684 GCA_040404045.1 Chitinophagaceae bacterium
GCTTTGTCGGCCATGAGGATATTGTAATAAGATTGTTTGATCTCTCTCACGAGTTCGCGCTTATAGATGTCGATCTCGTTCCCCTTCAGTTTGATCTCCTGCTCTTTGATGCCGCGGTTGTATTTCAATGCGGGGTTGTATACGGGTACCGATGTTTTGATCCGCAGGTCGTAGAAGTTATTGGGAAGAAGTTGTTCTGATACGTTTTCTATGGTGGGGAATTTATTGGTACCGGTGAGTTGGTTGAGGGTCTGGTACACGGGGTTCAGCAGGTCGCCCACGGGGATGGTGATCTCCCGGCCGCCCTGGGCGAGGGTGTAGGAACCATCGAAATAGGTAGTGGGGAGGAAATAGCTCCGGGCCTCTTTCAGCGAGAGCAGGCTTTTCTCCAGGGTGATGTTTTTCTGCTGCAGTACCAGGTTATTGGCCAGCGCCTCTTTAATGTACTGGTCCAGGGGGGTCGCCGTTTGACCGGTTGCTGCTTGGGCGAGGCCGATGAGAATGAATACTAAAAGCCGTTTCATATATTAACGTTGTATAAATGCTGAACAGTGTTCATCGACTGGGCAAAAAAAAGCTGACCGGTAGGGTCAGATCTTTGCCAGCATGTCGATAAGGTATTTATAGCCTTCATCCATTAGGGTGAGGGCATCAATGTTATCATAGGCCTGGCATCTTTCATTACAATACAGCGCACACATGCCGTGCATGGCTGACCAGATCGTAAACGACAGAAAATCGATGTCGCGCCCGGCGAACCGTCCTACCGCCTGGCAGTCCCGGATCACCTGTTTAAGGTGGTCCAGCGCCTTATCCCCTTCCTCCCAGCACTCGTCTTTTTCCATGTTCATGGGCGCCTGCATGATGAACATCAGATCATAAAAGTCCTTATTCTGCTTGGCGAAATCGATATAGATGCGCCCCATGGCCTTCAACCGCTCAAACGGATCTTCCACATACTGAAGCGGCAACATCATGCCGACTAGCTTACGGAATCCTTCCTGATGAAGCGCATGGAAGATATCGTCTTTCTCCTTGAAATAAAGATATATGGTACCTGGACTGTACTCAATTTTCTCCGCGATGTTGCGGATGCTGGTTTCAGCATAACCCTTCTCCAGGAAGATATTCTTCGCTGCATGAAGGATCATTTCCCTCATTTCCTCTTTTTCCCTTTGCTTTCGTGTGGCTATGGTCATAATTTAATTAACACCACAAAGAAAATGAACACTGTTCAGTTTTCCAAACATTTACTAATAATTTTTTTCAAAAGGCTCCTTCTAATCAATTGGCTAATGAGCTAATTGATTAAATTACTGACGGTGAATAAGATTATTCTTTCCTTGCTCCTGGTGCTTCTGCTCCCCTGTATGGTTGAGGCACAGAAAGTGTTGTCTATCTCTGTTGACGGATCCATTAATCCCGCCACGGCAAGCTATATACAACGGGGCATCAAGAAAGCGGAGAAGGCGAATGCGCAGTGCCTGATCCTTAACCTGAACACGCCAGGTGGGCTATTGAAATCGACCCGCGTGATCGTAAGCGCCATCATGGAGGCAAAAGTTCCGGTTGTAGTATACGTGAATCCACCCGGCGCGCACGCAGGGTCTGCAGGCGTATTTATTACTATGGCAGCACATGTGGCAGTGATGGCTCCGGCAACGAATATTGGCGCAGCGCATCCCGTGGCGGGCGGCGGCGCATCGATGGACAGCACCATGAACCGAAAGACCACCAATGATGCTGTTGCATTTATCAGGACCATTGCTGAGAAAAGAAACCGCAATGCGGAATGGGCAGAGCTGGCCGTGCGCGAAAGCGAGTCCATCACAGGCATTATCGCCGTACAGAAAAATGTGGTGGACCTGGTGGCCACCAGCAGTAAAGAATTACTCAAAGAACTGGATGGCAGAACCATCCAGGTAGGCAGGTCAACAGTGACCCTGAAAACCGCATCTGCATCGGTGGAGGAAGTAGAGATGTCCCTAGGTGAAAAACTGCTCAATATATTCAGCGATCCCAACCTGGCCTACATCCTGTTGATGATCGGGTTTTACGGGATCCTTTTCGAACTCTACAATCCCGGTGCTATCTTCCCTGGCGTTGCCGGTTCAATAGCGCTGATCCTGGGCCTTTATGCCTTGCACGCGTTGCCGGTCAATTATGCCGGTCTCGCCCTGATCCTGGTGGGCATCATCCTGCTGATCCTGGAGATCAAGGTCACCAGTTATGGGGCGTTAACCATAGGCGGCGTGATCGCATTGGTGCTCGGCTCCATCATGCTGATCAAGGAAGACCCTACGTACCCCCTGATGAAGATCTCAGTGACCCTGATATTAACCACTGTTGGACTTACCGTATTATTCTTCCTATTCATCCTGGGTGCGGGCATCAAGGCTCAACGCGCAAAACCAGTAACGGGTGTAGAAGGTTTTATTGGAGAAACTGGCGTAGTATTGACTGATCTTAACCCGGTTGGAAATGTGCGCGTACATGGCGAGATCTGGGAAGCGAAAGCAAAATCGGCTGATGAAAAGATCGAAGCCGGAGCGCTGGTAAGGGTGGTTGAAGAGCAGCATTTCCGACTGACCGTTGAAAGAGTTTTAAACACATAATCGTATTTATATGGAAGGCATCCCAGTAGTTCTCATCCTCGTTGTTCTTTTCGGTTTGTATATCCTGACTACATCTATCCGCATCCTGCAGGAATATGAGCGGGCCGTTATCTTTCGTTTGGGCCGCTTAGCTGGCCGGGGCGTAAAAGGCCCGGGACTCATCTTGCTGATCCCCATCATTGATAAAATGGTTAAGGTGAGCCTCCGTACCGTGGTGCTGGATGTCACCCCGCAGGATGTGATCACGCAGGATAACGTATCCATCAAAGTCAATGCCGTTGTATATTTCAGGGTGCTGCATCCTGAGAAAGCCATCATCCAGGTGGAAAATTATCTGCAGGCTACTTCACAGATCTCGCAAACCACATTGAGAAGCGTGTGCGGTCAATCGGAGCTCGATGAGATCCTCTCCCAGCGTGAAAAGATCAACCAGCAACTCCAGCAGATCATTGACGGCCATACAGAACCCTGGGGCATCAAAGTGTCGAACGTGGAACTGAAACAGATCGATCTTCCGCAGGAGATGCAACGCGCCATGGCCCGCCAGGCAGAAGCAGAGCGTGAAAGAAGGTCTAAGGTGATCTCGGCAGAAGGTGAATTCCAGGCATCACAACGTCTGGCAGATGCTGCAGAGATCCTTGGTAGCCAGCCCAGTGCGCTTACCCTGCGTTATCTTCAAACCCTGGTGGAAATATCTTCAGAACAGAGCACCACTACCATCTTCCCGATACCTATTGACCTGCTCACTTCGTTCATGGGAAAGGCGAAGGACAAAGAGATCATTGGTCCAAAGACTACGGTATCATAGACAGTTAACAGGACAGGTCAGGATAGTTCGGCGTTCAAGGTCAGTTACATTTACCTGAACGATCATTGCTATTCCATATAGAATACCTTATCCATGCAGATTTTACTTGGTGTCATTTTTCACTTCATTGGTGGTTTCGCGTCAGGTAGTTTTTACATGCCCTACAAGAAAGTCAAGGGCTGGAGCTGGGAAAGCTTTTGGATCGTAGGTGGCCTGTTTTCCTGGTTGATCGTTCCACCCATTGCTGCCGCGCTGACCATTCCCGGGTTCATGGACATCATCACCGCTTCAGCATCTTCTGTACTGGGATCCACTTATTTAATGGGACTGCTCTGGGGGATCGGTGGCCTCACCTACGGGCTGGGTGTCAGATACCTGGGCGTTGCCCTGGGAAGTTCGATCATACTGGGCCTTTGCTCCGTGTTTGGTGCACTGGTTCCCTCTATTTATTACTACTTCAATCCTGCTGAAGGAAAAGATACCATCGTTGACCTGCTCACTACCTCCTGGGGCCAATTTGTGATGTTGGGTTTATTGCTCTGTATTGTGGGGATCGTGATTTCAGGAAAGGCGGGCGCCATGAAAGATAAGGACCTCGGCGGCACACATACAGATGCTTCAGGCAGCGAGTATCAACTTACGCGCGGACTGATTTTCGCTGTGATCTCTGGTGTACTCAGCGCCTGCTTCAGTTTTGGTATAGAAGCCGGCAGCAGCATGGGCGCGCAGGCCAACGAACTCTGGAAAGCGGCCAACCCCGGCGAAACCGGCGAGTTCCTGTTTAAAAACAACGTCATTTTTGTGGTCATACTTTGGGGCGGACTCACCACCAACCTGATCTGGTGCCTGATCCTCAACATGAAGAATAAATCCTTCGGCGATTACACCAACACCCAATCACCATTGCTCAAAAACTACCTGCTTTGCGCGCTCGGCGGCACCATGTGGTTCCTGCAATTCTTCTTCTATGGCATGGGCGAAAGCAAGATGGGCAACGGGGCCAGCTCCTGGATCCTGCATATGTCGTTCATCATCCTGGTGGCCAACAGCTGGGGCCTGCTCACTAAAGAATGGACCGGCGTCAGAAAACAAACGCTGACCACCATCGCCGCAGGTATCATCACCATCATTATTTCAGTACTCATTGTAGGTTACGGAAATTCATTAAAACCTTAATTATAAGATATTATGTCAAAAACAGCTTCTACGTTCAAGCATGTCAGTTATTTGTGGGATGATGCCAAGGCAGCGGCCCTGGCCGGTGATGAAGTGGGTCTCTTGGTGTATCGCTCCAACCTGCTTGGCGCTGACCTAAGGCTCACCAACTATGGCGGCGGAAATACTTCGTGTAAAGCGATCACCAAGAATGTGCTGACTGGTGAAGATGCCGATGTCATGTGGGTGAAAGGCAGCGGTGGTGACCTGGGTTCCATCAAAAGGAACGGCCTCGCTGCTTTGTATATGGACCGCATGCTCAGCCTGAAGAATGTGTATCGGGGCATTGAGATGGAGGATGAGATGGTGGAGCTGTTCAACCATTGTATTTATGACCTCGCGTCTAAAGCGCCATCGATCGATACGGCCCTGCATGGGTTCCTTCCCTTCAAACACATTGATCACCTGCATCCCGATGCGGCGATAGCCATTGCGGCATCCAAAGATGGTGAACGAATCACCAAAGAATTGTTCAAGGGCACCATCGGTTGGGTGGGTTGGCAGCGACCTGGCTTTGATCTTGGATTGCAGTTGAAGAAATGCCTCGATGAAAATCCCGGTATCCGTGGCATCATGCTCGGCTCACACGGCCTGTTCACCTGGGGTGATACGGCATACGAGTCATACATCAACACCCTGGAGGTGATCGAGCAATGCGCGCAATACCTGGAAGACAATTATGGCAAGAAAGGACCCGTCTTTGGTGGCGCTGTCCTTGAATCGCTTCCAAAAGACCAACGAATTTCCCAGGCCGCAACCATCGCTCCCATTCTCCGTGGATTCTGTTCTTCAGAAACAAAAATGATCGGTCATTTTACCGATGCAGATACGGTACTTCAATTCATCAATTCGAAAGACCTTGACCGCCTCGCTCCTATGGGTACCAGCTGCCCGGACCATTTCCTCCGGACCAAGATCAGCCCCATGATCCTGAACGTGGAACCCGGGGAAGACCTCTCTGATGTAGAAGCCATTAAGGCAAAACTGGCTCCACAGTTCGAAGCTTATCGCGCCATCTATGCGGAGTATTACAATGCCTGCAAACATCCGAACAGTCCTGCTATCCGCGATGCCAATCCGGTGGTGATCCTGTTCAAGGGTGTAGGGATGTTCACCTTTGCGAAAGACAAACAGACCGCCCGCGTGGCATCTGAATTCTATGTCAACGCCATCAACGTGATGCGCGGCGCAGAGGCCATATCTTCCTATACATCATTGCCCCGTCAGGAAGCATTCAACATCGAATACTGGTTACTGGAAGAAGCCAAGTTGCAAAGGATGCCGAAGCCGAAATCATTGAGCGGCCGTGTTGCCCTGATCACGGGTAGCGCAGGGGGTATTGGAAAGGCTATTGCTAAAAAGTT
The DNA here is from genome assembly GCA_040404045.1 of Chitinophagaceae bacterium. Taxonomy (GTDB): domain Bacteria; phylum Bacteroidota; class Bacteroidia; order Chitinophagales; family Chitinophagaceae; genus Pollutibacter. Next base: position 6,003 of record JBBAJN010000066.1, read on the forward strand.
TGTAAGTGAAGGGGCCTATGTGATCCTGAATGATATGAACGAAGAGCGGTTGAAAGAAGCGGCCGTGGAATTCGAGAAAGAATTTGGTAAAGACAGTTACTCCACGGCGTTGTTGGATGTCACCAGCAGTGAGCAGATCGATGCTGCCATGAAAATCGCAGCGCTTTCTTTCGGCGGCGTGGATATCGTGGTCAACAATGCCGGACTCTCCATTTCAAAACCGATTGAAGAACATAGCGAGAAGGACTGGGATCTGTTGTACGATGTATTGGTGAAGGGCCAGTTCTTTATCACACAGGCGGCGGTGACTACGATGCGTAAGCAGGGATTCGGCGGTGATGTGATCAATATCGTAAGCAAGAATGCATTGGTATCCGGACCCAATAACGCAGGCTATGGCTCCGCGAAAGCAGCGCAATTGCATTTGAGCCGCTTGAACGCAGCAGAGCTGGGTAAGGATAAGATCCGCGTAAACGTGGTGAATCCCGATGCAGTGATCAGCGACAGCAATATCTGGAAAGGTGGCTGGGCTGAGGGTCGTGCAAAAGCATATGGCGTGACCGTAGAAGAGCTGCCTGCCTATTATGCCAAAAGGACCTTGCTGAATGAGACCATCCTGCCCGCAGATATCGCCAATGCGTGCTATGCCTTTGTAGGCGGACTGTTGAGTAAGTCCACCGGCAACGTGTTGAACGTAGATGGTGGCGTGGCCATGGGATTTGTAAGATAAGCTTATGACGATGGCGAATAACGATGTATACAGGGTAGCGTTCAAAATGAAATTGTTCAAAGGCTATGAAGCGGAGTACCGCAAGCGGCACGATGCCTTATGGCCCGAGTTACAGGAGTTGCTGAAAGCCGCCGGGATATCGGAGTATTCGATTTTTTTGGATGAGACCACGCTGGACCTTTTCGGTGTGTTGAAAGCAACGGATCCAAAGGCCCTCGATGATCTGCCATCGCATGCCGTGATGCAGAAATGGTGGGCATACATGAAAGACATCATGGAATCGAACCCAGATAACTCGCCCGTATCCATTCCGTTGAAAGAAGTATTTTATCTTCCATAACATAAGAGCAAATTGATGTTACTCACGAAACAACAGATCGAAGAGCATAACCATGCGCAAGCCACGGCGCATTTGCGGAGTTTTGATTACGCGATGGGAAGTATCAGCGGGGGCGAAGAAGTTTTGAAAAAACTCATTGCTTTTCAATTGGCGATCCCTTCCTGGGCCCTGGGCACAGGCGGAACCCGCTTCGGACGTTTCAGCGGCGGCGGTGAACCCGGCAGCCTCGAGGAGAAGATCGAAGATGTAGGTCTCTTGCACCAGCTTAACCGATCCAGCGGCGCCATATCATTGCATATCCCCTGGGACATTCCGAAAGATCATGAAGCTACCAGGCAATTGGCTGCGGCCCATGGACTAACATTCGACGCGGTGAACTCAAATACGTTCCAGGACCAGAAAGACCAGGCCCATAGTTATAAGTTCGGGTCCCTGCAACACGTGGATCGCAAAGTGCGGAAGCAGGCCATCGATCACAACATTGAAGTGATCCGGCACGGTGTAGCATTGGGTTCAAAATCACTAACGGTATGGCTTTCCGATGGTTCCAGTTTTCCTGGCCAGTTGAATTTCCGGGGTGCCTGGCAGCGTACGTTTGAAGGCTTGCAGGAGATCTACGCGGCGCTTCCGGAAGACTGGAAGATGTTTGTAGAGTACAAAGCATTTGAACCCAATTTCTATTCCATGACGGTGGGCGACTGGGGACAGAGTTACCTGTATACCTCTAAGCTCGGCCCCAAGGCCTATACCCTGGTTGACCTGGGCCATCATCTTCCCAATGCAAACATTGAGCAGATCGTAAGCCTGTTGCTGATGGAGAATAAACTGGGTGGATTTCATTTTAACGACAGTAAATATTCTGACGATGACCTCACTACGGGGTCCATCAACCCCTATCAGTTGTTCCTCATTTTCAATGAGCTGGTGGAGGGCATGGATGCGCGCGGCATGGATCATGCCAGCGACCTGGCCTGGATGATCGATGAGAGCCATAACATCAAAGACCCGCTGGAAGATCTATTACAGTCGGTTGAAGCCATCATGATCGCCTATGCGCAGGCATTGATCGTGGATACCCCGGCACTGAAAGCTGCGCAGGAGGTCAATGACGTGGTGCGTGCCCAGGAAATTCTGCAGGCCGCATACCGGACCGATGTGCGGCCGATCGTGGCAGAGGCGAGGAGAATGGCTGGCGGCGCTGTTTCGCCCATTGCTTTGTATCGCTCCGCTGAAGTACGTAATCAATTGATCAAGAACCGTGGTTTATCGTCCGTAGCTACGGGTTTATAAATTTCCCTTATGGCAAGCACTCCCGTAATCGCCATTTTTGATATCGGTAAAACGAATAAGAAGCTTTTTCTGTTTGACAGCCAATACCGGATGGTATATGAGCGGTCGTCGCAGTTCGAGGAGATCGTGGATGAAGATGGGGATCCCTGCGAGAACCTCGGGGCACTGCGGTCCTCCGTGTTCTCCTTGCTGCGCGAAGTATTGCAGAAGGAAGAGTTTGATGTAAAGGCGGTGAATTTTTCTACCTATGGAGCGAGTTTCGTTTACCTTGATGATGAGGGCGAGCCGTTGACGCCGTTGTACAATTACCTGAAGGCCTATCCGGCTGAGTTGCAGAAGCAGTTTTATGATCAGTATGGTGGTGAGGAGGAGTTTTCGCACGTGACTGCTTCGCCTGTGCTGGGCAGTTTGAATTCAGGGATGCAGTTGTACCGTATCCGGCATGAGCGGCCCGAGCTGTTTAAAAAAATCCGTTATGCCCTGCATCTTCCCCAATACATCAGTTACCTGATCACCGGAGTTCCGGCTACGGATATTACGAGTATAGGCTGCCATACCAATTTGTGGAATTTCAATACGAAAAGCTATCATGAATGGGTGGGGAAAGAGGGGCTGATGGAGAAGTTTCCGGCCATCATGCCTGGCAATAAAGGTATTGCTGTTGAGTTTGAAGGACATCGCTTTATATCGGGTGTTGGGCTGCACGACAGTTCAGCTGCACTGATACCCTATCTCATGAATTTCCGGGAGCCTTTTATATTGATCTCAACGGGCACCTGGTGCATTAGTATGAATCCTTTCAATGATGATCCGCTGACGGCCGATGAACTGGCGCAAGACTGCCTTTGCTATCTGACTTATGAAGGCAGGCCGGTGAAGTCATCACGACTGTTTGCCGGTCATGAACATGAAGTGGAGGTGCAAAGATTGGCAGAGCATTTCAATCAGGATACTTCACGTTATAAAACCATTCCTTTCGAGCCTGAGTATGTAGCCGCTCAGTTAAAGGAGTTTATGGATAGTGGTATGAAGAAGTCCCAACCTGCGCTGGCTGCTGATTTATCGATGTATAAGAATGATGTTGAAGCCTATCATCATTTGGTCTGGTGTATTGTAGTGAAGCAGTATTTCTCCACCATGCTGGTGGCTGGTCCCGCGGTGGAGAGGATCTTTGTGGATGGCGGGTTCAGTAAGAATTCGATCTATATGAACCTGCTGGCAAAACTTTTTAAGGATGCTGAGATCTATTCAGCTTCCATGGCGCAAGCTACTGCGATGGGCACGGCATTGGCCCTGCATCACGAGTGGAACGATAAGGAACTGCCGGGAGATATCATCGAGTTGAGGAAGTATTCCCTCCAATGATGGTGCTTTGAACTTCAAATTGGCTTTATCAGAGATCAAGCAGGATTTTCAGATTCTCCCTGACAATTTCCTCTAATTCATTTGGAATTGTTCCAATCTTTTTTTGAAGTCTCTTATTGTCTATTGCTCGGAGTTGATCAATCATAATATCGCAATCCTCTTTAAGCTTGGCGATACCCTTCTTCAGATGGACACGAAGAATGTCTGAGTCAGGATGAACATTTGTAGTGATGGGGCATACCAGTGTGGATGGATGATCTGAATTCAATAAATCTGTTTGGACAATCAATACAGGTCTGATCTTACCGGTTTCCGTACCGATTCTGGGATTTAGATCCGCGATCCAGATTTCAAACTGTTTAATCTTCATTTTCCAAGCCTTCAAACTCCGCTAGAACCTTCATTGATTCTTCTCTAACAAGTTTAGACTCTTTCTTCAGTTGTTTTGACAGTATTTTTCGCTTTTGGACTAGGTTGTAAAACTGAACAGCTTCGTTGATATAACGGTTCCGATTCTTTCTCACTTTGGAAAGGATGCCTTCGGTCTCTTTAAAAACCGAATCGTCCATTTTGAGGCTTAGATTTTTCATACTATAAATGTACAAAATAGTATATACTATTGGTAATACTTTACATAGTTTAACAATTATCGGAAGTTCTTCGGCTCTCCCAGAAAATTCCGGACGGAGCAGGACGGTTAAGGCTATAAACAAACTAATTTCAGTTATACTAAAAGGCTCTTCATGGGAAACTTCATAAAACGTTCTTTTGTTTTTTTAATAGCAGGCATACTGATCTCTTCCTATGGTATGGCCCAGTTGGTCATGCCCGAGATATTCTCCGACAATATGGTGTTGCAGCGCGACAAGCCTGTGCCGGTATGGGGAATGGCCTCTCCAGGGAAAACGGTGAACGTGAGTTTTGCAGGGCATAGCGAGACTGCTACGGCGGACCAATCGGGCTACTGGAAGGTGATGCTACCCTCCATGCCGTCCAATATTGTTCCGCAGAGCATGATGATCCAGGGCGAGTCGTACCTCAGTTTCAAAAACATTTTGGTTGGTGATGTATGGCTTTGCGGCGGCCAGAGTAATATGGAATATCCCCTGGACAGATCCATATATGGGTATGTAGGTCCTGCTAAAGGGCCAGACGTTGCGGCATTGGAGGTAAAGGCGGCGAAGCCGAAGGGGGTAAGATATATAATGATTGACCGGGTGCTCAATAAGTTTCCCAAGCTGCCCACCAAAGGCTGGGTAACCGGGGAAGACAGTACGGTGAAATTTGCTTCCGCAATCGGATATTTTTTTGCGAAGGAGATCAATAGTAAGACGGAGGTACCCATTGGCGTGATCACATCTGCCTGGGGTGGAACCAGGATCGAGCCCTGGGTGCCGGAAAGCGAATGGGCGAGTTCTCCCATATTTAGAGATTCTGTAAAGGGGGATCAGTTTACCATCCATGGTGCAAGACCTGCAACGCTGTACAAGGGAATGATCTTGCCCATGGGACCTTTTGCAATAAAAGGCGTGCTATGGTATCAGGGCGAGTCCAATGTAATGGCGCATGATTATCAGACCTATTCCGAGAAATTCAGGTTGCTCGTAGATTCGTGGAGAAAACTTTTCAATGACCCCGACATGCCGTTTTATTATGTGCAGTTGGCACCTTATTCCTATTCGAGCAGAAAAGGCCGTGTGCATAAAGTTGACCTGCTGCCGTATCACTGGGAGGCCCAAACATCATCTTTGGCATTGAAGAATACCGGTATGGTGGTGACCACAGATCTGGTAGATAAGCTCTCAGACATTCACCCATCTTACAAATGGGAGATCGCGCGTAGATTGTCGTTAACCGCTCTGCACGGCGTGTACCAGCAGAATGACATCGTATACTCGGGCCCCATGTTCTCATCGGCCAAAAGAAAAAAGAAAGTGATTGAGGTAAGCTTCGAGCACGTGGGAGGAGGACTTGCGAGCAGTGACGGGAAACCTTTGAATTGGTTTACGATCGCAGGCGCTGACCAGGTGTTTATTCCGGCCGAGGCGGTGATCAAGGGAAACAAGGTAGTAGTGTCCGCACCCTCTTTGAAAAAACCTTTGTATGTGAGGTTTGCCTGGAGTGAAAATGCGCAACCCAATTTCATTAATAAGGAAGGTCTGCCTGCAGTGCCATTCAGAACGGACGCTATTCAATATAAAGACTAATGATTCTTCTCAACTGAAACAATTCATGCTGTAGGGTTGAAAAATTATTTTGATCATGTTTAGTACGAGAAAAATATGTGTGGTGCTGCTATGTTTTGTAGCCATGGATTCGCAGGCCCAATCAGTCCCCAAACAGAAAGCGGTGTTGAACAGCATGCGTTTGGCCAACCAGTACTTCATGAACAAGTGGCCCGATGCGGGCAAGGAGATCCATGTGCCTTCGCGGAACAGAACCTGGCCCAGTAATATCTGGACGCGGGCCGTGTATTACGAAGGGCTCATGGCGCTCTATGCCGTTGATCCTCAAAAGGCGTACTACGATTATGCCGTGCAGTGGGGCGAGAAACACAAATGGGGTCTTCGTCACGGCATTTCTACGCGAAACGGCGACGATCAGGCCTGCGGTCAAACCTTCATCGACCTGTATAAGATCGATCCGAAAGAAGAGCGGATCCGGGACATCAAAGCTTCGATAGACCTGATGATGAAGTCCGACAAGATCGATGACTGGAACTGGATCGATGCCATCCAGATGGCGATGCCGGTATTCACTCAGTTGGGTGTTTTGTATAAGGACACCAGCTATTTCAGGCGCATGTATGAGATGTATGCATATACAAAATACAAACATGGCGATCATGGGTTGTATAATGCGAAAGACGGACTTTGGTGGCGCGATAAGGATTTTGATCCGCCTTACCAGGAGCCCAATGGGAAACAGTGTTATTGGAGCCGGGGGAATGGCTGGGTAGTGGCTGCCTTGGTGCGGGTACTCTCCCAACTTCCAACAACAGATTCGCATTATGCGGAGTATCTTGCAGATTACAAAGCGATGATGAATGCCCTGCTGCCCTTGCAGCGTGAAGATGGATACTGGAATGTGAGTCTGATGGACCCAACCAATTTTGGGGGCAAGGAGTTGACGGGTACCGCTTTGTTTGTCTATGGCATGGCCTGGGGCATGAACAACGGGCAGTTGTCGGTTGAGAAGTTCCGTCCTGCTGTGGCGCGCGCCTGGAACGCGATGGTGAAGGAGAGCCTGCATCCGAACGGTTTCCTGGGCTATGTACAGGGAACGGGGAAAGAGCCCAAAGAGTCGCAGCCCGTCACGTATACGAGAGAGCCTGATTTTGAGGATTTCGGATTGGGTTGTTTCTTGCTGGCGGGTAGCGAAGTCAGTAAAATGAAAAAGAAGAAGTAGTCAGAATGAAAATAGGCCTGTTTATACCTTGTTATGTAGATCAGTTCTTCCCGCACGTGGCCAGGGCCACCTATGAGTTGCTGACCAAGCTGGGTTGTGAAGTGGATTATCCCTTGGAGCAAACCTGCTGCGGCCAGCCGATGGCCAACAGCGGATTTGCTTCGTTGAGTAAAGGCTGTGATGCCAATTTTATCAACTGCTTCAAGCATGTGGATTATGTGGTAGCGCCTTCGGGGAGCTGCGTATTGCATTTGAAGGAACATCTTCATGGGAATGATGAAAAAGCGGCGAGCCATATCCGCGAACATATTTATGAGCTCACGGAATTTTTGACCGATGTGCTGAAGGTGGGGAGCCTGCCAGCGAGTTTTCCCCATCGTGTAGGCATGCACGTGAGTTGCCATGGCCAGCGCGGATTGCATTTGTCGTCGATGACTGAATTGAGGCTGCCGGAGTTCTCCAAGCCCATGCAATTACTGGGCATGGTGGAAGGCATCGAGGTGATGTATCCCGAAAGAAAAGATGAGTGCTGTGGATTTGGCGGCACCTTCTGTGTGTTTGAAGAAGCGGTGTCTGTGAAGATGGGCAAGGATCGGATCATAGAGCATGAAGCGAATGAGGTGGAATACATCACGGGCGTGGATGTAAGCTGCCTGATGCATTTGGAAGGAATCCTGAAAAGGCAGGGCAGTAAAGTGAAGACCATTCACATCGCTGAAATATTGAATCACCAGGTAAAACAGCCGGTATGAGTGAGCAGGTAAGAAAGCCTTTATGGCATGCCGATGCGGCGGAAGTATTTATATCTGATGAGCCGCGGACGGACTGGCACGATGACACGCTATGGTTTGTGCGGGCCAAGCGCGACCGGGCTTCGGTGCAGGTACCCGAGTGGGAGGAATTGAGGGAGCTGGCATCGGGGATCAAGGATCACTCGCTCTCGAACCTCGACCTGTATTTACGTGAATTTGAAGAAAAGGCCACGGCCAATGGCATCACGGTGCATTGGGCCGCGGATGCTACGGAGCATAACCAGATCATACTGGGCATTTTGAAAAAGCATGGCTTCAAAAAACTGGTGAAGAGCAAATCCATGCTTACCGAGGAGTGCCATCTCAATCCCTTCCTCGAGCATAACGGTATTGAAGTAGTAGATACTGATTTGGGCGAACGCATTGTGCAGTTCAGGCAGGAAGCACCAAGTCATATTGTATTGCCGGCGATCCATTTGAAAAAGCAGGATGTGAGTGATACCTTCCATGAGCATTTGGGTACGGAGAAAGGAAACAACGATCCTCAATATTTAACGGAGGCGGCGCGCGGGCATCTGAGGGAGAAATTTATAACATCGCCGCTGGCCATCACCGGCGTGAATTTTGCAGTGGCGGAAACGGGCGGTATTGTGGTGTGCACCAACGAGGGCAATGCGGACATGGGCGTGCATGCTGCTTCGGTGCATATTGCCTGTATGGGAGTGGAGAAGATCATTCCCAAGGCGAAAGACCTGGCCGTTTTTCTTCGGTTACTCGCGCGGAGTGCCACGGGCCAGCCGATCACTACCTATTCCAGTCATTTTCACAAGCCGAGGCGGGGCCAGGAGATGCACGTGGTCATCGTGGACAATGGCCGCAGTCGCCAGTTGGGCCGTGCTGATTTTCGGAACTCGTTGAAATGTATTCGTTGTGCGGCCTGCTTCAATACCTGTCCGGTGTACAGGAGAAGCGGCGGGCACAGTTATCATACGGCTGTGGCTGGTCCTATTGGATCCATACTGAATCCCAATCTGGATATGAGGGCCAATGCAGATCTGCCTTTCGCGTCAACGTTATGCGGGTCCTGCAGCAATGTATGTCCGGTTAAGATCGACATCCACCAGCAGTTGTGGAAATGGCGGCAGGTGTTGGCCGAAGAGGGGCATGTGGCACCATCGAAGAAAGTGGCGATGAAAGGGATGGCCTTCTTGTTGTCCAACCCCCGATTATACCGGGTAGCGGGCCGGATCGGCAGGAAGCTGATGCGTATGTTCCCGGGTTTAGTGAAGAACAAGAACATGAATGTCTGGTATAAACAGCGTGAGATGCCTGAGGCGCCGGCGCAGAGTTTCCGTGACTGGTATAAACAAAACAAAGCATGAGTTCGAGGGATAGAATATTGAACGCCATTGCGGCCAACAAGCCCACGTTGCTGCCGCATCCGGAGCTGAAGCTTTCGGTTAGCCCTGATCGGGAGAACATGGTACAGCGCTTTATGCAAGCGGTGGAGGCGATTGGTGGTAAGGCGGTGGCGATTTCCAATTACGATCCTGTGATCGCGGATGTAGCAGCCACGCGAGCTGCGGGTCATTATGTGGTGAACACAATAGCGGCGGTAGGTACATTAAGTGATGAAGTGACCACCGATACCCATGCAGATACGTTGGAGCCATTATACAAAGCGTTTTTATCTGCCCATTTTGGTGTGGTGGAAAATGGTTCGGTATGGATGACCGAGTCGCAGATGCAGAACCGGCTGGTGCCTTTCATCTGCCAGCACCTGGTGATTTGCATTCG
>JBBAJN010000067.1:0-15603 GCA_040404045.1 Chitinophagaceae bacterium
GTAGTAAGCAGCAGGTTAAGCAGCTGGCAGGTATCAGGGGTCTGATGGCCAAGCCACGTAAGAGTGGTTCATCAGGATCAGAGATCATTGAAAACCCGATCCTTTCCAACTTCAAGGACGGTCTGAGTGTATTGGAATACTTCATCTCTACCCACGGTGCGCGTAAAGGTCTTGCCGATACGGCCCTTAAAACGGCGGATGCGGGTTACCTGACCCGTCGTCTGGTTGACGTGGCGCAGGATGTGGTGATCACAGAAGAAGATTGCGGAACGCTGAGGGGTATTGCAACCACAGCATTAAAAGATAACGAGGACATCGTAGAACCGCTGTACGACAGGATCATTGGCCGTACATCATTGCATAATGTGTACGATCCATTGTCCGATGAACTGATCGTAGAAGCCGGAACAAGGATCGATGAAGATATCGCGAAGAGGATCGAAGACAGCGGCATTGAAAGCGTTGAGATCCGCTCCGTACTCACTTGCGAGAGCAAGCGTGGCGTATGCGTAAGGTGTTATGGCCTGAACCTGGTAACAGGTGGTGTTGCCCAGCGTGGTGACGCGGTTGGTATCATCGCTGCGCAGTCGATCGGTGAACCAGGAACACAGCTGACCCTCCGTACCTTCCACGTGGGTGGTGTTGCGGGATCAGCTTCCGTAGATTCACAACTGGCAGCGAAGTTTGATGGTACTGTCCAGTTCGATGGTCTTCGTACCGTTAAGGCCAAAGGAAACGACGGCACTGAAGTGGATATCGTGATCGGACGTACCGGTGAAGTAAGGATCATGGACGTGAAGAACGATCGTCTCCTCATCACCAACAACGTTCCTTATGGTGCAACGCTCCAGGTTAAGGAAGGCCAGCAGGTGGCCAAAGGCGAAGTGATCTGCTCTTGGGATCCTTTCAACAACGTTATCCTTGCGGAAGTCGCCGGTTCAGTGAAGTTTGAAAACGTGATCGAAGGCGTAACCTTCAGGGAAGAGTCAGACGAGCAAACAGGTCACAGGGAGAAAGTGGTTATCGATACAAAAGATAAGACCAAGATCCCCGGTATCCTGATCGAAGGAAAGAAAGAAACAAAATCATACAACACGCCTGTGGGTGCTCACCTGATCATTGACGACGGGGATGAAGTGAAAGCTGGCCAGGTGCTGGTGAAGATCCCAAGGATCCTTGGTAAGCTGAGGGATATCACGGGTGGTCTGCCAAGGGTAACCGAGCTCTTTGAAGCACGTAACCCGGGTAATCCGGCCATCGTTTCCGAGATCGACGGCGTGGTAGCGTTTGGTGCTGTGAAGCGTGGTAACCGTGAGATCATTGTAGAAGCAAGGGATGGTGTTATTAAGAAATATCTTGTTCCATTGACACGCCAGATCCTGGCGCAGGATGGTGACTTCGTGAAAGCGGGTACTCCGCTCTCCGATGGCCAGACCGCGCCGGCGGATATCCTCTCCATCAAAGGTCCGTTCGCTGTACAGGAGTACGTGGTGAATGAGATCCAGGAGGTTTATCGTTTGCAGGGTGTGAAGATCAACGACAAGCACATTGAGGTGATCGTACGCCAGATGATGAAGAAAGTGGAGATCGTTGATCCGGGCGATACAAGGTTCCTGGAGGAAGACCTGGAAGACAGGTTGGCATTCAACGAGGAGAATGACTGGATCTTCGATAAGAAGGTGGTTACTGAGCCTGGTGAATCTGCTAAGCTGAAAGCCGGTCAAATCGTTAGTCTCCGCGAAGTCAGGGAAGAGAATTCTGTACTGAGGAGGAACGACAGGAAACTGGTTGAGTTCCGCGATGCCCGTCCTGCTACATCCCGTCCCGTGTTGCTTGGTATCACCAAGGCATCACTCGGTACACAGAGCTGGATCTCGGCCGCATCATTCCAGGAAACTACCAAGGTGCTTTCATCTGCAGCCATCATGGGTAAAACCGATGATATGCTCGGCCTGAAAGAGAACGTCATCACTGGTCATCATATTCCTGCTGGTACTGGTCTCAGGGAGTTTGAGAATATGATCGTGGGAAGCAAGGAAGAATATGAACTGCTGCAAACCACCCGTGAAGCAATGACTTTCGATGAAGAAGAATAATTATTAACGTAAAAAGTCAAAAGTCAGGAGTCCGCGACGACTTCTGGCTTTTTACTTTTTAAATGTATACAACTCCAACGCATGAAAAATGTATTACCTGCTATCACTGCCGTTCTTGCCGTACTGGTAGCTGTTCTGTTCTATTTGCACTTTAATAATCACAGTAAGATCGATAAGATATCCAGCAAAGTGATCAGCCAGGATACCATGTCCAACAAACCCCTTAAGATCGCATATGTTGACCTGGATTCCATCCAGGAGAAGTATCAATACTACAGGGAGAAAATGAACGAGTTTGACAAAAGGAAAGAAAGTGCAGATCGTGAATTGAATAACTCTTTCCAGCGTATCGAGAATGAGCGGGTAGCTTTCGTACAGCGTGGAAACAGCATCACGCAGGTGGAAGCTGAATCATTCCAGCGCGACTATACCCGTAAAATGCAGAACCTGGAGAACCAGAAAAGAGTCATGGAAGGGCAGATCCAGGAAGAGGGGATCAAAACCATGGACGAGCTGAGGAAGAGGATCAATGATTTTCTGGGTGAATACAATAAGGAGAAAGACTATTCTTATATCTTCTCATACAGCGCAGGCCTGAACGTGTTGTTCTATAAGGACACTACTTACAACATCACCAGTGAAGTGGTGGCTGGCCTGAATGAGGCGTATCGGAAATCCAAGGATAAAAAATAGGGTGCGTTGAAATAATCGAAGGGGAACATGAAACTGTTCCCCTTTTTTTATGCCATATGATTTTTTGGGACACCCTAATTGCCCAGCATTTTTTTCATTTGCCCGATCAGGTCTGCAGCCGCTTGTTTTGCCTGGCTGGTGGCCGGCAGATCGCTCTCCTCCAGGATCCCGAATACCTGCGCTGCCTGCGACAGCAACAAGGCCTTCCTGTTTTTTAATTCAGTATCAGATGGGTTCATTTGCATCAGTTGCTTACGCAGTTCGTAAAGTTGTTTAGAGAGTTCATGTTGCTGCTGCAGATCCTTTGCTGCTGTCTTTACGCGGGGATCCATCTTCAATGTCAGCGACTGCGTGAACGTCTTTCCATCCACCGTCAGCCTGACGGTAAAATTCCCGGGCAAGGCATAGGGAGACGTAGGACTTGGCGCTGTATTCATATAAATCGCTGAAATGGGATATTGCGCGGGAAGATCAAGCGGTGTGTAATGGAGGTCCCACGTAAACCGGTGCGAGCCGGCTTCAGGAGACAGGATCTGTTGGGGCCTCACCCAATAGTCTGGCGCATTGTCAGCAGGTTTAACATAGGGCTTATCGCCTGAATGATACCTCCTGACCAGCTCCCCCTTTGCATCTATGATCTCCAGCGTCACTTCTTTGGCTTTTTCCCTGAGGTAATAATTGATGATGGCTCCGTCGGGGGGATTTTGTCCTGCCGGCTCTTCTTGAGGAATCGGTGTGTCAGTATACATACTCCACCTGACGCGCCAGGCTTCCTGGGGTTTGAAGAGGAGAATTGGAGCGCTCGCTAATGAAGAAGACAATTGCCGGAGAGGTGTGATATCATCCAATATCCAAAAGCTTCTTCCATGGGTGCCCACCACAATATCATCATCCTTTACGACGAGATCACGAATAGACGTTGCGGGCATATTCAGGCGAAGCGACTGCCAGTGCGCCCCATCGTCAAACGATACATGCACGGCTGTCTCCGATCCCGCAAACAATAGCCCTTTTCGGTAGGGATCTTCGCGGATGGCATTGATCGGATCGTTGGGCAATCCGTTGACGATCTCGGTCCAGCTTTTGCCACCATCTGTTGTCTTAAAGATATGCGGCTTCATATCATCCAGCCTGATCCGGTTCACTGCAGCATAAGCTGTATTGACATCAAAATGGCTGGCCTCCATGAGTGACACCTTGCTCCAGGACGTGATGGCCGGAGGCGTTACGTCCGTCCATGTTTTACCTCCGTTGCGTGTAACATGGATAAGTCCATCATCTGTTCCGCACCAGATCGTATTGCTGTCCCTGAACGATGGGGCCACCGTATAAATAACGCCGCGTCTGGGCATCGTTTTCAATTCGTCACTCCGGTAAATGCCAACAGAAGATGGGACCTCCCACGAGCTCCTGCTGAGATCAGGACTGATCACTGACCATGATGATCCTCCATTCCGTGTTTTGAACAGCACGTTCCCGGCAAAGAACAATGTTTTTGGATCAACAGGTGAGAAGAGTACCGGGGCCGTTCTGAGGAACCTGTATTTACCACTTCGCACCGCTTCAGGAGCAATGTTCTGCACCTGTCCGTTTCTTTTATCATACCGGGTGATCTTGCCGCCGTAAATGATATTGGGATCCAGGGGATCTGCTGCCACATACCCGTACTCTTCAACACCCACGGGATGCCATTCCCTGTAGCCGATCTGGCCATCATTCCCGCGGGATACAATGCCAACAGAACCACTTTCCTGCTGGCCCCCGTAAACGTTGTAGGGGAAGGCGTTATCCGTGCTTACATGATAGAACTGGGCCGTGGGTTGATTGTACCAGGAGGAAAATGTTTCGCCGCCATTTACCGTGATGATGGCACCCTGGTCGGAGGCCAGCAGGATGATCTTCGGGTTGATGGGATTGATCCAGATCCGGTGGTAATCGTCCCCGCCGGGCGCGCCCCGGAAAGCGGACCACGATGAGCCGCCGTCCACGGACTTCCATGTTACGATGTTAGCGCTGTATACGATGTCTTTATTGACAGGATCAACTTTGATCTCCGCGAAGTCGCTCCCGCGGCCCCAGTAACGGGCATCGGACTGTAATTTTTTCCAGCTCTCACCCGCATCATCGCTCCTGTATATTCCACCATTTGCTCCCGCATCAACGGTGGCGTATAACCGAGAATTGTCTGACGGCGCTATGGCAAAGCCTATCCGCCCCAGGCCTTCTGCAGGGGAAGGCAATCCTTGTGTCAGTTTTTTCCAGGTGTTGCCGCCGTCCGCAGATTTGAACAGCCCGCTCCCGGGACCGTTCCACGTGCCATTTTCCCAGGGGCCCAAGCGGCCTGCCCACATGTCTGCGTATATAATCTGGGGATTGACAGGATCGATGGTCACCTGTATAGCCCCGGTGTTTTCGTCGATGTAAAGCACATTCTTCCAGGTTTTTCCACCATCGAGGGTGCGGTATACACCGCGCTCTTTATTAGGGCCATAAGGGTGTCCTAAAACGGCAACGAATAAACGATTTTCATCCTTGGGATCGATATCCAATCCCCCGATCTGCTGGCCCTCGCTTAAACCCAGGTGCGTCCATGTTTTGCCGCCATCGGAGGATCGGTACATGCCATCGCCTACAGAGAGATCGGGACGCTGCAACCCTTCGCCACTGCCCACGTAGATCACATTGGGATTGGATGGGGATACGGCAATATCGCCTATAGAGCCTGTAGGCTGGTCATCAAAGATCGGCACCCAGGTTCTTCCATAGTCCGTCGTTTTCCAAACCCCGCCATTGTTGACGCCGATGTAGAACACGTTGGGCTGTGAAGGAACGCCAACGGCGCCTACCGTTCTGCCACCTCGATGCGGGCCGATCATCCGCCATTTCGCTGCATTGAAAAGCGCGGTGCTGTATGGCTGTGAAAATGCAAGGAAGTTGACGCAAATAAAAACGGTTGTCAGGAACAATGATCTCATAAAGGAAGCTTGAATTCTAAATGTAAGGAAATCATATTATCAGTTTTTCTTTATCTTCCATCAAACAAACTACAACATGCCGCAGGACTCCAATTTCAAACCCAGTCTTGGTTTACTTGACGCCACCATGGTAGTGGCTGGTTCAATGATCGGTTCCGGGATCTTTATCGTCAGTGCAGACATTGTACGAAACGTTGGGAGCGCGGGTTGGCTGGTCATGGTTTGGGTGATCACGGCGCTTATGACCATCATCGCAGCGGTGAGTTACGGTGAATTAAGCGGGATGTTCCCGAAGGCTGGAGGGCAGTATGTTTATTTGAAAGAAGCCTATAATCCGCTGGTCAGTTTCCTGTATGGCTGGAGTTTGTTCAGCGTTATCCAAACAGGCACCATTGCCGCGGTGGCAGTGGCATTTGCAAAGTTTTCCGGCGTGTTCATACCGATATTTCGGCAAACGGATGAGAATGTGATCCTGGCCCTTGGCACATACAAGATCTATATTGCCCAGGTTCTTGCCATTGCAGTGATCCTCCTGCTGACCTATATCAATACCCGGGGTGTAAAGGAAGGTAAGGTCATCCAGACCACATTTACCATATCGAAACTCGCCGCTTTGTTTGGATTGATCCTGTTTGGTTTTTTGCTGGTTAAAGAAAGTTTCTGGAGCGCCAACTGGGCTACAGGTTTTAATGCGGCAGCCGTGGTTGATACATCTGCAGGGGCAGCAGGACTGGCGTGGAAAGAGATCGGTGGCGTGGCCTTACTGGGTGCCATTGCGGCATCCATGGTGGGTTCTGTATTCAGCAGCGATGCCTGGAATAACGTGACCTTTATTGCAGGTGAGATCAAGAATCCTAAAAAGAATATCGGCCTCAGCCTTTTCTTCGGCACATTGATCGTATCTCTCATTTATATCAGCGCAAACCTGATGTACCTCAATGCGCTGCCCCTGAACCAGATCGCTTTTCCCGAGGAGGACCGGCTCGCAGTGTCCGCGGCTAATATGATCTTCGGCAATGCAGGCAGGTCCATTATTGCGATACTGATCATGATCTCCACCTTTGGTTGCATCAATGGCCTTGTACTCGCCGGCGCCAGGGTATATTATACCATGGCACAGGATGGATTGTTCTTTAAGAAGGCCGCTGTTTTAAATAACAATGCAGTGCCGCAGTGGGCGCTATGGGCGCAGAGTGCCATGGCCTGCCTGTTGTGCCTGAGTGGTAAATATGGCGACCTGTTAGACATGGTGTCTTTTGTAGTGGTAATCTTTTATGTGCTCACCATCGCAGGCATCTTTATCCTTAGAAAACGCAGGCCGCAGGCAGACAGGCCTTATAAAGCGTTCGGGTATCCCTTCCTGCCCGCTGTTTACATTGTGATGGGTGTGACCTTCTGCACCCTGCTGATGTGGTTTAAGCCGCAGTATACCTGGCCTGGCATGATCATTACCCTGCTGGGTATCCCGCTTTATTTCATAGCGGTGAATGCTAAGAAATAGGTGTTATTTTTACGCCATGGATATAAAGACCTTATTCGAGTCCTTCCGGACCATTAAAGTGGGTGTGGTCGGGGATGTGATGCTGGATACCTATATGTGGGGTCATGTTGACCGCATCTCGCCGGAAGCTCCCGTACCAGTGGTGCAACTTCACAATAAAGAATACCGGATCGGTGGTGCCGGCAATGTTGCCCTTAACCTGGCGTCACTGGGTGCAAAAGCTTCCATTATATCTGTGACCGGAGAAGACGACGATGGCCGGCAGTTACGGGACATGTTTGAAGCCAATGGCATCAATACATCCTACCTGCTTCGAAGCAATGACCGCATCACCACCAACAAAATGAGGATCATCAGCAGGAACCAGCAGATGATGCGCCTGGATAGCGAGATCACTTCTGAGCTCTCCTCAGCAGATGAGCAAACTTTGATGGCAGCCGCAACAGAATACATCAGGAAAGAGAAGCCTGCAGTGATCATTTTTGAAGATTACAATAAAGGGGTGCTGAAAGAAAGTCTTATTCATTCCCTGATCACCCTTTGCCGGGAGCATGGCGTTCTCACTGCAGTGGATCCAAAGCGAAAAAACTTTTTCAGTTACAAAGGCGTCGATATTTTCAAGCCCAACCTGAAAGAGGTGAAAGAAGGCTTGAACATCCTCGAAGACGGGGTCACTGTAGAATTGCTCAACGGGATTCACGAGGCACTCAACGATCAACTCTCACACCAGATCTCATTCATCACCCTTTCCGAGAAAGGGGCATATTACAGCAATGGACGCCAGAGCAGGTTGATCCCATCCCATATCCGGAGTATTGCAGACGTTAGCGGAGCCGGAGACACGGTCATTGCCGTTGCTTCACTCGTATTTGCGGCAACAAGGGATATTGACCTCATGGGGGAAATCGCTAATATCGCCGGAGGCCTCGTATGTGAGGAAGTGGGCACGGTAGCGATCAATGGCGAGCGATTGCTCGAGGAATGTATGCTGTTGTTGCCGGTAACCGCTACATCATGAATAAAACAGGAATAGCCATACACGGGGGCGCAGGTACCATCCTCGCTTCGCAGATGACACCGGAACTCCGGGCTGCCTATGAAGAGGCATTAAGAGCGGCATTGCATGCAGGGAACAATATCCTGCAGGCAAATGGATCAGCCGTTGACGCTGTTGCAGCGGCCACAGTATGCCTGGAGGATCACCTTCTCTTTAATGCCGGCAGGGGTTCCGTTTTTACCCGGAATGGCGAGCACGAAATGGATGCCTCTATCATGGAAGGGCAGTACAGGATGGCGGGTGCTGTTGCTGGTGTCAGGCAGGTCAGAAATCCCATTGAACTGGCCCGCGCCGTGATGTTGAAAAGTGAACATGTGTTCCTCAGCGGTGAAGGCGCCCGCAACTTCGCGCTGGAGCAGGGCATCAGGCTCGAGCCTGCGTCCTATTTTTTCTCCCAGTTCCGTTACGACCAATGGAAAGCGGTTCGCGACTCAGACCAGTACATGCTCGATCATTCCAGTCCCGTGGAGGATCTCATGAAAGATAAAAAGTTTGGCACCGTGGGCGCTGTGGCGCTCGACAGGCAGGGAAACCTGGCCGCCGCTACCAGCACCGGGGGTATGACCAACAAGAACTACGGCAGGATCGGGGACACGCCCGTGATCGGTTCCGGAACCTATGCCAATAACGCAACGGCGGCCATTTCATGCACCGGCCATGGAGAGTTGTTCATTCGTTCTGTGGCTGCTTATGATGTTTGCGCAATGATGGAGTATAAGCACATGAGCCTTGAAGCAGCCATGCAGGAAGTGGTGATGAAAAAATTGAAATCCATCGGCGGTGAGGGGGGGATGATCGGTATTGATGCAGCCGGAAATATTTCCCTGATATTTAATTCGGAAGGGATGTACCGTGGAAAGATCGATCACAGCGGAAAGGTGGAAGTCAGCATTTTCCGATCATAGGATCGTTACCTTACTGAAGCCTGCCGCTCTCAAAAAGTTCTCCATCAACAGCCGCGCCCTTTGCTCTGCTATGGCAAGTATGTTTTTTGCAACGGCTCGTTGCTCCATCACCTTTTTCGCTTTTGCTTTGACCAGGTTCACGGCGTCCGGCGACCATACACCAGTTTCGGTAAACGTGGTGAAGCCCGAAGGGTTTACGATCACTTCAAGGATCTCGGCCTGTGGTAATTGGATCGCCACGGAATCACCTTCCACATAAATATTGGATTCGGTCAGGAATCGCAGGTTGGTCCCAGCCTGAACCGAGCCTTTTGCTACGATCACGATCCTGTCCATGGGCGGTGAGAGCGGGCTGATCGAAACCCCCGTGAGTGCTTTCACCACATCCATACTGCTGCTTTTAGAAGAGTCAACCACTACTTCGTCGTAAGACGTCACCGAGATCAGTTGGGTCATTTCGCGGATCTCCTTGATGAGGACGGGCGTGTTTTCAACCAGCACGGGCTGCGACCTGAACAGATTTTTGATGTCCGGAAGAAGCTTCGCCTGGCCCAGGAGATATACCGCCAGTATGCCGGCGATGATCAAAACGATATATCGTGTGAATGACGTCATTTCAGTGCAGGGGTTATATTGGACGAAAAGCGGATGTTGATCCTGTTATATCCCAGCGTTTTGAGGTAATTGCTGATGAACAGCGATGCATTGGTTTCTGCGGCGGCCAGCACGCCCAATGCTTCAACACTGTTATGGATCTGACGCTCACCCTGAGCGAGCAAGGCGTCTCTTTCCGCTGCCGAGAAATCGTCCCTGAAAAAACCCGTTTCGGTAAATTCCACGCGAACGTCTTCCGGCTTTATATTCATGCTGATCACATGGGCCTTGGGAAGTACCAGGCTGATCGATTTTCCGTCGATACTGACATCTTCTTCACCGATCTCTGAAAAATCAATTCCCGCCTTGATGGATGCTTCGCAACTCATCAGTATTTTCCGGTCGCCGACTTTATACCATGTCTTGTTATCATCGGCCCTAACGATCTTGGTAACGATATACTCCACCGTAGCGAGTTCACTCATTTCCTTCAGCGCAAGCACCTCGGTTTTTTCTTTCTCCCGGTTGCAGGAAAAGAGCAGTATGACAAGACAATATGCTGCGTACCTTCGCATGCGGCAAGATACAATTGTTTATTTTAGCGAAAATTATCGATGGACAAATTTGCTGTAATTGTTGCGGGCGGTTCGGGTTTGAGGATGGGATATGAGACGCCAAAACAGTTCCTCCCGGTTGGCGGGGTGCCGGTGCTTGTCCACACCATCCGTGCGTTTCTGGCTGCCTACCCTGACCTTACCATCGTACTGGTGTTGCCGGCCGAGCACATGCAAAAGGGCCGGGAAATCGTCTCTTCATATTTTACCGCAATAAATATTCAATATGCCCCCGGTGGCAAAACAAGATTCCACTCTGTTCGCAGTGGCCTGGAACAGGTTGGCGCAGCCTCTGTCGTTTTTGTGCATGATGCCGTGAGGTGCCTGGTTTCGCCGGCTCTGATACGCAGGTGCTATGAACAGGCCATTGAGCAGGGTTCCGCAATACCAGTGGTGCCACTGAAGGACAGCATCCGGATGGTCAGTGCCACAGGATCCGAAGTGCTTGATCGGAGCATACTGAGGGCCGTGCAAACACCCCAGACATTCAGCGCTGATATCCTCCTGAAAGCCTTTCAAACCGAATACCGGGAATCCTTTACGGATGAAGCGACTGTTGTGGAACATATGGGTGGAGCCATTTCCCTCATTGAAGGCGAGGAAGCCAATATCAAGATCACCTATCCTTCAGACCTGCTGCTGGCTGAGCAATACTTTAAGGGCTGAAGAACTTTTCCTGGCTGAACGGTCATTTCTTAAAGAGCCGGTAGAACCATGGTAGCTGGTTCCATTTGCAGAAATAGTAGGGCTCATCAAGGCCCCCGAACCCCTTATAGAAATCAGCGATCCCCGGGATGTCGGACCCCTCGAAATCAAGCATGATAGCGGTGGTTGAAAATTCCCGGATGAGTTGATCCACCAGGAAATGATTGGCCTGGTTCTTTTTCCCGGCTGGGGTAACAGCTGAAAGCAGGAAATAGATCCTGTTTTCGTCCCTGAGGCAAAAGGCTGATGCCTGGCATTCCTGCTGTTGCCAGACTTCCCTGACCAGCACATGTTCCGGCTTTTGGGCTGCCAGTTTTTCAAGTTGTTCATATGCCTGCTTTTTTACGCCTGCTTTTTTTCCGTAGAGACCATAGCTGAGCTCAATGGCTCCCCGATGATCCTGACTGCTCCTGTAAACCAGGGATGCATTGGCTGCGCGTTTCAGGTTCTTCCGATGGACATCGGTATAAGATGCAGCCAGCGTGCTATAATCCTTATTCAGGTCAATGACGAAGTTTTGTCTTGCTTCGCAGTGGGTGTCTGTGAGGCGATGATTGAGGAATATCTCCGCAAAGCGAAAGTGTTTTTTTGCTGTTTCCACAAACAGGGAGGCATGGATATCTGAATGGCTGCCATAAATGCCGAGTTGCTGCAGGAATGGAGGCTGATACAGGTATCGGACTCCGAATTTTTTTCGCCAGGTCAGGGGCATCACCAACTCGTAATCGTTTAGTACGAGCGAGGACCAACCCGGCGACATCAGGTCCAGCATATATGAACGGGCATAGATATTCCCATTCCCGGCATTGCCAATGGCACTGTTCCATTTCTGGTCATCTAGTTCATGGCGCTCTATATAACGCAAACCCGTCATTGCTTCAATAATTCAGTTATTTTCCGGATCGACTGATCCTGGATATTTATGCTGAAACTCATGCGTTGGAAAAAGTTATTTCCGGGGACGGACTGGAAGTAGTTGCGATAAACTTTACTATACACCAGCGGGAAGTAAAAGTTGATGAGGTTGTTCAGGATCGAGATCTGGACGCCACCGTCGTACAGGAATTTTGATTGCTCGGAATTTTTAGACCATACGCCGCTGTAAGTGCCTACGTCCATAAACAGCTTTAGCGGTATCTTGACGGGAAGTGCGTGTAAGGGGTTAAACCGGTCCGGCACATCCATGGTGAGGTTTACGGCTGACAGCCAGTCGTCTGATCGGCCCACTTCCTGGGCGAGCAGGTCTGTACGGACTTTAAAGGCCCCATCCCTGATCATGATCTGCTGGTTCGCAAAACCTTCGGTGTCGAACCGGCCAATGAATGGATTGCTGTATGTGTAATCTTCAAATCCTTTGGGGCCCGACATATTCAGGTGGAAGCGTTGCGTTTCAAAAACAGAAGAGGTGTTGTTGCCTTTATAAATGAACTTACCCGTAAAGAATCTCAGGTTGACTCCGCCTTTTTTCCTGAAGTTGAAGAAGTAGTTACCCGTAAAATTGAGTTTGTAGAAGTCCTCATGGCTTTCCGTCAGGATCTCGGCGTTCCAGGGATAAAGCTTCCTGTTGTTCTGGATCACGAACCGGCTCTGGAGTACCGTGTAGCGCGCTTTTTCCTCGGTGATGATGGTGTTGTTATTGTTAGGGTCTACAGCGAAGTTGAGTTCATCTTCGCCGATCATGATGTATTTGAATTGGATGAACTTGATGAAATTGCTTCGAGCATCATTTTCCTTGAATACAAATTTCAACGATGGGGAAAGTTTTTGAACTGCCAGGCTAAACAACTTATTGGATGAGTCCCTGAAATTTTTCTGGTTGAATTTGCTGCCAACTACTGCCAGCTCGATGTTTCTGAAAAAATTGTCAGGGTACCACTGGTAACCGACCCTGCCCCAACCGTTGAATTTCCCGCTTTTGATCCCATAGAACGGAGCGATGGCAAAATTCAGCCGGGGCAGTGGAAGCGAGTAGTTGTGGAATGCAATACCGGGTGTGATGCCGTTGAATGTATTGTAGGTTGCAATAGGTGTAATGAAAATGGGCCTGTAATCGATGGTTTTTTCAATCTTGTACAAGGGGACCAGTTTGAGTGGCCTGTTGGGGTCAGGCTTGATGGTACCTTTTTGATCGAGCAGGGCGAAGGTGGAGTCGAGTTGTTTGCCGGACACGCCGCTGATCACTGCTTCAAAATCACTGCGGGTGGGATGTTTGTATTTCCATTGTTGATAGTACGCTTGCATAGCCCTGTCGAAAGTTTGCCTGCCAAGATCTGTTTCGAGTTTCTTCATCCACAAGGATGCCTTCGTGTAAGCCACCAGGGAATAGTTGTTGGCAGTGAAACTATCTGCCGGGGTGGTAATGGGCTGGTCTGCTTTTAGCCCGGCCTGTGTCTTTAAAAGAATCTCAGGGAACCGGGGGTCCGAGAAAAGATCGATTCCTTTTGGATTTTTTAGTCTCCTGTATTTAAGTGATTCATATCGTTTTTCATAAAATGTGTTCATGCCCTCGTCCATCCAGGGTGCTTTGCGTTCGTTGGAGGCCAATGCACCGTAGAACCAGTTGTGTCCCACCTCGTGGAAGATCGTCAGGTCCAGTTCTGCAGGATTTGTAATCCCCGACAGGATAGCGATGGTGGGATATTCCATTCCGCCGTTGAACCCCTGTTTGCCATCCACCAGGGTAGCATAGTTGTAGGGGTATTCTCCAACCCAGGAGGATAGATTCCGAATGGCATCTTTCAGGTACGTGATGGCATTCTCCCAGATCACCAGTTTGTCGAGGTGAAAATAGACCTGCAGGTTGATGATCTTTCCTGAGGGCAGTTGTAATGTATCCGTCTGCAGCGTAAAGCTGGTGTCAGCGAACCAGGCAAAATCGTGTATTCGTTCCTGTTTGTACACGTAAGTGGCCGTAGGGGCCTGGGTCCAGTCATACGGTTTTGACAGCGTTTTCGTTTTCGGGGTTGGCTTTTTTGTTTTCCTTGCCGGTGGTGGGATGAACAGAACCTCTTTTGGTTTGAACTGGGGTTCCCCGGTAGCAGCCACGGTGAATTTTTCAGGAACGGTAATGCTCACTTCATAGTCGCCGAATTCTGAATAAAATTCACCCTGGTCGAGGTAGGGCATCGGGTGCCAGCCTTTGCTGTCGTACACGGCAGGTTTGGGATACCACTGTGTAACCTGGTATGTTTTGCCGTCATAACCGGCCCTGGAAAAATTATAAGGCAGTTTTACATGAAACGGGGTGGTTATGAGTATGTTTTTCCCCGGTGCGAGTGGGGTGGGCAGGAGCACTTTGATGATATCAATATGTTCCGGGTGGTCTTCGGTTTTAAGCACTTGCTCATTCACCCTGAAATCGAGGCGGTTGATATATCCTTTTTCTTCGGGGGAAGAAAAATAGAATGAGGTTTTGCCGTTTTCCAGTTCGTGGTCATTATAGGCTGTTCTGTCATTCTTGAAAGCGTTTGGCCAGATGTGGAACCAGATGAAATGAAGTGTATCGGGTGAATGGTTGGTGTATTGTATCCTGGCGTAACCATCAAGCGTATTGTCGTTTGGATGAAGGCGGACGTTCATCTTGTAGTCTACCTTCTGCTGCCAGTATTCCTGGGCCTGCAGTTGCGACAGCAATAAGCAGCATAAAAAGGTAAGGAGTTGTTTCAGGGGATCGAGTTTTATATTCATTTGCCTTTTCCGGTGATCAGGATCCGTAATGTATGGATCAGAATTTTAAAATCCAGTGCCAGCGATATATTTTCTATGTAGATCAGGTCATATTTCATGCGTTCCATCATTTGGGTGATGTTTTCGGCATAGCCAAATTTCACCATCCCCCAACTCGTGAGTCCGGGCTTTACTTTCTGCAGGTGTTTGTAATGGGGGTGTTGTTCGATGATCTGATCTATGTAAAATTTTCTTTCAGGGCGCGGGCCCACGAGGCTCATTTCACCTTTTAGAATGTTCCAGAACTGGGGTAGTTCATCGATCCGCCATTTGCGCATCACCCGGCCCCAGGTGGTGACCCGGGTATCTGTGGACGAAGAAAGTTTTGGTCCATCCGGTTCGGCATGATTGTACATCGACCGCAGCTTATAGATTTGGAAAGGCTTGCCTTTATAGCCGATCCTTTCCTGGGAGTAGATGATGGGGCCCGGGGATGAAAGCCGGACCCGTATCGCAGCGTACAGGATGAGCGGGGAAAGCAGGCTAAGGCCAAGCAGCGAAATAACTATGTCGATCGCCCCTTTTATGTTCTGCTGCCACCTCGGCATCAGGGCCGTATTGATGTCGATCAATGCCGCGCCGAGTACATTGTTTGTTTTTACGGAGCCTGCAAGTATGTCGATGGTATCAGGTGCGAGCTTGATGTCCACGTCGTACCTGCTGAGGGTGTTTACCACGGATTCCACCTGGAGGCCATGGGGTTTCTCCAGGGCGATGATCACCTGGTCAACAGGATT
>JBBAJN010000068.1:0-15587 GCA_040404045.1 Chitinophagaceae bacterium
TAGGGTCCACGTCAGTCCCAAATAATTCAATCCGATAGGGCTTCTCGTTTCCAAATGAATATACGTCCAGGATACCCCCGCGCATGGCAAACTGGCCCGGTTCATAAACAAAATCTGTCCTTTCAAACCCGTAACTGACAAACTGTTCCATGAGGGCGTTTACATCCAGCGTGTCGTTTGTTTTGACCCTGATGATGTGGCGGGAAAGCGTCTTGGGCAAAACCACTTTCTCAAAAATGGCCTCGGGGTAGCAAACCATGATCCGCTTATTGCCATCTGAACTGAAGCGGGTGAGTGTTTCCGTCCGGAGCATGACGTGGCTGCTGTTCAGGAGCCGGAAATTCTTCCTGTTCTTGTATGATGAAGGGAAATAATACAGGTCCAGGGCTTCGGTAAGATTCTCCAGCGTATTATGGAAATAAGCAGCTTCTTCTGCGTTGTCAAGGATCACCAGGTGATTGAGACCGGCGGCGGCGGGGTGACCGTATACTGCTGCGAGTACAAACTGGGAGGAACTGCCGGTTAACCGGGTTAGCCTGAGATTGGCTGTTTCAGGCACAGATATCCTGTCCGCGATCGATTTGATCCGGGGGTTCTGTGAAAACCTGTCTAACAACACCTGCAAATTCATCTGTCCACCAGCAGTTTATGCATCCCTGTTCAGGATTGGCAAAGATAGGGCAAACCATCCGGCCACTAGATTGTAATTAACCAAGGAAGTGTATAAATATTTAAGATAAAGGTTTAAATTGCCAATTACTGATTAAGAACATGCAAAAAATTATTCTCCCCCTATTCTGCGGATTCCTACTTATATCGGGCGTCTGGTTTTTGACTGATAGGAATACGTTTTCCTCTCGGGATGAACGTGAAAGCCAGTTTGAGGAAGCTGAAGAAAATGAAGAAGAAGCTGGCCGTAGAAGAGCTTATTATGATTGGTTTATCTCCAGGGACCCCAACACCGGACTGATCCCGAAAGGCATCCGGGGCCGGGAAATCGACTGGGCCAAAACCGTTGCTTTTCGCCGTTCCGGTATGCAGAGTGTACAGGTTAACAACAGCTACGCCTCAGCAGGACCTTCTCAAAGGGGAGGGAGAACGAGGGCACTGGCCTTTGATGTAAGATACAACGGGACCTCTAACCGGGTAGTGCTGTCCGGTGGTGTCCATGGCGGAATCTTCCGAAGTTCTGATGGCGGTCTGTCCTGGACCTTTGTGCATCCTCCTAACGAAGTCAGGAGTGTGACCTGCATTGCTCAGGACCCCAGGCCAGGTTTTCAGGACACCTGGTACGCAGGCACAGGAGAGGCCATTGGTATGGCCTACTACCCCAATGCCCTGGTGTTCGGGCACGGAATGTTCAAATCAACAGACAATGGTCTGACATGGACCAAGCTGGCATCCACGGTGGGAGGGTCGAATGAGTTTTCATATGACTCTGATTTTGACTTCACAACCAATGTAAGCGTACATCCGGTAACCGGACATGTTTATGTGGCGGGCGGAGGAGGTTCGATCATAAGATCCAGGGACGGCGGATCAACCTGGCAATATGCTATCAGAAACGCAAACCCCTCCACCACTGTTGCCAATATAACAGATATATTGATCAACAAAGCAGGAACCAGGCTCTATGCTGCCATCACCGGTATTAGCCCTGACAGGGCTAGTGCCGGAGTATGGACTTCCACTTCGGGTGACCCCAATACCTGGACCAGGATAGCGGGCGGCTTGCTGAACCAGCCTGATTCGGTTCCCGGCTGGAGGGCTTATGATCCCCGAATGACAGATGGCAGTGAGGCTGGCTGGGGTAGGATCGTTCTTGGTTTATCGGCCAATGAAGACCTGTATGTTCTGGTGGAAAACGCCAAAAAGGCCAGCAGCAGTGAATCAGAGGCAGACCTGTTCAGGGCAAATCTCAATACAACGCCAATTACCTGGAGCCAAAACCTGGGAGCATCCCTGGTTGCAAAAAGAAACGGCACCACTGACAACTTTTTTGCCACACAGGGTGGTTACGATATGGAAGTCATTGGACATCCTACGAACAACAACATGATCTATGTTGGCGGTGTCACATTGATCAGATCCACCGATGGTTTTCAAACACCTGCGAATTCCTATTTCATGGGGGGCAATATCGGCGGCCAGGTTTCATCAACCTATGATGATCCCGATCGTGCCTCACACGTGGATGTCCATCGTCTCAGGTTTGACCCCTCAAATCCAAACCGGATGATCGCTGCCTCGGATGGCGCTCTGGCAGTTACGCCAAACGCTGCGGCAGCCAGGGTGTCATGGGAAAGTGCCAGCGCACAGATGCAAACCATGCAGTACTACCATGTAGGTATTGATCCCCGGGTGAATACCAGAACATTCATTGGAGGTACGCAGGATAACGCCACTACCTTCCGCGACGCCGAAGGATTATTCACCGGGCAAGCCAAGGTGGACTCGAACGATCATTTCAGATTGGTCGGAGGCGACGGCGGACAGACATTCTTATTCAGGAATTCCTCCAATCAGCTTTATATGCTGGCTTCCGTGCAGGAACAGGTCATGTATCGACTGTCACTATTCGGCAACGTCAGTCTTGACAATATCACACCCAACAATATAAGCAAGGACAGGTTTGTAACCTATTTCCACCTGGACGAAGACAATCCCAATAACCTGTATTTCCCAAGTAACGACACGCTGTACAGAACCACATCACCCACAACCGTTTCACCTTCCACTTGGACCAGGGTGACCGGAGTTGACCAGTTACTGACGGGAGAAATTTTTTCTTTGGCCACAACAAAAGGAAATTATACGGCAAACAATATGTTGTATATGGGTACAGCCAATGGTAAGATATTCCGGTTAAGGGACCCGGCCAATTCAACCACCGCAGCTCCGGTAGATATCACACCCAGCGGTATGCCGTCAAATGTTGTAGTGATTGACATCTCTGTTAATCCAAGAAACCATGATACGATCATGGCAGCCGTATCCAACTATAATGCGGTATCTCTTTACTGGACAGGAAATGCAACTGCTGCAGTTCCAACCTGGCAGGCCGTAGAAGGAAACCTGAGCCTTCCATCTGTCAGAAGTTGTGAGATCATGGCAACCACCTCGGGTGTTGAGTATTATGTTGGCACCACTGTGGGCCTGTTCAGCACGAGGACCATTTCAGAAAACTCTACCAACTGGACCCGGGAAGATGGCGGACCGGGCGGGATGATGAACACGTGTATCATACAGTCTCTGGTCTCCCGGTGGAGAGACAACACCCTGCTTGTGGGTACACATAGCAATGGAATGTTTGCAGCCAACATAGGCGGTGCGATCTCAGGGCCTACCAGCGTGAATGACCCCATCAGGGACGACAAGAATTTCATTGTAAAAGCCTTTCCAACCATCACCAGTAACACCATCAGTTACCAGGCTGGAACGATGCTGAGCATAAAGAGCATCCAGATACAGGTGTTCACGCTTGGCGGGCAGTTGGTTCACAATCAGACATCAGCTTATGGAAGCGGTCAGGTAAATGTCAGCGCACTACCGAGCGGACCATATGTACTCACCATCACGAGTAACGACAGGAAATACCAGTTTGTCCGAAGGTTCACCAAATCTTAATTAAAAAAAGAGGACCCTGGTCCTCTTTTTTTATGTAATTCACATTAATAGTTCATCTTGACTATATGAAACAGATCATACTTATATTATGCCTGATCGTTGCCGGCGAAGCCCGGAGCCAGAAGCTCCACGCATATTCCCAGCGAATCGTACCAGGTACCCGTCAGGCTACCATGGACAAGGATGGCAACCTGAACGTGGAAAAACGAAAGGAAATATGGCAACATCTGCTATACCTTGAAATACCTGCCGGAAGGGACATTCGCGTTACAGAGGTATGGCTGAACGGGGAAAGATATGCCTTTGATACCGCATCAGTGAAAGGACCAGTTGTGGAAGAAACCGGACTCTCCGTCCCCGGCCAATCCGGGAAAATACTTATCCCCTCCACTGATAAAAAAATACTTCATATCATGCCGAAGGGCAAAATAGAAGTAACGGATAAGAACAAACGAAAAATAACGGGCCGAAAAAAGGTGGTGGTTTACTACACCAGAAATGGAAAAACATGCTATCGTTCATCCAACAAAATACAGGAGTTGCAGGAGATGCTGATGCAATAATTTTCCTATCTTGACCGAAATTTTTTTCGAATGGCTGTTCAACCATGGCGTATAGGCATCGTGGTTTCTATCGCAGAAGAGGCACCCCTTACTTACCGGTTCCTCATCAAAGTACCCGAGCTTGATTCATTTGATTTCCTGCCCGGCCAATTTGTAACACTCGATCTTCCCATAGGAGAAAAGAATTCAGAACGCTGGCGCAGCTATTCCATCGCGTCTGCGCCGGACGGAACCAACTGCTTTGAGCTGGTCATTGTTCGCGCAGAAGGCGGAAAGGGCACCGAATACATATTCGACAATTGGGTGGTTGGATCTGAATGCAGTTTTCGGGGTCCCCAGGGCAAGTTCACATTGCCCGAACAGATAGATCGTGACCTTTTTCTCATTTGTACAGGTACCGGTATAGCACCTTTCCGCAGCATGATCCACTATATTTTCAAACACCACATTCCCCATAAACGCATCTTCCTTTTATTCGGCTGTCGTAAGCAGTGCGACCTGCTCTATTACCAGGAAATGAAAGAAATGGAATCGAAGGAGCCGAATTTCAAATATCTCCCCACCCTGAGCCGCGAAACCTGGGAGGGCGATTCCGGTTACGTGCACGATCTGTATAAGAAACTGGTGGCTGACAAACCCCCGGCTTACTTCTTCCTTTGTGGATGGAAAAATATGATCAATGACGCGCGGCAGAACCTCCAGGAACTGGGGTACGACAAAAAAGATATTCATTTCGAACTTTACGGCTAACATCACACCGTGTTCATTGTTTCCAAGATCATAGGTTTCCTGCTGGATCCGTTTCTCTGGATCCTGATGATCGCTGTGTTGTATGTTTTTGTAAAGGATGATGTTTATAAAAGAACATTACGAACAACTGCAGTTCTGGTGTTCCTGCTCTTCTCAAATCCATACATCATTAACCATTTATGGGACCGCTACCAGTCGAAGCCAACCCACCTTGTACAAGGTTACCAAACGGGAATTCTTCTGGGTGGAATGGCAGGGCATGATGAAATGACCGGTGAGGGATATTTCGGGTCAGCTGCTGACCGGTTCATCCAGGCAGCAAGGCTGTATCACAGCGGACATATCAAAAGAATACTGGTCACTGGTGGAGATGCAACCTTTTTTAAAAAGAGGGAGTATAACGAAGCCGATTTTGTTGCAAAGAATCTGGAAGATCTAATGGTGCCGCGGGAGCATATTCTTGTAGAGAGAAAAGCGCGCAATACGCTGGAGAATGCATCGTTCAGTAAAGCCATGCTCGATTCAGTCGGCAACAGTTCCATCCTGCTCATCACCTCTGCCATTCACATGCCGAGAGCGATTAAAATATTTTCGAGAGCAGGTATTCCAGCCCAGCCCTTCCCTTGTAACTACAAGGTTCTGCCGTCAGACACCACTTTCACCTGGAGAAGCCTGATCCCCTCCGGGGAATCCTTTTCCAAATGGACGATACTTCTCAAAGAATGGGCAGGGCAGATTCAATTGGCTCATTGGCTAACTAGCCAATGAGCCAATTAGCCAATCTTAACAAGCTCCTTGATGGCGCTGATAGCGATCCTTTCCTGCTGCATTGAGTCCCTATGCCGTACGGTCACGGTATTGTCTTCTTTGGTCTGGTGATCCACGGTGACACAGAAAGGCGTGCCGAGGGCATCCATCCGTCTGTAGCGTTTACCGATACTGTCTTTCTCTTCGTAGAAGCAATAGAAATCCTGGCGGCAATCCTTTATGATATCCCTCGCGATCTCTGGCAGTCCGTCCTTCTTGGTGAGGGGCAGCACAGCGAGTTTGATGGGGGCAAGCTTTGCAGGCAGGCGTAGTACTACCCTGCTGTCTTCGGAACCATCCTCCTTGGTCCATTTTTCCTCTGCATAGGCGTAGCTGAGGGCCAGCAGGAACATCCGGTCTAACCCGATGGAGGTCTCGATCACATACGGAACATAGTTCTGGTTGATCTCCGGATCGAAATACTGCAGCTTCTTGCCGCTATACTGCTGGTGGCTGGACAGGTCAAAATCCGTACGGGAATGGATACCTTCCACTTCTTTCCATCCGATGGGGAACTGGAACTCGATATCTACAGCAGCATCTGCATAGTGTCCCAGTTTAGTGTGATCATGGAAGCGATACATATCCGCAGGGAAGCCCAGGGACTGATGCCATTTCATACGCTCTTCCTTCCAATAGGCATACCATTCTTTCTGCGTGCCGGGCCTGATAAAGAACTGCATTTCCATCTGTTCAAATTCGCGCATGCGGAATATGAACTGCCTTGCCACGATCTCATTCCTGAAGGCTTTCCCAACCTGCGCAATACCAAATGGTATTTTCATACGTGCGGTCTTCTGCACGTTGAGGAAGTTCACAAAAATACCCTGCGCCGTTTCAGGCCTCAGATAGATCAGGTCAGAATCTTCGGCTACACTACCCAGTTGGGTAGAGAACATCAGGTTGAACTGCCTTACATCTGTCCAGTTGACCGTACCGCTGACCGGGCAGGGGATCTTATACTCTTCGATGAGCAGCTTAAGGCTGTCGAGCTCATTAGATGCCAGTAACTTATCCATTTCCGCCACCAGATGCTCCGCCTGCTCAGTTTTACCACCTTTGGCAAGATCGTCTGCAAAGCCTTCTATGAGATGGTCGACCCGATATCGCTTCTGGCTGTCTTTATTGTCGATCATCGGATCGCTGAAATTATCCACGTGGCCGGATGCTTTCCAGGTGGTAGGGTGCATAAAGATCGCCGCATCAATGCCCACGATGTTATCGTGCATCCTGGTCATCTCGTTCCACCAGGCATCCCTGATGTTCTTTTTCAACTCACTGCCCCAGGGGCCATAGTCGTACACAGCACTCAAACCGTCATAGATCTCACTAGACGGGAAAACAAATCCGTATTCTTTAGCATGCGAAATGATCGCCTGAAACTTATTGTGGTCAGTCAGTAACATGGTGCAAAAATAATTGTTAGGGAGTAAGGGCGGAAGCCCAGATCAGTTTATTTCAGTTTTTCGTTGTTTTTGTGACGGTCACTGTCGCGCTTCGTTTTTTTCTCGAAGTTCTTCTCAAGGGCTTCGGTCAGGTTAACCCCGGTTTGATTAGCCAGACAGATCAACACAAAGAGGACATCCGCCATTTCATCTCCCAGGTCGGCCTTCTTATCTGATTCCTTGAACGACTGGTCCCCGTATTTTCGGGCCATCAGCCTGGCCAGCTCTCCCACTTCCTCTGTGAGGATAGCCATGTTGGTCAGTTCACTGAAATACCTCACCCCCGTAGTGGTGATCCATTCGTGTACCCTTGCCTGTGCGCGATCAATGGTCATACTATTCCTTCTGTTTTGAATCGATAAAAATGGTTACCGGGCCATCGTTCAACAAACTCACTTTCATATCGGCCCCAAATACACCGGTCTGGATGGGCCGCCGGAGTTCCTCTTCCAGAGCGGCAATCGTCTTCTCGTACAGGGGCACGGCAATATCCGGTTTTGATGCCCGGATATAAGAAGGACGGTTGCCCTTTTTTGTAGCGGCATGCAGCGTGAACTGGCTGACCAGCAAAATTTCCCCGCTTATGTCCTTCACGGAAAGATTCATTACCCCTTCATAGTCGTTGAAGATCCTGAGGTTCAAGATCTTAGCAGCGAGCCATTGGACGTCTTCATCGGTATCGGCATCTTCTATGCCCAGCAGCACCAACAGCCCCGGGCCAACCTCTCCCCTCTTTATACCGTCTACCTTAACGGAAGCCCATGAAACACGTTGAATGACGACCCTCATATGAAATCAGCCTGTGAAATTGTAATTTTAAGCGATGAAGATAGATATAAGCCGTGAATTGGAATTTCGCACGGCAAGAAGCGGTGGCAAGGGCGGGCAGAATGTCAATAAGGTGGAAACCATGGTGGAAGGTCTATTCCATGTAGACCGGTCGGCGGTGTTGAATGATGAACAAAAGAAGATCCTTTGGGAGAAATACGGTAAATTGATCAATAGCGAGGGATATCTCGCGTCAAGGTCGCAGGCCACCCGTTCACAGTGGCACAACAAGTTGCTGGTGATCGAAAAGTTGAATGTGCTCATCAACCAGGCGCTGGAGAAAAAGAAGGCCCGTATATCCACCAAACCCACTAAACAGTCAAAAGAGAAAAGGTTCGCGTTTAAAAAAAGGCGATCAGACGTAAAGCACATGAGAAAAAAACCTGGAAGGCATGAAGAATAGATCGAACATAACACTGACCATCCTGGCGCTTATGGCCATATTGGCCAGTTGCCAGAAAGACAACAGTACCGAAACGGACACGGCCCCGCTGACCATCAGTTTTTCCCTGATGGCCTTTGGCGCACCCATCGATACGGCATTTCAGTATACCAATTTCAGCGGTGAGAAATTCAATATCAGCAGCTTCAAATTCTATATCGCCGGCGTTGAATTCGCGAATGCCACCACCAGTGTGTCTGAGAAAAGCATATATCACCTGGTGGATCTTGCCCAACCCGCTTCCCGCCAATTCAAGGTAAACCTGAAAGCAGGCACCTACGATAAGATCAATTTCATCGTAGGCGTAGACAGTACACGGAATGTGAGTGGTGCACAAACAGGGGCACTGGACCCAACCAATGGCATGTTCTGGACCTGGAACACGGGTTATATTTTTGCAAAACTTGAAGGCAGGTCGCCTTCATCGCCAGCTCCCTTCCAAAAGCTCACCCATCATATCGGCGGTTTCAGGACCGGCGAAAATGCGATCAGGAGCGTCAGTCTGGCTATATCTTTTGAAGTAGGCAGAACCAAAGAACTGGTGATCAATGCTGACGTTGAGAAATGGTTCGACGGACCGCATCGGATCACCGTAGCCTCCAATGCATCGGTGATGTCGCCCGGAGGTGTAGCACTAAAGATCGCTGACAACTATGCCGGAATGTTCAGCATTAATAAGGTGGTGAACCCTTGAAAAAACTGCTCTCTATATTGACCTTATTGTTGTTTACCTGCGGTATCCTGATCGTGGATGCCTGCAAGAAAAACGACACAGATAATTTTACCACCACCCCCCTGCAGATACCGATTCCAGAGGGATTCCCAGCGCTGGCGGATACATATAAAAACAACCCGATCACAAAAGAGGGATTTGAACTGGGAAGAAAATTATTTTATGATGGCCGGTTGTCCGTTGACGGGAACTTTCCCTGTGCATCCTGTCACCAGCAGTTTGCAGGCTTCGCTACCCTGGACCATGACCTCAGCCATGGGTTTAACAACCAGTTTACTACAAGAAATGCGCCTGGGCTGGCCAATCTGGCCTGGTACAAAGAGTTTCACTGGGATGGGGGTATCAACCACCTGGAAGTGCAGCCCCTTGCTCCCATCACCGCACCGAATGAGATGGCTGAAACTGTTGAAAACGTAGTACGGAAACTGAATGAAGACTCGGCCTACAAAGAGATGTTCAGGAAAGCATTCAACAGCAGCCAGGTCAACTCACAGCAGATGCTGAAAGCCTTGTCGCAGTTCATGGGTATGATGGTGTCTGCAAACAGCAAGTACGACAAAGTGAAAAAAGGTTTGGAAACATTTACCAGTGCAGAGCAACGGGGCTACCAGCTCTTTATACAAAAATGCAACAGCTGCCACAGGGAACCGTTGTTCACGGATCAGAGTTACCGAAATACCGGGATACCCATGAATAACGTGTTGAGGGATGTAGGCCGAATGGGTATCACGAAGAAGGCGGAAGACTCCCTGAAATTCAAGGTCCCCACACTCAGAAACCTGTTCCTAACGGGTCCATACGGGCATGACGGAAGATTCTTTTCAGTGGGCGCAGTCCTCGACCATTATCGTTCCGGTGTGGTGAACGGGCCTACTACTGACCCGCTGGTCAGAAACAGGATAAGGATCGACGATTTCGAAAAAGCGGATCTTACCATCTTTCTGAGAACCCTGACAGACACCAGTTTTGTGAAAGACAAGCGATTCTCCCAGCCTTAGTCTTTTTTACCTTTTCCTGCTTTTTCAAGAAACGTTGCCAATGCTGACTTTTTGGCTTCCAGATCAGCATTCAGGTTGATCTGATCCTGCTTGAGTTTTTCGATGTCTTTGTCCAGATCGGCCCTTTTCTTCTCCAGTTTACCCTGGTCTTCCAACAGGCTACTCATCCTCTTTTCGGTCCTTTTGATCTCTTCTTCCTGCCTTGCCTTCACCACATTGAAATCATGCTCATCCAGCGCGGGGGCTATACCTCCGAGTATGGCACCAGTGCCCAAACCTGCTCCCAAGGCCAAAGTACTATGGGAGGATGTCCTGTTTTCAGGAGCTTCACCCGCTTCGGTAAGTATCACATAGATCTTACTATCGCTCTTGCCATCTTTTACCACTTTGTAATAGACATCACCGGTTTTACTTCCCAGCTGATCCATTTTAACGTTCGGGGCTTCGAAAAAACCACTCTTCTCTTTGACTTTCACCCCTTTCTTCTGGAACATATCTTTCATACCATCCTGAACCTGATCGGCTGGATAGGGAACATCAAATACGGTAGCATCCTGCTCAGTTTTCTGGTACTTGACCTTACCCGGATACTGTCGGCTTGCTTTCTGAGCCGCCAGTTGAAGAGAGCAGAAGCAAAGTACAAGTAGTAAAAAAAATGAATGTTTCATATGCTGCATTTGACCACAAGGTACCCTACAAGTTGAACCCGGGACCTAAATTTGACGAATTGAAACAAGTTTGTACACATAACTCTAAATTTGCTCCAAAGCATATCCTATTTGAGCAGCATAAAGAAACTTGCTTCACAAACCTTCTGGTACGGCTTCAGCAACATCTTCGGAAGGTTCCTGAACTACCTCCTGACACCATTACTGACGACCATTTTTGCTTCTCAGAAATATGGCGACATCTCGATCCTTTTCGCTTCGGCCGCTTTTCTGCAAGTGGTATATACCTATGGAATGGAGACCAGCTATTTCAGGTTTAATAACCTGTACCCGGAGAAAGACGTATACAACACAGGGCTGAGCACCATCGTGATTACCACGCTGGTCTTTACGGCTGTGTTGTTCATACCGGTGCAATCGCTCGCGAATTATATGGAGATCGGCAGCCATCCGGAATATATCAAATGGGTATTGCTGATCGTAGCCCTTGACACCCTCGCCGTACTCCCATTTTCCAAGCTGAGGTTCCAGGGGCAGCCCAGGAAATTCGCCTTTATCAAAGTGTTGAACATCCTGATCAATGTGGGCCTGGTGGTTTTCTTTCTGGTCTATTGCAAGGGCCAGCATGAGAAAGGAGCAGAGAACTTTTTCGCCCTCATGTATGACCCGGCGATCGATATAGGCTATGTGTTCATTGCGCAGCTTGTAGCCAGTGCCGTCACCCTGATCTTACTGTGGAAGGAGTTGGGCTCGTTCTCTTTTTCCTTGAACGGCAAACTGATCAGGGAGATCCTCCTGTATTCATCACCGTTAGTCATTGTTGGGTTGGGCGGCATGGTCAATGAAACGATCGACAGGTTCATGATCACCTCACTTTATCCGGGCAGCTCTGATGAGGCCCGATCAGCGAACGGCATATACAGTGCAAACAGCAAGTTAGCGGTCATCATAACCCTGTTCATCACGGCTTTCCGCATGGGTGCCGAGCCTTTTTTCTTCCGGCAATCGACCGAAGAAAACGCGCCGCGGACCTATGCCCGGGTGATGAAATTCTTTGTGATCACCTGCTGCTTATGTTTTTTGATGGTGATGCTGTTCCTCGACATATGGAAGTATTTCATGGGTGTGAAAACCCACCCTGAATACCTGGAAGGCCTGAAGGTTGTACCCCTGCTGATGCTTGGAAAGATCTTCCTGGGCATCTATTACAATCTTTCCATCTGGTACAAACTCACCAACCGGAACATGATGGCCGCCTACGTGACGATCGCCGGCGCAGGCATTACGATCCTGATCAACTGGCTGTTCATTCCCCGTTTTGGCTATATGGCCTGTGGCGTGGCCAGCCTCGTCTGTTATGGCTTTATGATGGCGTTGAGTTATACACTGGGACAAAAATATTACCCCGTTCCTTATGCCTGGAAGAAACTACTTGCTTACATCGTGATCTGTATGCTGCTGTTCCTGGCCCACCAGCTATTCCGCAACTATTCCCCCAACATCTGGCTTACCCACGGTTTCGGGGTGCTGCTGTCGCTCGCCTTTATTGCATTTGTAGCAAAAGTCGAGAAACATGAACTAAAGAAATTGGCTCATTAGCTCATTGGCTGATTAGCTCATTCTTTATTCGAAAGGTATCAGAAACTACGAGCTGCCCGATATTTCAGAATTAGCCAATTAGCCAATGAGCTAATCAGCCAATTGTACAAAGGGATTCGTCCTCTTCTCTACGCCTACTTTTGTTGGCGCCCCGTGACCGGAATAAACGACCGTGTTGTCCGGGAGTGTGTAGATCTTGTCCCGAATGCTGGCCGAGAGCGTGTTGAAGTCACCCATAGGAAGATCTGTCCGCCCAACGCTGCCCTGGAACAGCACGTCGCCGCTGATAACAAAGCCCTGCTGTTGCGAGTAGAAGCTGATGCTCCCCGGGGAATGCCCCGGTGTGAACAACACCTTGAGGGGATTACCCTCCAGACCAGTTTCATCGCCTTCCTCGAGGTAATCGACCTCCCCCGTATAATTATCGAATGGAAGGTTCCACATCAGGCCGGCAACAGGCGCATAATCGAGCACCTGCTTCTCAAATTTGTGGATTTTGGGCTTCAGACCCCATTTTTCAGCGACGAATTTATTGCCAAATACATGGTCCAGGTGGCAGTGCGTATTGAGTAAAAGCCTGACCTCCAAGCCACCAGAAACAATATAGTCTTCCAGTTGTTGTTCCTCTTGTTTACCATAACAACCCGGGTCAATGATTATGGCTTCTTTTTTGTTGTTCGTCAACACATAGGTATTTTCCTGAATTGGACTAAAGATGAAAACTTTAACGTTATACATTGGAGCTCTTTTATAGGCTAAAACCCTTAATTTTAGTATAATTATAGCGCATTTCCGACGAATTGCAGAAGATCCTAGAAACAACAGATTATGCGAAAATTTTTCAGGCTGTTTTTTGTTCTCATCATCATATCAACCGGTTCATCTGCACAGGTCAATACTGTTGAGTTCGGAAAGAACAGGGTTCAGTATAAAAAGTTCAAGTGGAGATATTACCAGACCAGGAATTTCAATACATACTTTAACCAGGGCGGCCTTGCGCTCGGAAAATTTGTGGCCCAGGTAGCAGAGGAAGAATTACCCCAATTGGAAGAGTTCGTTGAATACGGCCTGCAAAGAAGGGCAAACCTCGTGGTCTACAACAGTTTTTCAGACATGAAGCAATCCAATATCGGGATTGGAATAGAGTGGCAGAATACCGGTGGTGTAACCAAACTGGTCAACAATAAAGTAGTTATTTACAACTCCGGCGATCTCAACAACATGCGGATCCAGGTTCGCCAGGGTATTGCAAAAGTACTGGTGGACAATCTTCTTTTTGGTGACGATCTTGGGGAGTTCGCAGGAAATGCAGCCCTGCTCGATCTTCCTCAATGGCTGATCGACGGTTATGTTGCATACGCAGCAGAACCCTGGAGCGCAAAACTGGATGACCAGCTGAAATCTGAACTTCTTTCTGGCGAGTACAAGAATTTCTATCATTTCGCTTTCAAGAAACCCGAACTGGCAGGCCACGCTTTTTGGCGCTTCATAGCGGACAACTACCGTAAAGACAATGTCACTTATTTCCTCTATCTCTCCCGCATTTACAAGAGCCTGAACTCTGCATCTTTGCGGGTGACCAAAAAGAAATTCAAGGAACTGCTCGCGGAATTCATGGAGAAGGAAACGGATAAGTACCAGTCAGATCTTAAAGGCAGACGAAACCAGCCCCGTGGTAATGTAGTCGCTATTGAGGAACTCAAGAAAGATGTGGACTTCTACCGCTTCCAGGCGAATCCTATCCCGAGGAACAACAAATACGCCATGGTGCAGTACCGAAAGGGTATTTACCGGGTCATCCTTGAAGACCCCACCGACAAGCGGAAGACGTTGCTGAAAGCGGGCATATTGAACCGCCAGGCTGAACTCAATCCAAATTATCCGATCCTGGCCTGGGACCCCAAAGGCTCCATGCTGCTGGTGATCTATCCCGAAGAAGGAAAGATCAGGATGTTCGTCTATGATCTGGTCAAGAAACTCAAGCTCAACAAGCAGGAAATCGAAGGATTCCAGCTGATCCAGGACGCCAGGTATATGCTGAACAACAACACCCTGGTCATGAGCGCCGTGAAGAATGGCCAGTCTGACATCTTCACATACAACATCAAGGACAGGACCGTAACCCAGGTGACGAATGACGTTTACAACGATATCGATCCTTCGTTTGCCGCATTCCCAAGTAAGACCGGTATCCTGTTCTCATCCAACAGACCATCAGGGGACGCATCGCGCGCAGATACGGTTGTGCCTTCCCGTTATCGTTACAACATCTTCATGGTTGATAACAATGTGAAGAGCGACTACCGCCAGATAACCATGCTGAGCAACATGAAACACAGCGATGCCCGCTACCCACTGCTCTACAACGTGAACCATTTCACCTTTGTGAGCGAAGAAAACGGTATCGGCAACCGGTATGCCGGATTCTTTACCACTAAACGCGCAGGGCTCGACACCCTGTATCTCGTAGGCGATGAGATCCTCAGGAATCAAGCCCGAAAAGAGCTGGACTCCACCCTTAAGGCCTGGGAGAAAAGCGAACCCGATTCCGTGGGTTATATTTCCATTACCTCTGACAGCGCATATGTATTCCCGCTTACGAACTACCAGAGTGGTTTGCAGGAAACCCGTGGGGCCGGTGACAATAACCTGGTCAGTGAAGTACGAAGAGAAGGTGATCTCAAGTTCCTGTATAAACTCAGGATCGATGAGAACCTGCTGAAACGGAGGAACGTAAATGCAAGGCCAACAGAGTACATGAAAAAAGTGCTTGAGCAGGAAAGGATCGCCAAAGGACAGGCCGTTGTGTACGACTCGGAGAAAGGCAAGCAAAAAATAGCCGGAGTGGCAGATACCGTGATCAGGGAACAGAGTATATTCCAAACTGAATTCGAACATGATTCAACTGCCGCCGCTATCGTACAGGAGCAACAGGAATTCAAAAGACAGAACCCACTTTCTCAGGCAAAGATCTATGATTATACCAGGCGTTTTTCATCGGAATATATAGTCAGCGGCTTCAACAACCAGGTATTGGTGAATCGCTACCAGCCCTATGCGAACGGCGCCGGACCAGTTTTTCTCTCTAATGCTGATATCCTCAATGGAATCATCCGCTTAGGCACAT